>CAYJIY010000013.1:0-36293 GCA_964370415.1 uncultured Alistipes sp.
CTTTGGGCGATCTGAGGATCTGCACGAGATGTTGGATGTTGCGCATGCAAACGATATGAATGTGATTTTGGACTATGTTGCCAACCACCTACATATCAACTCGCCAGTGCTAAAACAGAATCCCGACTGGACAACACCGCTTGTTCTGCCCGATGGACGTGAGAACATCGCACTCTGGGACGAGCAGCGGCTGACGACATGGTTCGACAAGCACATTCCATCGCTCGATTTGGAGCGTGAGCAGGTGAGAGAGCCTATGACAGATTCGGCCTTGTATTGGGTTGCGGAGTACGATTTCGATGGATTTAGACACGATGCTTGTAAGCACATACCGCTAGAGTTTTGGCGAACTCTCACCAAGAAGATGCGCCAGCGATACCCCGAAAAGGATCTATGGCAGATTGGCGAGACCTATGGCTCTCATGAGTTGGTGGGCTCGTATCTAAGGAGCGGAATGATCGATGCGCAGTTCGATTTTGGGCTATATCACACGGCTTTAGATGTGATTGTCTCAGGTGGAGACATGCGAAGAATAACACACGCCGTAGATCAGGCAATAGATGCTTATGGAGCTCACCACACGATGGGCAATATTACGGGAAATCACGATAAACCACGCTTTGTCTCGCTTGCGGGCGGTGATCTCAAACCCAATGAGGATCACAAGGCTGCAGGTTGGGCTCGAAAGGTGGGTGTGGGCGATCCTGTCGGATATGATAAGTTGGGGCTTATGAACGCCCTGATAATGACTGTGCCAGGTGTGCCGTGTATCTATCAGGGTGATGAGTTCGGCGAGCCTGGGGGCAATGATCCCGATAATCGACGTATGATGCGTTTCGATGGCTACTCAGACCCCGAAGAGAGGCTCCTTGCGAAGGTAAAACAGCTCACACAGCTTCGAGGAGAGAACATGCCGCTGCTCTATGGCGACATGTCAACGCTAGTCTCGACCAACGATGTTTGGCTCTTTGTGAGGGTCTACATGGGGAGTTATGTTATCGTAGCGCTCAATAATAGTGGTAGTGAGCAGAAAATTACTACACATTTACCAGCGGGATTGAACCTCAATCAAAAATTAAATGCTAATTTTGGTGAGAATTTCAGCATACTACCCGATGGGACACTCTCGATGGAGCTCTCGCCATATGGGTTTGAGGTGCTGACAAAGACTAACTAAACCAAAGAAAGATATGAAACATCCAAGCTGGAGCCAAGGAGCTGTGATATATGAGATGAACGTTAGACAACTAACCCCAAGTGGTACTCTCTTGGCTGCAACTGAGCAGCTAGAGCGCCTACATCAGATGGGGGTTGATCTGATATGGCTCATGCCAATATACCCAATCGGCGAGGTCAATCGCAAGGGGGAGCTAGGCTCCTACTACTCGATAAGGGACTACTGCGCCGTGAACCCTGAGTTTGGCGATTTGAACGACTTTGATAGCTTCATACAGAGGGCGCACTCTCTCTCGATGAAGGTTATACTCGATTGGGTGGCTAACCACACAGCTAGGGATGCTCGCTGGATCACCGAATCGCCAGCCGATTGGTATGAGCGAGATGAGCAGGGCGAGGCTCTAGTGCCTTGGGATTGGCACGACACAGCAAAACTCAACTACGCCAACCACGATGTGTGGCTAGCTCAACAAGAGGCTATGGAGTTTTGGGTGAAGGAGCACGCCGTAGATGGTTTCAGGTGCGATATGGCTATGCTTGTGCCTATGGAGTTTTGGCGTGAGACGACCTCTCGACTGCGCCAGATTAAGCCCGATATCTTCTTCCTAGCCGAGGCGGAGCAGACCGACCTATTCTCGGTTGGGGGGTTCAATGCCTGCTATGCGTGGCGTATGCACCACATAATGAACGATGTTGCACAGCAAAAAGTGAGGGTCACAGCTCTAAGGGAGTACCTCTATGAGGATCGCTCAGAGTACCCAAACTGGGCGATGAGGATGAGCTTCACCTCGAACCATGACGAGAACTCGTGGAGCGGGTCGGAGTTTGAGCGAATGGGCGATGCTCACGAGCTGATGGCGGTCTTTTCGTTTGTTGTGCCACGCTCAATGCCACTGATATACACGGGGCAGGAGTATGGCTATGACCACTCGTTTGAGTTCTTCGATCGTGATCCTATGCCAGAGCTCTCGGCTAATCGCTACACTCAGCTATATGAGCGTCTGAGCGCACTAAAGCATGGTTCAGCAGCGCTCAGAGCAGGCACGGAGCACTCAGATTTTGTGGAGATTCACAACAACGCGGAGGATTGCCTGATGATTTTGGTTAGGGAGCGTGATGGCGAGCGAGTTGTCGCAATAATGAATATGTCGCCCTATGTGATAGAGGCTGACTACAACACGGGGATATATGCTGGTAGGTACATCAATGCACTTACTGGAGGACCAGTGCTCCTCTCGGAGCATGTGAATGAGATTATGGAGCCGTGGAGTTATAAAATTTTAACACAATGATTTTTACAATGAAACAATTAAGAGTTATTTTGCTAATGGCTGCGGCTCTGGTCGTAGCAAATTCATGTGCAGAGTCACCAAAAACGACATTCGATCCAGCTTCAGTAGCTGACGCTCAGACTCAGATCTCAAGAGTCGAACCACTGAGCTGGTGGGTCGGAATGAAGACTCCGCTTCAGTTGATGATATCGGGAGAGGACATCAGCGAATATGACGTTAGGGTAGAGGGTGCTGCGGGAGTAGAGCTTACAGCGACACACAAAGCGGACAGCCCAAACTATATCTTTGCAGATGTGACAGTTGACCCCAATGCCGAGGCAGGGGTTCGCTACTTGGTCTTCTCACGTGGTGATGAAGAGTTTAAGCTAGCCTATAACTTCGACGAGCGCCGTGAGGGTTCGGCTCAGAGGGGTAGCTTCACAACGGCGGATATGATCTATCTGATAATGCCCGACCGCTTCGCAAATGGCGATCAGAGCAACGACTCGACAGATAATACAGTCGATAAGCTAGATCGTGATGCAGCATTTGGTCGTCATGGAGGTGATATTCAGGGGATAATCAACAATATGGATTACATTTCGGGGCTTGGGGCGACTGCAATATGGATGACTCCTCTGCTCGAAGATAATGAGCCTGAGCACTCGTATCACGGCTATGCGTGTACTGATTACTACCAGATCGACCCTCGCTATGGCTCAAATGAGCTCTATAAGCAGATGGTTGCTCAGGGGCACGAGCACGGCATCAAAACCATAATGGATATTGTGACTAACCACTGTGGAGTCTCGCACCGCTGGATCAAGGATCTGCCATTTGAGGATTGGATTCACCAGCACGATGAGTATCTCAACACCAACCACGTCTTCTCGACAAATATGGACCCTAACGCCTCGCAGTATGATCTACACCTGCAAGAGTCGGGTTGGTTTGTGCCGTCGATGCCTGATATGAACCTCGATAACGAATTTGTACTCAACTACTTTAAGCAGTGGGCTGTGTGGTGGATCGAGTACGCTAACTTGGATGGTTTCCGTGTCGATACCTACCCATATAACGAGAAGGTGCCGATGAGCGAGTGGAACAAAGCCGTCTTGGCGGAGTATCCAAACTTCAACATCGTGGGTGAGTGCTGGACAGGAAATGCGCCACAGCTCGCCTACTGGCAGGGTGGAAATGACAACAAAGATGGTTTCGACTCTCACCTGCCATCAATCATGGACTTCCCTCTGCACGATGCCGTGCGCAATGGACTTGTGCAGGACTCAAAGGATTGGGGACAGGGTGTAATCAAGGTCTATGAAGCCGTCTCGAATGACTTTTTGTATCACGACCTATCGAAGATGATGATCTTCCTTGGCAATCACGACACAGAGCGAGTTGCAGATGTTCTTCAGGGCGACCCAGCGAAGGTGAAGATGGCGATGACTATACTCTCGACAATGAGAGGTATCCCCCAGATATTTGCAGGTGATGAGCTCATGTTTCAATCTAGCGATATGTCTTTGGGGCATGGTGGGCTTCGTGTGGACTTCCCAGGTGGATGGCAGGGCGATAAGGTCAACCTATTTGATCCATCGCAACACACTGGCTCGGCAGGTGAGATCTACGACCATGTGAGCACGCTGCTAAACTGGCGTAAGACAAAGGATGTGATCCACAACGGCAAGCTACTGCACTTTATCACGCGTGATAACACCTATGCCTACTTCAGATATGACGATAAAGATGCTGTGTTTGTCTATATCAACAACTCTGACGAGGATAAGATCGTACCTTGGGCCAACTACTCAGAGGTTGGATCATCGCTAGAGGGTGGGCGCAATGTCCTCACTGGCGAGAGCGTAGATCCAAGCCAGGAGATCGTAGTTCCTGCGCAGAGCTCTTTAGTTGTAGAGTTTAGTCGATAGAGCTATTGATCGATAATAAAAAACTCCCCGAAAGGCAGACGGCTTTTCGGGGAGTTTCTGTATTTTGTTATAGCTTGAAGTTTAGACCAACTCCAACGATCTCTTGGAACTGAACACGTGGTCCAACTCTTCCGTCGCTGTCTGTGATCTTGATGTTGTCATCATATATAAGCGATGTGCTAACACTTGCGCTGAGCCACTTATTTACTGTCATGTTGATCTTCACATCCCAAAGAACATCCACGTTTTGTGGCTTGTCGATATAGTCGCTAAATAGGATGAGGCGAGAGTATAGATCGACGTTCTCCATTAGTTTGAATTTAGTCTCAACATTGAGGTTGGCTCCCAGCTCCGTTTTGTAGTGGCTGCCTGGCTCAACACCATACTGACCAGCATCAGAGAGGATGTCGCTCGAGACAAAGATACCACGATATGTTGCTGGTGTTAGAGTCGCAGTGATCCACGTTTTTGGAGTCCACGTGAAACCCGCACCGAGTGTGAGGTATCCAGGAGCCATAAAATCTGAGATGAAGGACTTAGGCGTGGCTGTGTAGTCATAACCCTTGGCAAACTGAGTACGGAAACCAAGCGAACCACTGAAGTATAGGTTCTTTCCAATCTCATAACCATAGAGCGAAGATAGGTAGATCTTGTCCGAGTTCTTCTTATTGCCATCTGTCTCGGTTGTCGTAAAACCATACTCCAGCTCAAGGCGGCTGTTCCAGATGTGCTTCTCTCTCTTCATGTCAGCAGAGTAGTCGATGTGGGCGTTGATACCCATTGTGTTCTCACCACCGGCAGACCAGTTAACCTGTCCAACTTGGTTGGCAGATAGTCCAATGTTACCTCCGTGAACCCATGTAGAGTCGGCGTTATAGTGTTGAGCAAATGAGTTTGCAGATACTAGCGATAGTAGAGCAAGCGTAAATAGTCTAATAATAGTCTTCATAAAATCGTATTTAAATTTTGCGGGTGCAAATATAGTAAAAATATTTAATTAGGGTTCTCAAAACGATAGAGGGGGTTTGCTGTTCAGAAATATTTGCTTACTTTTGCGAGATTATTTTAAAATTTAAGTATCATTAATAAAACAGTTTAAAGATGAAATTCTTACTCCAAGCGAACCCAGCTGCAGAGGCGGCAGGGGTGGATCCTATCAAAAGCGCAACGGATTTTTTGACTAATACATCGATGGATGAGATTATCCACACCCTAACGGATTGGGCGGTATCTTTCGGAGGTAGACTCCTAGCGGCAGTAGCGGTATTTATCGTTGGTAAATTCATTATCGGCAAGCTAACCGCAGCCATGAAGAGCTCATTCGAAAAGAGACGACTAGAGACCTCTTTGGCTAGCTTCATTCATAGTTTGGTGAAAATCTCGCTACTTATCGTCCTGCTCATTATCGTTGTTGGAATCCTTGGTGTAGATACAACCTCGTTCCTTGCGATCTTCGCAACGGCAGGTGTTGCCATCGGTTTGGCTCTTAGTGGCACACTTCAGAACTTCGCAGGTGGAGTGTTGATGCTCATTCTAAAGCCGTATAAAGTGGGTGATGTGATCGAAGCTCAGGGCTTCACAGGTATCGTAAAGGAGATTCAGATCTTCCACACAATCCTAAACACTTTCGATAATAAGTATATCATCATCCCTAACGGACCACTCTCGGTGGGTAACATCAACAACTACTCTAAGGAGATGTATCGTCGTGTCGATATGTCGTTCTCTATCGCTTATGGTAGCGATCTTGATCTTGCGAAGAGAGTTGTGCTCGATATGCTGAAGGAGGATCCTCGCGCGCTATTCAACGCAAAAGATATGGAGAGCTGGGAGGAGCAGTATAAGCGTGAGGCGATCGAGAGCATGCCTGAGAACGCACCACTATGCTCACCTGTGGCTCTGCTCGGATCGATGAACGACAGCAGCATTTCGTTGGTTGTGCGTTGCTGGGTAAAGGGCAGCGACTACTTCGGGCTGTTGGGCAACATCAGCGAGCGTGTATATAAGGAGTTCGGTGGTCACGGTCTAGAGTTCCCATTCCCTCAGATGGATGTAACTATCAAACAAGGGTAGTTCATATTTATAACGAAAAAGCGTGGATAAATCTGATTTATCCACGCTTTTTTATATTAAATTAAGTCTCTAGTAGCTTCTAGCGAATAGAACACGCTTGCTAGATGGTTTGCCTGAGAATACACAAACGCCCTGCTCCTCTGGTGCATCGATAGGGATACAGCGGATAGTTGCCTTCGTTGCATCCTTGATCGCAACCTCTGTCTCAGGTGTTCCGTCCCAGTGTGCGAGTAGGAATCCGCCCTTCTCGTCAAGCACCTTTTGGAACTCCTCCCAAGTGTCAACCGAAGTTGTCATCTCCTCACGGAAGTTTAGAGCCTTGTTGAAGATGTTGTCTTGAATCTCTGTCAAAAGAGCCTCAACACGATCTACGATGCCCTCTTGTGGTACGATCTCTTTGGTTAGAGTGTCACGACGTGCGATCTCGATCGATCCATTCTCGAAGTCGCGAGGACCCATCGCCATACGTACTGGCACACCCTTAAGCTCATACTCAGCGAACTTGAATCCAGAGCGTACATTGTCACGATCATCGATCTTGACGCTGATGCCACGCTTTTTGAGCTCTGCAGCGTACTCGTTCATCTTGCCAAGGATAGCGTTCATCTGCTCCTCACCCTTATAGATAGGTACCATCACAACCTGAATAGGTGCGAGTTTTGGAGGAAGAACCAATCCATTGTTATCTGAGTGAGCCATGATTAGAGCACCCATCAGACGTGTCGAAACACCCCATGAAGTAGCCCAAACGTAGTCTAGCTTGCCCTCTTTATTTGCAAAAGTAACGTCGAATGCCTTAGCGAAGTTCTGAGCTAGGAAGTGTGAAGTTCCACTCTGAAGAGCCTTACCATCCTGCATAAGTGCCTCGATAGTGAGTGTATCCTCAGCACCTGCAAAGCGCTCGTTTGGTGACTTGTGACCCACAACTACAGGAACACCCATCCAGTTCTGTGCGAAATCTTGATAGACGTGGATCATCTTGCGAGTCTCCTCCAAAGCCTCCTCACGAGTTGCGTGTGCGGTGTGCCCCTCCTGCCATAGGAACTCAGCTGTGCGAAGGAACATGCGAGTACGCATCTCCCAACGAACTACGTTTGCCCATTGGTTACACAGGATCGGTAGATCACGGTATGATTGAATCCAGCCCTTGTATGTGTTCCAGATGATAGTCTCAGACGTTGGGCGAACGATTAGCTCCTCCTCTAGTTTTGCATCCTCGTCAACGACAATGCCCTTTCCGTCTGGATCATTCTTCAGGCGGTAGTGAGTCACTACAGCGCACTCCTTAGCGAAACCCTCTACGTGGTTCGCCTCCTTTGAGAAGAAAGATTTAGGGATAAATAGTGGGAAATATGCGTTTTGGTGCCCCGTCTCCTTGAACATTGCATCGAGAGCCGCCTGCATCTTCTCCCATATAGCGTAGCCATAGGGCTTGATAACCATACATCCACGAACGGCCGAATTTTCAGCCAAACCTGCCTTGATTACCAAGTCGTTATACCATTGTGAGTAGTTCTCATCAGACTTGGTGAGATCTTTGAGTTCCTTTGCCATTGCTTTTTATATCTTATTGTTTATATGCGTTTAAATACGTATTTTAAGGTGCAAATATACATAAAGTTTACGATTATGTAGTAGAAAGTTTTGAAAAATAAAAAAAATATATACCTTTGATCTAGGCTGTGTATTATGTCTATCTGTTTGATGTGCAGCGAAAATCCGTAACAACTAAAAGATTAAAAAATGAAAAAAGGACTAAACGCATTTGTGCGTAGAGTAGCTATGGTATTGGGTCTTGTTGTAATATTAGTTTCTTGTTCATCGACGCAAAGTACCTCTCTCTATGACTTTACAGTTGCCGACATTGACGGCGTAGAATTTGATTTGTCATCACTTAAAGGCAAAAAAGTAATGATTGTAAACACCGCTTCGGCGTGTGGGTTAACACCTCAGTATGAGCAGCTTCAGGCTCTCTACGACAAGTACAAGGACTCAGGCTTTGTTATCGTTGGATTCCCAGCGAACAACTTTGCAGATCAAGAGTCGGGTACTAACGAGGAGATCAAGGCTTTCTGCTCTGCTAATTTTGATGTTTCATTCCCTATGATGTCGAAAATTTCAGTCGTGGGCGAGGATATGGCACCGCTATATAAGTGGTTGACATCGCAGGTGGAGAATGGTGTGGGTGACTTCCCAGTTGAGTGGAATTTCCAGAAGTTCCTTATCAACGAGGATGGCTCTTTGCACACGTCGATCGAGCCAAGAACTCTGCCTAATGCACCCGAAGTTATAGAGTGGATCGAGGAGCAGAACTAATTAATGTGAGTTCAATTTAAATTTTAGGATCCACCTTGTAATTAGGCAAGGCGAAAAAAATGGGCGACTACAATTTTGTGGTCGCCCTTCTTTTTATCTTGTGAAAATAGTCTTTAGAATGGTGCTCGTCGCCCCTTGGTGACTGTTGGTGTAGTCCTTCGATGTGCGAGCTTGTTTTGCGAGCTCTTCGGGCGATTGGTTAAACCAACGCTCTAATTCGGAGTAGTTTGTGATTGGAGTGGCAGAGCCGAGTTTCACCATATCACGTGCCTCTTTAAAACGTGCAAAATTTGGTCCAAATGATATTGGTAGACCAAACGTAGCAGCCTCCAGGGTGTTGTGGATACCAACGCCAAATCCCCCTCCAATATAGCTCAGAGACGCATAGGAGTAGACCGATGAGAGTAGACCTATCGTGTCGATGATTAGGAGTTGAGCTTGTGGGATGCTCTCCGAGTCGTGGTGTTTTGTATAGCGTATAGCTCCATTCTGGGCTCTGGATGCGAGCTTTTCGATGCGCTCCTCGTTGATCTCGTGCGGTGCGATTATGAACTTTGTTTCGGGGTGACTGTTCATCAAATCGATGAGCAGCTCCTCGTCGGGCTCCCATGTCGAACCTGCAACTAGGCATCTATTCTCGCCCTTGAATCGCTCCACGAGTGAAACTCTCTTTGCGGCAGAGGCGATCTGTGCTACACGGTCAAATCGTGTGTCGCCAGCTACCACCACATTATCAAAGCCAATATCTGATAGGAGTCTCTTAGACTCTGTATTTTGAACAAATAGGGTGTCGAAACTCTCCAGCGCCTGTCGCCACATCCCCCCATGAGGGCGGAAGAAGATAGAGTTTTTGCGGAATATTGCCGAGACAATATATGTTTTGATCCCCTTGCGCTTGAGCTCCCTTAGGTGGTTGAGCCAGAACTCATATTTGACAAATATTGCAACCTCAGGGTGGGCAATTTCGATGAATCGTCGTGCGTTGCGAGGGGTGTCGAGTGGCATGTAGAAGATGTAGTCCGCCCCTTGGTAATCTTTGCGAATCTCATAGCCCGAAGGGGAGAAGAACGTGAGTAGGATCTTGTATTGGGGCTTCTCGGAGCGAATCTGCTCGATGATCGGGCGACCCTGCTCGAACTCTCCAAGTGAGGCAACGTGAATCCAGATGATACGATCCTCAGGGGCGATCATCTCTGCCATGCGTTTGAATAGATCTCTTCGCCCTGCATGCCAAAGCTGTGCTTTGCGGTTGCGAGAGGCGACTAATCTAACAATTAGTGCATAAATATGTAGACCTAGGTTGTAGAGCCACATAGTCTTTGTTGTGTAAGTATTTTGTGTGTTTGCTTGCGCAAAGGTATGATAAATTTATTGAAAGAGCAAAATTACCAGTTGTACTCTATCGCATTCTCTATGTAATCGATCTGAGTGTTGCCGTGCGAATCGATCTCAACGGCGGCTAGATCAAACGAGATCTCAAGTGTTGTTTTGCTCCACGCCATGTAGGCACAAGCGGCTTTGTGTAGAGCTCTACACTTTTGAGGTGTGATTGCTGAGTGGGGTGATGTTAGCCCTCCTCTTTTGCGAGTTTTCACCTCGACAAAGTGCAGCGTGTCACCATTTTGTGCAACTATATCAAGCTCATAATTTCCCGACCTCCAGTTTGTTGCACATATCTCATACCCTCGCTCTCGAAGATACTCGACAGTTGCCTGCTCACCACTGCGACCAGTCTCGGAGCGCTCCATCTAGCTAATAATTTTTTTGATGGTGTTAGCCTTCTCAATAGCTGCTGCGAGTGCCTCGTTATCGTTGGATTCCAGCGTCTTGCGAAGTATCTGGAGCTGGTGGATATGCTCACGCAGAACATCCAAAACATTGAATCGATTCTGCATAAGAATAGGTGCCCAAGTCCTAGCCGAACTCTTGGCGAGTCGCACTGTACTCTCAAAACCCGTCCCAGCCATGTCGAATATGTGCTGCTCCTCACGCTCCTTCTCTAGCACCGTGAGCGCAAGGGCAAACGAGCTGATATGGGAGATGTGAGAGATATAGGCGGCGTGAGTGTCGTGATCCTCTGCATCCATATATATGATCTTGGATCCTAGACTCTTGTAAATGCTCTCAACAAGGCTCAGAGCATCCTTAGCGCTGAGTTCGGGGTTGCAGATCACTGTGCTGCAACCCTCGAACGCGCCATGTTTTGCCGCCTGTGGACCACTGTGCTCGGTTCCCCACATAGGGTGGGTCGCCACATAGCGGTCTCGGTTAGCGTGCATCTTTACAGCCTCGCTAATGTCGTACTTTATAGACCCCATGTCTATAAGCACTTGGCTCTTTGAGATTTTGTTAAGGAGCTTTGCGGCTAAAAGAGGTGCCGAATCGACAGGTGTGGCGATGACAATAAGCTCTGCGCTTGCCATCCCCTCCTCTATGTCGACCCCACGATCTATAATGCCCAACTCCAGTGCTTTGTTCATGTGCTCAGTGCTCAGATCAAAGCCTAGGACCTCTTTGCAGAGGTTTTTGTCCTTTAGCGCCAGTGCAAATGATCCCCCAATGAGACCCACTCCGATAACAAAAACTACCATTTTATACCTTATATTATATTAAAGCAAGAAATCTAGGCTATCACCAGCCGACACCTCGTATGGCTCAACACCATTTTTGAAGATGCGCATAGGACGCTCACCGATAAGCTCCATCTTGCCATCAACGTACTTTAGCATGCAACCCTCACGTAGCCCCACAACGTAGCGCTCTGGGTTGGCAACTGTGTACTCTGTAATTCTCTGCTCACGAGTCTCACCAGCGTGCCCCTCTGGATTTGCATCCAAGTAGTGTGGGTTGATCTGGAACTTAACAGCCCCGATAGCGTTGAATGACTCAGGCTCGACGATAGGCATATCGTTCGTTGTGCAGATCGTTGGACAAGTTACGTTGCTACCTGCCGACCAACCTACGTATGGAGTGCCAGCATCGATTTTGCTCTTGATCGCCTGCATTAGACCCTGCTCCTGCATCTTCTTTGTGAGGGCAAAAGTGTTGCCACCTCCCACACATATCGCTTGTGCTTGGCTGATCGCTGCCTGAGGATCGCTCTCGTGGTGGATCGATTTCACGTTGATGCCGATCTCCGAGAAGCGACTCTTTACGCGCTGCTCATACTCCTCATAAGAGATGGTTACTCCTGCGTATGGAATGAAGACAACTTCAGTTACTCCAGTTAGGAACTTTTCGATCTGTGGCATAGGATATTGTAAGTATGCCTCTCCTGCGTTAGTTGAATTTGAAATTAATAATAGGTTCATAATATATTGTTATTCAGTTGTTTGTCTCAGTGTTGAGAGTAATTTATGAAAAAAAAACTTGTTTATTTGTCAAAAGTAATAAAAAAAGTGTTATTTTTGCGTGAAATTGCATAAAATAGATGATGTAAATCTAAAAAAAATAAATTTTGTTTAATTAAAAAAAAGTAAAAATTATGTCAGAAGTTCAATCAAAAGTTGTCGAGATTATCGTAGACAAGCTTGGCGTTAAAGAATCAGAGGTAGTAGCAGAGGCAAGCTTCACTAACCACCTAGGTGCAGACTCACTAGATACAGTTGAGTTGATCATGGAGTTCGAAAAAGCATTCGATATCCAAATTCCAGATGAGGATGCAGAGAAAATCACTACTGTAGGTGATGCTGTAGCTTACATCGAGGCTAACAAGAAATAGTAACAACTTTATAAAGAATTAATTCGACAAGTTTAATAAAGTCTTAAAATTATGACACCAAGAAGAGTAGTAATTACAGGAATTGGAACAATCAATCCGCTAGGCAATAATATCGAAACATTTTTCTCAAACCTAGAGAATGGTGTGAGTGGCGCTGCGCCAATAACACGCTTCAATGCGGAGAATTTTAAGACTCGTTTTGCTTGCGAAATTAAGGACTACGATCCAGCGCAACACTTTGATCGTAAGGAGGTACGCAAGTACGATCCATACACACAGTATGCGCTAATCGCAGCTGAACAAGCATTTGAAGACGCTACGATCGACCTAGAGAAGATCGACCTAGAGCAGGTTGGTGTGATCTGGAGTTCGGGTATCGGAGGCCTTAAAACTTTCTTTGACGAATGTATGGGGTATGCCGGGGGAGGAGGAATCCCTCGGTTTAGCCCATTCTTTATTCCGCGCATGATCTCTGATATCGCGAGTGGTTTTATCGCTATGAAGTATGGCTTCATGGGTCCTAACTACTCTACGGTATCGGCATGTGCATCATCAAACCACGGTATCATCGACTCTTTGAACCTAATTCGTTGGGGTAAGGTAGATATGATGATTACAGGTGGATCTGAGGCCGCTATCAACGAACCAGGTGTTGGTGGTTTCAACGCAATGCAAGCTCTTTCGACTCGTAACGACGATCCTCAAACAGCTTCACGTCCATTCGATTCAGATCGTGATGGATTTGTGATGGGTGAGGGTGCAGCAGCACTTGTCCTCGAGGAGTATGAGCACGCAAAAGCGCGTGGCGCAAAGATCTATTGTGAGGTTATCGGTGGCGGCTGCTCAGCAGATGCTTACCACTTCACGTCACCACACCCAGAGGGAAAAGGTGCGATCAAGTCAATGCGTGATGCAGTTAAAGATGCTGGTATCTCACCAGACGAAATTGACTACGTGAACGTTCACGGAACGTCAACTCCTGCGGGAGACCTTCCAGAGCTAAAGGCTGTAGCTGAGGTTCTAGGAGAGAGCGTCTACAATGCTAATATCTCATCAACAAAATCTATGACAGGTCACCTTCTAGGTGCTGCTGGAGCGGTTGAGGCGTTGGCGTGTGTATTCGCAATTACAAAGGGTACTATCCCTCCAACGATCAACTGTCAAACACTTGACCCTGCGATCGACACGAAACTTAACCTTACACTAGGTACGGCTCAAAAGAGAGATGTTCGTTGCGCATTGAGCAACACATTCGGATTTGGTGGACACAACTCAACGGTTATTTTCCGCAAACTCTAACCCTTAAAACCTGCCATTAGCTGTGATAGATTTCATATTACGTCCCTTCAAGAGGCGCTTAGGGCAGGATAAGGAGTATTTTCAACTGATCGATGATATGTTCGGATTCATTCCGCATAACATCGAACTATACAAGCTGGCTTTAATTCATAAGTCAGCTTCTTTAGTTTTGGAAGATGGACAGCAGATCAATAACGAGCGCCTAGAGTTTCTCGGTGACTCGGTTATTGCTGCAGTTACATCTGACTACGTATATATCGAGTTTCCAGATAAGAACGAGGGCTTTATGACACAGTTGCGCTCGCGCATTGTCTCTCGCCAAACTCTCAACTCAATAGCGTGTAGCCTAGGTCTCGACAAGCATGTCATAGTGCATGGTGGGGGTGTAGGATTTTCTCAAAAACACCTCTATGGTGACGCTTTCGAGGCGCTAATTGGAGCTGTTTATCTGGATCAAGGCTATGATTTCGTTAATCGTCTTTTGATTAACAACATATACAGAGACCACCTCTCGCTGGAGGATCTCTCTGTTTCGGAGACCGACTTCAAGAGTAGGCTCATTGAGTGGTGTCAAAAGAACCACCATTCGATAAACTTCCGCACGTTCCAAAACAACACCAACAATGAAGGAGGGCCAGTCTCTCGCCCATCGTTCGCATCGGTAGTCTTGATCGATGGTATTGAGGTGGGTTACGGAACTGGTAGCTCGAAGAAAGAGGCGGAACAACAGGCGGCATTCTCAGTGTCGCAAGGTGTGAGCGAGGAGGCGTGCGCTCAGCTCCTAGATCGAATAGATCAATTCTCAGGTACAAATACCCCATCTTAATAGCTCTCATTATGAGTGCACTCACCGATAAACTAGCATCACGTGGTGTTCAATCGCTAAGCGACGAGCAGCTTCTTGAGCTGCTGGTCGATGACCCCGTTATTGCAAGTGAACTCTCAAAGATGGTTGACGGTAAGTTGCAGAACCTATCAACATGCGAGACCTCTAGGTTGCGCATGGTCGGAGGTATGGGGCTTAAGTGCGCTCGTAGAGTGGTAGCAGCAGTAGAGCTTGGGCGAAGAGTCTCGATTGCCAAGGCGCAAGAGACGGATGCTATTTCGAGTAGTGAGGATGTGATCTCCATTTTTCGTCCCCAACTTCAGCACCTCTCCTTTGAGGAGTGTTGGGTGCTCTATCTAACCTCATCGAATAGGGTTGTGGAGCGTCAAAGAGTAAGTCAAGGTGGTGTGCAGGCGACTATTGTAGATCACAAATTGATTGTGAAGAGAGCTCTTGAACTCCTTGTACCTCAAATCATAATGGTGCATAATCACCCCTCTGGCTCAGCGCAACCAAGCGAGCAGGATAAGATCCTCACTGAAAAGATAAAGAGGGCGGCACAGCTCTTCGACATTGCTCTGCTGGATCACTTGATAATCTCTCGTGAGGGTGAATTTAGCTTTAGGCGAGCAGGTCTGTTGTAGGAGATAGATCAAATACCGCCATAATAAACAGAGAGTCCGACTAGCTTTGATTGCTAGTCGGACTCTTCTTGTGTTATTACTTCGCATTGCGATTTAGCGCTGCTCTATCTCCCTGCGTTGTTACGATCTCTGTTGTCGCTCGGGCGTTTGTTATTGCCCTTGTCGTTATCCTTATCGTGCTTGTCATCTTTGTCGTGCTTATCGTTTTTATCATGCGATGGACGACTAGGTGTTGGCTTTTGCGGAGACGGTCTTTGCGGAGTTGTTGGTTTAGTTGGCACAGGTCGCTGCGGTGTCGGCCTTTGTGGTGTCGGCTTTTGTGGCAGTGGCTGTGGGCGCTGCGGTGTTGGCGGCGATGGTCTGTGATCGTGCCCAGGTCGATAATTATACCCTGGTCTATTGTTATAGCTAGGTCTGTGATCATAATCAGGTCTATGGGTGTGTCCTGGTCTGTAAATAGGGTAGTAATCGTTGTAACGACCAATATTTGCGTTGTAGACAAATCTAATTCTGTTGATAGCAAACTCTAGTCGCCCAATTTTCAGTGCCCCAGGGTAGTGATCAAAGCGTGATTGGTATTCGTATCTTTCCGATCCGATAGATCGAATCTTCCCCGACTCGTAGCTATTGAAATCGGAGTAGTAGTCGATGTTGATTCCACCAATCGACCTGATTTTCCCCGATTCATAGCTCCAAAAATCGGAGTAGTACTTTATTCTAAGACCATTGATAGAGGCGATTTTCCCTGCTTCATACCCCCAGAAATCAGAGTGATATGTAAACGTTGCGCTACCTATAGATCTGATTTTTCCCGCATTGTACCTGTGAAAATCTGAGTAATATCTAAATTGTGTTCTGCCAATAGACTCGATTTTCCCACTCTCATAACCGTGATAGCTCTCGTAGTACCTAACACGTCCATTCACTCCGACAATATCTATTATATTGCCGTAAATGTCCACTATAGCCTGTCCCGACCCAATATCACAAACAAGTAGTGCTTCTCCGTTGGGTGTTGTCAAAACTGTTGACAGTTGTGCGTATAGTGTGCTCGAAGATATTGCTGTGAATATCAATAAAATAACTCTCTTTATCATAACTCTAAAAGATATTGGTTAAACACAAATATAATAAAAAAAATGAAAAATGCAAACTTTTTGTGTCGTAAATCAACCTCAAGCATATACCGCACACTAGATGATCTCTAGCTTAATATCCTCACGTTCAACATATTTGCTGTACTGTAGTTTGGGCATTCCCATCGCCATCCCTGCAAATATACGCCCTTTGATGCCTAGCATCTTCTCGAGTTGCCCCTTCTGTTGGCGAACAGCTGTGATGACAAAACCCGTGTAGAACTGCCCTATGCCCAAGCTCTCTGCCATGAGCGATGCATTCTGATAGGCTAGGTTTGCATCCTCAGCACCCCAACGATACTCCACTGGAGTGTGGATGAGTAGAATGGAGGTGGCACCTCGTAGAACCCTATCGTCACCACTTGCAAAACCTCGTGTCATGCTCTTGAACATCGGCACATACTTGTTGTAGTCGCTGATCGCCATCTTCGCAAATGGCTTGATTAGAGGGTTGGTCAATAGCTTTAGTGATTTGGCAAAGCACTCGTGCGTGAATTTCGAGATGTTGTAGACCGCCTGAGGGTCCGTCACTAGAGTAAATCCGACCCTCTGTGAGTTTGTGGCAGTGGGTGCTAGGTAGCCAGCGTGCACAATTTTAAGGAGAGTCTCGTGAGGTACTGGTTCGCTTTTGAAGTTGCGCATGCTACGCCTAGAGCTCATTAGCATCTTTAGTTGATCTGCCGTTGGGAGCATATCACGCTCTATTGTGTGCTGCTTTTCGAGGGGGAATAACGAGTGCTCGATGCACCCCTTCGGGCAGGCATCAATACAGTGGCCACAGCCTATGCAGTTCTCTGGTCTTAGAGCCTTGATTACTCGATTGTTATCTTTGTCCGCCTTGAATACGATGGCTGGGCACACCGCCATACAGCGCCCACAACTGATGCATGAGCTCTGATCTATGTGAATAGTCATAATCTTTAATCTTTATCTGCTCGCCTTGAGCGTGTTTAATTATGGTTACAAATATACTTTATTTTTTGTGAAGTTTGGCTATTGTGAAAACTTTAGTGTATCTTTGTACTAGATAAAATTTACAGTAAAATATGAGACATTTAAGACTATGTATGGGCCTTTTGGCTCTATTCGCATTTGTAGGTTGCTCGAGCAATGGGGGCGAAAAACCACGTGTTGCGATCGTTGGAGTTGGCGTGGAGTGTAGTACATTCTCACCAGCACAGACAACTTTGGAGATGTTTAGACCTCGCTATGGTGAGGATATTCTAAAGTCCTACCCATTCTTCAAGGAGGATACTCTTCTTCGTGGGCGTGCCCAGTGGTTCCCAACGATGACTGCGTGGACAACACCAGGAGGTATCGTTACACGTGAGGCGTATGACTCGTTGCTGAATCGCTCGCTTGAGCTTCTAAAGCAGGATATGCCTTACGATGGTCTGTTTCTAGATATTCACGGTGCTATGAGTGTCGTGGGGCTGGACGATCCAGAGGGTGACTACATCGAGAAGATTCGTGAATTGGTGGGGCCTGACGTTATTATATCAACATCGATGGATCCTCACGGTTGTGTATCGCACCGCCTAGCGACGAATACCGACCTGATTACATCATATAGAATGTCGCCACATGAGGATCGCTACATCTCTCGTAAGCGTGCTATCGACAACCTCCTAGAGCGTTTGGAAGAGGGCACAGGACGACCAAAATATAAGGCATGGGTGAATGTTCCGATCCTTTTACCAGGGGAGAAGACTAGTACTCGTGTTGAGCCAGGTAAGTCGCTCTATGGTGCAATTGTGCCAGTTGAGGCTTTGGACGGAGTTGTGGACGCTGCGATTTGGATGTCGTACCCTTGGGCTGATGAGCCACGCAACCACGGTGTTGTGATGGTTGTAGGTGATGACCAAGAGCAGGTGACAACGGGTGCAAAGCAGCTCGCTGAGAAGTTCTGGTCTGTGCGTGAAGATTTTGAATTTGTAGCTCCAACAGCGACCCTCGAAGAGGTGTTTGCTGAGGCTATGAAGAGCGATAAGAAACCATACTTTGTGAGCGATATGGGTGATAACCCAACAGCTGGTGGTGCTGGTGATGTTACTTGGACTCTCGAAAAACTCCTTGAGCGCAAGGATCTTAAGCGTGCAGGTGCTAAGCGTGTTATCTACGCCTCGATCCCTGGACCAGAGGTTGTGGCTCAGGCAATGAAGGTGGGTGTTGGTGGCAAAGTCGATGGTGCCGTAGGTGCGATGGTCGACAACCGTTACGCTCCGCCAATTAGACTCGTGGGTACGGTTGAGGCTCTGTTGGAAGATCCGACAAACTCGGTTGCCGTGATTCGTGTTGGTGCGATTCAGGTGATTGTATCGCAGAGCCGCAAGCCATACCACTATGAGCGTGACTTTGATGTTTTGGGGCTTAAGCCTCGTGAGGCGGATATCATCGTGGTGAAGTTGGGTTACCTCACTGAGGAGCTCTACGAGATGCGTGGTGATTGGATGATGGCTCACACTCGTGGTGGTGTGGATCAGGAGCTCGAGAAGTTACCATATAAGCGTATTCAGCGCCCTATGTACCCACTAGATCCAGATATGGAGGATCCAGCGTTGGAGGTGGTTATGATCCCTTCGGTGAAGTAGCACATACACAAAAATAGTAGTAGTGGACAAGTGAGCATCGAGGCTCTCTTGTCCACTACTTTTTTTTGTAGTATAGCTCTGTTTACACTAATTTTGCATATCTTTGCACAACTATGAGAGTTGCAGTAATTGGAGGTGGTGCAGCGGGTTTTTTCGCTGCTATAAACCTAAAGATGATGGTCCCGAGTGCGGAGATCACGATATATGAGGCGGCACGTACGCCGTTGGCAAAGGTTGCGGTGTCGGGTGGCGGTAGATGCAACCTGACAAACTCGTTTGCAGATGTTAAATCCCTTGCTAAGGTCTATCCTCGAGGTGAAAAACTCATGCAACGTGCGTTCAAAATCTTCGATTTCAATAGAACTTACGACTGGTTTGAGCAGTGCGGAGTGCGCCTAATGACCCAAGAGGATGAGTGCGTTTTTCCAGAATCTCAGGATTCGAGAGAGATAATCGACACCTTCCGTCGCATGATCTATGAACTTGACGTAGAGCTCAGGTGCTCATCACGAGTGGAGAGGATCGAAAAGCTCGAAGATGGGCTCTTCTCGATCACGTTAAATGATGATTCGACAGTACAATCCGAGATCGTCATCGTGACCACGGGTGGTTCACCTACGCTTGGTGGGTTGAAGATGTTGGAGTCTCTGCCTTTGGAGTACGAAAAACCTGTGCCGTCACTATTTTCACTAAATATCGCAGATCCAGCGCTCAGAGACATGATGGGCGTTGTCGTTCCCGATGCTGTATTGGCACTTCGAGGAACAAAGATCAAGGCTCAAGGGGCGCTTCTTATCACCCATTGGGGGATAAGTGGTCCTGCGACATTGCGCCTATCGTCCTACGCCGCAAGGGTGCTAAACGAGCGTGACTATCGTGCAATGATAGCTATTAACTGGACGGGTGAGGTCGATGAGAATATCGTCAAGGCGGAGCTCGAACGCATAGCCCTTGAGCACGAGAAGAAGATGATCGGTAACATTAGACCCTATAACCTAACCTCTAGGGTGTGGTCGCACATCATCTCACGAGCAGGGCTACCCTCGGATCGTCGCTGGTCGGAACTCGGACGCAAGGGTATAAACGCTCTGGTGGTGAAGTTGGCGAGCGATGAGCACAATATAGCAGGCAAGTCGACTCACAAAGAGGAGTTCGTCACGTGCGGTGGAGTCTCGCTTCAGAGCGTAGAGATGAGCTCTCTAGAGTCAAAGGAGTGCGATGGGCTCTACTTTGCTGGTGAGGTGCTAGATATAGATGCCGTGACGGGAGGCTTTAATCTCCAGGCGGCGTGGTCTACGGCCTATTTGGTGGCGTATTCGATAGCCAAGAGAGATAGCTTGGTTTTCTAGATCGAGCGAATGATTTGCGAGATCTCACGGCGAGATTTAGGCATGCGGCTAGGTTGATTGAAATCATCACTATTGCGAATACCGATGGCAACAGCAGCTAGCGTTTTATGGGTGCTGTGCTCCAAGATCTCGTCATATTTTTTGCAATCGATACCCTCCATAGGTGTTGAATCTAGACCCATAGTTGCGCAGGCGCTCAGCAATACTCCAATCGAGAGGTAGACCTGCTTTGAGAACCAACACTTAATCTCCGACTCAGAGAGTGGTTTGATGTTGGCGTTGTAGTAGTTTATTGCAGGCTCTGCAAGGTTTCCGCTCATCCACTGCTCGAAATCGCTGATTGAGTCGATGCGTGAGAAGACCACAACGAGTTGGCAGTCGATCAGCTTTGCAGAGTTGTGAGCTGACACCTCGGCTAAGTGCTCCTTTGTTGATTGGTCGGTGACAAAGTCGAAGAGCCACGGTTGGCTGTTGATAGATGATGGTGACAGGCGGAGGATCTGCTTTAGCTCCTCGATGATCTGTGTCTCTACTTTTTGGTTGTTGTCATAGAGTTTTGTAGTGTAGCGGTTAGTCATCGCTTTTAGGAAATCCATAGTTGTAATGTTTTAAAATTTGGATGGTGCAAGATACAAAAAATATAGTAATGAATAGTTTAATTGATAAATACAGGGGGCTAATAGCCGACAAGGAGGCGACCCTTATGCAGTATCGCAAAAGACGAAATTTGCTATTTGTAGCTAAGATCGTAACATTCGTAGCTATACTCATCAGTGGTTACATGGCTGTGGATGGTGCCCCTCTGTATAGGGTATTGGTTGCGGTGGCATCCTACCTGGTGGCGCTTTTCGTAGACTTCAAAGTTCAGAGCCGTGAGCGAGAGGCAAAAGCCTATGTGCAGAGCTACTCGCGTGAGGTGAGCTACCTTGAGGGGGAGTTCAGCCCCGAAGATGATGGCCGAGAGTATATATCGACTCAGCACGAATACTCGTTTGATCTCGATATTTTTGGTCCCAACTCACTCTTTTCGGAGATGAACCGAACGGTGAGCCCCGCAGGACGAGCTAAGCTTGTGGAGTCTCTGTCGGGGGGAGATCTCTCTGAACTTACAATATCGGAACGTTCCGAGGCGATCGAGGAGCTCTCTGAGAAGTTGGACTGGATGCACTCTTTCCTTGTGGCAGGGGCGCTCAATCCACTCAAAGAGGGGTATGATCCCCAAGGGGTGGAGCAGTGGCAGCAGAGCCGTGTGCGTGGTGTTGGGGCTCTAAAGTGGCTCTGTTATGTGCTGAATGCTCTGTGTGGAGTCTCGCTTTTGGGGCTTATCTTAGGGGTGATTCCATACCCTGCATTTGTGGGGATTGCAACGCTTCAGTTGGCTATTTCGGTGTGCTATATGGTTGTTGTGATGCGTGCCCATGTGCGATTGGATCGCCTCATTGGGCAGGTCAGCAACTACTTCTATCTGATAGATATTATCCAATCTGAGAGCTACTCGGGGCGATTGATGAGAGAGTACCAAGCTAATCTATCGGGCGAGCGTGATGCGCTGAGAGCATTCAAGGAGCTAAAGCGCATCCAAAAGGGGTTGGATCAACGTGGGTCGGTCATATCGGTTGTTGGTATGAATGCCCTCTACATGAAAGATATACACCTATACGTCAGCCTCTGCCAATGGCGTGAGCGCTACGCATCTCTGCTCGATGGGTGGGTTCAGACCGTGGGGCGGATCGATGAGTTGGTGAGTCAGGCTAATTATAGATGTAACCACCCCGAATTTATTGTGCCACAAATGAGCCACGATGTAATCATTGATGCGAGAGATATGGCGCACCCAATGATGAGATCTACAAAGGTGGTGGCTAATGACTTTAGAGTTGGTAGCATGCACGAGATATTCATCATCACGGGGGCAAACATGGCGGGCAAGAGTACTTTTCTCAGGAGCGTGGGGGTGAACCTCGTGCTAGCGAAGATGGGTAATGTTGTCCGAGCGGGGAGCTTTAACTTCTGCCCTATACCTCTGTTTACGAGCATGCGCACTACGGATAATCTAAGCTCAGGAACCTCATATTTCCACGCTGAGCTCCTGCGCCTAAAGCGCCTGCATGAGCTAGCCGAAGATGGTCGCCCCGTATTTATCATCCTCGATGAGATGCTCAAAGGTACGAACTCCACCGATAAACTCAACGGTTCGAGACGCTTCCTAGAGCGACTGCTTGGGATGAATATAGCGGGGATAACTGCCACGCACGATCTAGCATTGGGTGAGTTGGCGAGTGCCTATCCTCAGAACTTCAAGAATGCCTGCTTCGAGATCGAACACCATGCAGATGAAGTGGTCTACACCTACAAGCTGCAGGAGGGTGTCTCACGTAATATGAACGCCTCGTTTTTGTTGGAAAAGATGAACCTAATATAGCGACTCGTTACATTTTTGTTAATAAACTTCGATTTTAATATTGTGTATGAGTTATTTTAGATATATTTGTACGCCTCAAACCTAAGTTTGAGCTGTGAAATTGCACAAAAACAAATTAAATAGAGATGAGAAAAATTTTAACACTACTATGTGTAGCCGTGGCGGCTATGGCGCTATCGGGTTGCACTCAGGAGAAGAGCCCAAAGTACGTATTCTACTTCATTGGTGATGGTATGGGTCTAAACATGATTCACGCAGCCGAGATGTATAAGGGTGCTCAGATGGGTCTGGAGAATAAGGCGGATAAGATCGATTTTGCGCAGTTCCCATCGGTGGGTATTGTGACTACTTCGTCTTTCAATAGCTACATCACTGACTCGGCAGCTGCAGGTACAGCGCTATCAACGGGCGAAAAGACCACAAACGGAACTATCGCTATGGATGCAGATCACACAGATGAGCTTCGCTCGGTATCGGATGATATTAAGCAAAGAGGTATGGGTGTGGCGATCCTTTCGACTGTGAGCATCGACCACGCAACTCCAGCGGCATTCTTTGCACACAGCGAATCACGCAAGAACACAGAGGATATAGCGATGGATGGAACAACATCTACGATCGATATCCTAGGTGGAAGTGGCTTCTTGGATGAGATTGCTAAGGGTGATGAGATCTTCGATGCCTACTCAGCAGGTGGTTTCACTCGCATCAAGGGTAAGGCGGAGCTTAGCAAAGTAGACCAATCAAACCAAAAGTACGTTATCACGGAGCGTGACGGTGTGACTGACGTGAGCCTCGCTCTAGCTGTTGATCGCACGCAGGAGGACCTCACGCTAAGCGACCTTGTATCTACATCGGTTGACTATCTATACGAAAAGTATAAGGATGAGGGCTTTATGATTATGGCAGAGTCGGGAATGATCGACTGGGTATCTCACGCAAACGACGCAACATCGATGATTCACGAGGTTATTGATCTGGATGCAGCTGTAGCGGTGGCGTATGAGTTCTACAAGCAACACCCAGACGAGACTCTAATCATCGTGACGGCAGACCACGAGACGGGAGGTTATGGTAACGGAACTTACGGCAGAGGTTATCAGATGGACTTCTCACGTATGCTTTGCCAAATCCCTTCGAAGGGTGCTTATGCTAGTGACCTTGAGTTGACAGCCGATTTCGAGGATCTTAAGCTGCCAGGTGAGTTCAAATTCACGGAGGAGGAGCTCGAAGAGCTCGAAGAGGCATATGAGGAGATCATCGAGGAGCGCGATATTGAAAAGCGCCTAGAGAGAGGACATAAGATTGATCCAGGTGACTATCACTCAGCGGCTAGTGAGTTTGCACAGCAGGCATATCGTGTTATCAATAAGGCGATTGGTGCAGGTTGGACAACAACAGATCACACTGCATCGCCAGTTATGAGCTTCTCGATTGGTGCAGGCTCTGAGAACTTCACAGGGAGAATTGACAATACTCAAATCCCAAGTATGATCTCAACAGTAGTGGCTCAGTAGTTGAGTTCTATACCAAAAAAATAACTTGATGGCGACTAGCAAAAATGCTGGTCGCCATCTTTTTTGTCTGCGTGATTTGGCATCTTTTAAATAAATTGTTATCTTAGCATTTTAAATTGTAAAACTCGACAGTAATGAGACGAATTATACTACTATTTGCGCTAATGATTATGTGTGGCATCACGAGTGCTACGGCTCAAGTTAGTCTTCCTGAGGATGAGCAGACAGCACCAACGCCAGATATCCAAGGTGTTGAGAGAGTTCTCACGCAGTTCGATAAGGTGCTCATAGATGGTGCGATGGATGTGACGATGATAAAGATCGCCGACACGGAGTCTCCACGCATAGTGTATGATACGAAAGGGGCATATAACACCCGCTTCGAGTCTAATATCTCGAACCTCGAGCTAGAGATCAAGGAGCGTATCGACCCACGCCGCACAACTCGCACTCAGGTGGTTATCTACTACACTGATATTCACCGCTTGATTGTGGATAGAGCTGCTGTGGTTGTACACTCTCCAATCGAGGGGCTTATGGTCGATGTGGAGTGTAAAGGGGGGGCGAAGCTCTCGACACAGATAATGGCGCAGGATGCAAGAATCTCTGCAGATGGAGGCTCGTTGCTGACTCTGTCGGGTGAGTTGAAATTTGCAGATATGGCGATCTCCAATAGCGAGATAGATGGTGGCGAGCTTACAGTTAATTCGCTCGAAGTGCTCTCTACGAGTAGCGCAAAGGTGAGAATCACAGTTGGCGAGCGAATCATCGCAGCAACAAATACGAACGGCATTATCGACTATTTGGGTAAGCCTACAATCGTGCGCACGAGCTCAAAGTTTATGGGTGGAGATATCTCACACCTAGCAAAATAGGGTAGGCAATGCGTAGCTTTCTACAAGAGGTCGCCGAGGATCTCTACTCTCGTTATGGGGATGATATATCCTCTCTCTCGATCCTCTTTGCAACACGACGAGCACGTCTATTCTTTGTAGATGCGCTCTCTGAGATAACGAGCAAGCCGATTTGGCAGCCCGAGTGGCTCTCGATAGATGACCTGATGACAGAGATCACCGACCTGAAGGTGGGCGATCGCCTGCGCTTGGTGACAGAGCTATATAAGATCTACTCAAAATATCACGACGAACCATTCGATAAGTTCTACTTTTGGGGCGAGATGCTCCTCTCGGACTTCGACTCTATAGATAAATATCGTGTCGATGCAGACGAACTATTCCGTAATGTGCACGATATAAAGGAGCTGGAGGCGGATGTCTCCTACCTGACTGAGGCGCAGCTCAAAATCATAGCTTTCTGGTCGTCGCTCGCTGATAGCGAGGACTCTATCTCGGATCAGAAACGCCGATTCCTCTCGATATGGCGAACCCTTGGGACTATATATCGAGAGTATCGAGAGCACTTATTCTCGTTGGGGCTAGCATATGGAGGTATGGTTCAGCGATGTGCTGCCGATATGATTGGTGATGGCGAGTGCCATTTCGCAAGAGATAGGCGCTATGTTGTTGTAGGGTTTAATGCCCTCACGCAGTGCGAGAAGAGCCTGTTTCGTCACCTTAGTACGGCATACACCACAGAGTTCTTTTGGGACTATGATCGCTACTATGTCGAGCGTGAGGAGCAGGAGGCAGGGCTCTTTGTACGAGATAATATAAAGATGTTCCCTATGAGGGGTAAGGTCAGCAGTGATAACTTTAGCCGCAGTAAACGATTCGTCGCAACAGCGGCGGTGTCGAATATCGCACAGTGCAAGCACGTAACCTCGCTTCTGGAGGAGCTCAGCTCAAAGCAGGGTACTCTGGGTAAGGAGACGGCGATAGTGCTCACCGATGAGAATCTTCTCTTGCCACTTCTGTATGCTCTTCCGCCAGAGATTGGTCGAGTTAACGTGACGATGGGTTACCCCCTAAAGCGAACTTTGGTCTACTCGTTTGTTGAGCGACTGATCGAGTTGCAGGGTAGGCGACGCAAGAGGGGCGATGGACAGTCGTTCTATCATGTTGATGTGCTGGGTATCTTGTCGCACCCCTACATCGCTGATTTCGATGTTGAAATTGTGCGTGGGTTGCAGAGCGAGATTGTCGAAAACCAAAGGATCTCGATCGATGCCGAGCTCCTATCTCGAACAGATCTGCTCACCACAATATTTAGCCCTACAAATGGATGGCAGGAGCTATCCGACTACATACTAAGATCTATATCGGCGGTGGCATCGGTGCCCTACGAGACCGATGATATGCGCCAGAGGGTGGAGTTCTTGGCAGTTGTTGCCGAGCAGCTCACAAGGTTGCGCAACTCGATTGATGCCTGCTCTGTTGATCTGACCGTTGGGGTCTATACTTCGCTTGTGCGTAAGTATTTACAGACGGTGCGAATACCATACGAGGGGGAGCCTATCGAGGGTATTCAGGTGATGGGTATCTTGGAGACTCGTAACCTCGACTTCCGCAATGTGATTATCCTCTCGATGACCGATGATAACTTCCCAGGAAATCAGCTGGCGCAGAGCTCCTATATTCCATATAACCTACGCTCTGCCTATGAGCTACCTACGCCAGAGCACCACGAGGGGGTCTATGCCTACTACTTCTATCGCCTTATTCAGCGTGCCGAAAATGTGAATATGCTCTACTGTTCGAGAGCCGATGAGCGCTCCACGGGCGAGTCTAGTCGCTATGTCTATCAGCTTGACTATGAGAGCGGTTTTGAGATCGAGCGTGAGGAGGTCGGTGTCGATGTAAACATGGCGCAGAGCACCGAGATTGTAGTTGAGAAGGATGAGGGGGTGATGCAGGCGCTTATGAAGTTCTGCGATGGGGAGTCTATGACGACCCTCTCTCCAACAGCATTTTGTCGTTATGTGGCGTGCCCTCTGAAGTTCTATTTCTACTCCGTTGCTCGACTAAAGCGTGATGATGAGCTCTCCGATGATGTCGATGCATCGATGTTTGGAACAATCCTCCACCGTGCTGTGCACGACCTATATGGCTCAGTGATGGGTGTTGACTCACCAGCCTCACGATTAGAGGCCCTTAGGGGTACTGCTAGGGTTGAGCAAGCGGTGGTAGATGCCATAAATGAGGAGTATCTAAAGGATAAAACAGCCTCGCAAGAGGAGTACACGGGGAATCTACTCCTCGTTAAGGATATTGTGATAAAGTACATCAACGATGGGCTTTTGCGCTACGATGCAGCGAACGAGGGCTACACAGTTATTGGGCTTGAGAAGAGAGTAAGGTGCAGTGTGCCGATTGTCTCGAGTGGCAACACCCTCAGTGTGCGATTCTCGGGAAGTGCCGATAGGGTAGATCAGCTCAGCGATGGTGTTGTGCGTGTGATTGACTACAAGACAGGATCCTCGAACCTTGAGTTCGATGGATTGGAGTCACTATTTGTGGGCAAGCCGAAACAGCGCCTATCAAATATTATTCAGACCCTGCTCTATTCGATGATGCTTCGTGATGAGATGGGACGTGAGATCGAGCCTGCGCTATACTATCTAAGGAGTATGCAGGGCGAGGATTACTCACCGCTTATTGTCGATAAATCGAGATCTACGGTGCGCTATACGGACTATCAGAGCGAGTTTGAAGGCTTCGTTGTAGGCACGCTCGAAGAGATCTTCAACCCTGAGATCCCATTCTCGCAGTGCGAAGATGTGGATGCGTGTGTCTATTGCGACTATCGTGATATATGTAGACGCTAGGCTTTTTAGAGCTTCACCGCCATGTATGCCGCTCCACTTAGGCGTGCGGCCTCTAGTCCAACTTTTGAGTCTTCGAAAATAATGGTCTGGGATGGAGTGACACCCTCGTTTTTCATCGCTTGAAGGAATGCGTCGGGAGCAGGCTTGCAGTTCTGTATCTCGCCACCTGCGATTATGCCGTCAACACCATCTCTAATACCTAGATGTGCCATCGCATTCTCGATATTCTCACGACTTCCAGTCGATACTATCCACACCTTACACCCCATCGTGCGAAACGATTGGCAGAAATCCCATAGCGGCTGATTTAGCTTCACCGAGTCGAAGAACTTGGGGTATAGCTCCACTTTGCGTAGGCGTATGCGCTCCTGCTCCTGGCGGTCGGTGATGCCAATCATACTCATAAACTCGTAGCTTCTTACGCCAAAATATTTCTGGCGATACTCCTCCTCGCAGAGCGAATAGCCGACCTCGGAGAGTGTCTCGACGTATGAGCGACAGTGCGCCAATCGAGTATCGGCAAGGGTGCCGTCGAAGTCTAGTATGATGAGTTTGATCTTGTTGTCCATTGTGTTTGAGTGCTTTGAGCCTAGTCGAATGCCTGCATTCCCGACTGTGCGATTTTCTTTATGCGTTTGTATTGCGAGGGGCTGAGCTCCATGAAGAAGTAGTGTATTGGATCAACCCTTGTGCCGTTGTATTTTATCTCGTAGTGCAGGTGCGGTGCAAGCGAGAGACCCGTATTTCCCGATAGTGCAATCACATCGCCTCGTCTGACGTAGGTGCCACGCCTAACCTTGATGTTGTCGAGGTGGCTATATGTGGTCTCATACCCATTACCGTGATCGATCGTTATGACCTTGCCCGAGGTGGTTTGGTTGTTCGCCGTGTGCTTGACCCACCCATCGGCAGTGGCAAAGACGCTCGAACCAGTAGGTAGGGTGAAGTCGACCCCTTGGTGCGAGTATAGCGTGCGGTAGAATGGGTGTATGCGCATACCATACGAGGTGGTAAGTAGCGTAAGATCGTTGTTGATGATTGGCTGAATCGCAGGGATGTTGTTGCGGTGCCAGTCTAGTGTGTCGATGCTCTCTTGGAGCTTGAAGTAGCTCTCGTTGAGTTGGTTGAGTGAGCTGTTGAGTCGTGATAACCTCTGCTCAAACTCCTCTTGGAGCTTGCGTGTGGTCTTGTTTACCGACCCTTCGTATAGTGCAATGCGGATCGTGTCGGACTCTGCATCGAAGTTGTAGGGCTCCGATTCGAAGAGGATCTCAAAGACGTTGCGATCCCTCTGTTCGAGATTTGCTAGCACACTGCTCAGTGTGTCGTACCTCGATGATAGCGCCTCGTATTCGCTGCGTAGTTTGTTGGTCGAGTTGCGTAGTTGATACTCGATTGGGGTGTCGAAAAGAGGGGTGAATATCATGTATGAGATCACCGCAAAGCCCAACAATGCGAAGAGGTGGATCATAGTTTTTATGACCCCTCGCTTGATGGATTTGCGCTTCTTTAGATTTTTAGCTATCTTCTCTCTTTCGCTCATTACTCTACTGCTTCATAGTTTGTATCCTTCATCTGATCCATGAGTTCGAGGTACTCCTCGTGTGTCATGTTGCGGTTGAAGTAGTTGATCGGATTTACGTGTACTCCATTGAGTATCACCTCGTAGTGGAGGTGGGAGCTTGTCGAAACGCCCGTGTTTCCTACCTTGCCGATCAGATCACCTCGCTTGACCGAGTCACCCTCCTTGACAAGTATCTCGCTCAGGTGGGCATATCGTGTTTTATAGCCAAATTGGTGGTTCAGGAGCACCTGCTTACCATATCCTCGGCGTGCATAGCCAATCTCCGTGTGCTCGACTATGGCATCGCCAGAGGCGTAGACAGGTGTGCCAGTAGGACAACCGAAATCTACCCCTTTGTGAGGTATTATGCGCTTGTAGACGGGGTGAAAGCGGCGTGGGTTGAACGCCCCAATGTGGTTGCCGTTTAGCTTTGTGCGGTCGATGGGCCATATCGCAGGGATGGCTGCCGACATGAGCTCTTTGTCCTTGGCAAGGATCTGCAACTCATCGAACGACACCGACTCCATGTATAGCGAGCGCCCTAGTTGATCGAGCTGCTGCCATGTGTTGGTCATCAAGTTGGTGTATTTGTCGTCTGTGAGGTGCTCATATTTCGAGTTGGGGTAGGGTGTGTCGATACCCTCAATGTGTATTGTATCGGTTCCGAATAGGGGGCGATATACGTGGTTGTCACGGTGTTGTATCTCGCTGAGTTTGCGCTGTGCAACCTCTATTTTATTCTGTAGGATCTTGTATCTTACGAGTAGTTCGCTGTTCTGATTGTGGATGTTGTACATTTTCGGAGTGAAGAAGAAATTTGCAAAAACAAGGTTTAAAAGCAGGGCGAAAATAATGCCGACAAGAATCTTACGGATCCAATAATAGAGTCGCAAACGCGAGGATTCTCTCCTCGGTTTGAGCTTTGTTGGCGTAATGTTGCTATTATATTGCTCTTTTTGACTCATTATCTTAAAAAAACTCTGGTGAGTTTGGTGCAAATTTAGCTTAAATTATGTAATTTTGCAACCGCTATACATTTAGCTGCGAAATATAACGAGAGAATAGAGAAAATATATATATGATGGAATCAAATAAAATAAGACAAACTTTCCTCGATTTCTTCGAGAGTAAGTCTCATACGATCGTCCCATCGGCTCCGATGGTAGTTAAGAATGACCCTACATTGATGTTTACAAATGCGGGGATGAACCAATTCAAGGATATCTTCCTTGGCAATATCCCGTGTCCATACCAGCCACACCGTGCTGCCGACACTCAGAAGTGTTTGCGTGTTTCGGGTAAGCACAACGACCTCGAGGAGGTGGGGCACGATACGTACCACCACACAATGTTCGAGATGTTGGGTAACTGGTCTTTTGGCGACTACTTCAAGAAGGATGCCGTAGATTGGGCTTGGGAACTTCTGCACGGAGTCTATGGACTTCCAGCAGATCGCATGTACGCAACTGTTTTTGAGGGGTCCGAGGAGGATGGAGTTCCTTTCGATCAGGAGGCTTTCGACTTTTGGAAGCAGTACCTGCCTGAGGATCATATCATTCGTGGAAACAAGAAGGACAACTTCTGGGAGATGGGCGAGACGGGACCTTGTGGACCTTGCTCAGAGATTCACTTCGACCTTCGTGATGCTGAGGAGATCGCTCAGAAGAGCGGTGCAGAGCTTGTGAATATGGATCACCCTCACGTTATCGAGATATGGAACCTTGTGTTCATGCAGTTCAACCGTAAGGCTAACGGCTCTTTGGAGTCTTTGCCAGCACAGAGTGTCGACACGGGAATGGGCTTCGAGCGCCTTTGTATGATTCTCCAAGGCAAGAAGTCAAACTACGATACTGATGTATTCCAACCTACGATCATGCGCCTAGCTGCGATGTCGGGCAAGGAGTATGGTGCGGACGAGAAGTGCGATATTTCGATGCGAGTTGTGGCAGATCACCTGCGTGCAATAGCGTTCTCGATAGCCGATGGTCAGATCCCATCGAACGTAAAGGCGGGTTATGTGATTCGTCGAATCCTACGCCGTGCCGTGCGCTATGGCTACACATACCTTGGCTTCAACGAGCCGTTCATGTGCAAACTAGTGGCAGGACTTGTTGAGCAGATGGGGCAGCAGTTCCCAGAGCTTAAGGCGCAGCAGACCCTCATCGAACGAGTGATTGAGGAGGAGGAGTCATCGTTCCTCAGAACGCTAGCTACGGGAATCAACCTCCTCGATGGAGTGATCCAAAAGGCTAAAGCGGCAGGGCAGAGCACAATCGCTGGGGCAGATGCATTCGTACTCTATGACACATACGGATTCCCGATCGACCTCACGGACCTTATCGCAAGGGAGCAGGGCATGCAGATCGATCTTGAGGGCTTCAACGTAGAGCTTCAGAAGCAGAAGGAGCGCTCACGCAGTGCTGCGGCTGTAGATACAGACGATTGGCAGGAGATTATGCCGATCACAAGAAGTGAGTTTACAGGGTATGACACCCTTACAGAGCAGGTGAAAATTGCACGCTATCGTCGTGTTAGCTCAAAGGGTAAGACATCGTATCAGCTAGTGTTCGATCGCACACCTTTCTACGGAAATTCGGGAGGTCAGATCGGTGATATTGGTTACATTCAGAGTGGTGACGAGAAGATCTCGATCATCGCAACAGATAAGGAGAATGATCTAACGGTTCATATCGTTTCGACATTGCCAGCGGATCCAGCAGCGGATTTCATCGCCGTTGTTGATAGCGAGAAGCGCCAAGCAGCAGCGAATAACCACACTGCAACGCACCTCATGCACGAGGCCCTTCGCAAGATCTTGGGTACGCATGTTGAGCAGAAGGGTTCGATGGTTACTCCTGAGAACCTACGCTTCGACTTCTCGCACTTCGGTAAGGTGACTTCAGAGGAGCTACGCCAGGTAGAGGTACTTGTGAATCGTGCCATCAGAGCGAACCTTCCTATGGAGGAGAATCGCGAGGCTACGATAGAGCAAGCTAAGCAGAGCGGTGCGATGATGCTCTTCGGTGAGAAGTATGGCGATAAGGTCCGAGTGGTAAAGTTCGGCGAGTCTGTAGAGCTTTGTGGAGGTACTCACGCTCAAGCTACGGGTAATATTGGTCTATTCAAGATCGTGAGCGAGGGTGCTATCTCGGCAGGTGTACGCCGTATTGAGGCGGTATCGGGCGAGGCGGCAATGAAGATCCTATTCGACTCGGAGGATACACTCCGTGAGTTGGGTGAGACTCTAAACAGCCCTCAAGTTGTGCCAGCCGTTAAGCGCCTTGTGGAGAGCAACTCTTCGATGAGCAAGGAGGTAGAGCAGATGCGCAAGGAGCAGGCAGCGTCAATGGCGCAGGAGCTACTCTTGGGTGCTGAATCATGTGGCGAAATGCTTGTCATCAAGCAAAAGAGCACTCTCTCAGCGGATATGATTAAGGATTTGGCTTACAATTTGCGCTCACGTTCATCAAAGGTGGTATTTGTGATGGGATCATCGGCAGGTGATAAGCCATCGCTCACGATCGCTCTAGGTGAGGATGTTGTGGCTAAGGGGCTCAATGCTGGAGCTACGATTCGTGAAGCTGCCAAGCTTATGCAAGGTGGTGGCGGTGGCCAAGCGGCATTTGCATCGGCTGGAGGTAAGAGCCTCGATGGTCTTCAATCGGCAATCGATAAGGCTGTAGAGCTAATTAAGGAGAAGTTATAATATTAATAAAATAAGAAAATGTCACAAAAAGTATTATTGATGATCCTCGACGGATGGGGAGAGGGTAAGCACGATAAGTCGAATGTAATCTACTCGACAGCGCCAAAGTACATCAACGCAATGACTGAGCAGTATCCACACGCTTTGCTTCGCACCGATGGTGAGAATGTAGGTTTGCCAGATGGTCAGATGGGTAACTCAGAGGTTGGTCACCTAAACATTGGTGCTGGACGTGTTGTGTTCCAGGATCTTGTGAAGATCAACAGAGCTTGTGCTGATAACTCTATCATGCAGAATGCTGAGATCGTAAAGGCGTTTGAGTACGCTAAGACTAATGGTGTGAATGTTCACTTCATGGGACTTTTGTCTGATGGAGGTGTTCACTCTTCGATCGATCACCTATTCAAGTTGTGCGACATCTCTAAGGAGTATGGCATCGATAACACATACGTTCACTGCTTCATGGATGGTCGTGATACTGACCCACGCAGCGGTAAGGGATTCGTTGAGCAACTCGAATCACACCTTGCAACTTCGGCTGGCCAGATCGCAACGATCGTAGGTCGCTACTATGCGATGGATCGTGATAAGCGTTGGGAGCGTGTGAAGATCGCCTATGATGCACTTGTTGGTGGTGTGGGCGAGAAGTCGCAGGATATGGTTGCGTCGATGCAGAAATCATACGATGAGAATATCACAGACGAGTTCATCAACCCAATCGTTCGTGTAGATGCAAATGGCGAGGTTGTGGGAGCGATCAAGCCAAACGATATGGTTATCTTCTTCAACTACCGTAACGACCGAGCTAAGGAGCTATCGGTAGTCCTCACGCAGGAGGATGTTGAGGATATGAAGAAGCTACCTTTGTACTTCTGCTGTATGACTCCTTATGATCCTACATACAAGAATGTTCACATCCTATTCGATAAGGAGAATGTGGAGGATACAATCGGTGAGGTGGTATCTAAGAGCGGACTATCGCAGTTGCGTATCGCTGAGACTGAGAAGTATGCGCACGTTACCTTCTTCCTAAATGGTGGTCGTGAGTCGGAGTTCGAGAACGAGGAGCGTATCTTGGTTTCATCGCCAAAGGTTGCAACCTATGATCTTCAGCCTGAGATGAGCGCATTTGAGGTTAAGGATAAGTTGGTTGAGGCGATGGATACTCAGAAGTTTGACTTCATCTGCCTGAACTTTGCAAATGGCGATATGGTTGGCCACACGGGTATCTATGAGGCAATCGAGAAGGCTGTGAAGGCTGTCGATGAGTGCGTGAGCGAGGTTGTGGAGTCGGCTAAGAAGAATGGTTATGAGGTTATCATGATCGCTGACCACGGAAATGCTGACCACGCAGTTAATGCTGATGGCTCACCAAATACGGCACACTCACTAAACCCAGTTCCTGTGGTTGTAGTTTCAGATAGAGTAGCATCTGTGAAGGATGGAGTTTTGGCCGATGTTGCGCCAACTATTCTTACGCTGATGGGTCTTGAGAGACCAGCGACTATGACGGGTGAAGTTCTAGTTGAGATGAAGTAGTAACTTTATCAAATATTTTAATAAATAGTGCGAGCAGCGTATGTGTTGCTCGCACTATTTTGTCTATTTAATCTCTTAATTTGTCTATTTTTAATTAAAATATATACTATAAGTTGTGTGTTAACTTAATTTTCACTAACTTTACTCGGATAGAGTTCTTCACTAATAATTTCGTTGTAGACTCTTTGTTTTAATTGAGATAAATCTTTATATGACCTACAAAGCCTATACATTACGTAATTTTAGAAACATGCCTCAGATCGATAAGATCCCTGAGGAGTGTGTCGAAGCGATCGATATCGTGGGACGAGTTCTGCCGTTCAAAGCGAACAGCTATGTCGTCGAGCAGCTCATCGATTGGAATAACATCCCAAACGACCCAATTTTTACTCTAACATTCCCCCGACGAGACATGATCTCTGAGGAGGTTTACACCACCCTAAAACAGATGGTGGATTCTGGTGCACCACAACAACAAATCGACGATTATGTTCTTCAGGTGCGAATGCAACTCAACCCAAACCCAGCGGGTCAGAAGAGCAATATTCCCACTCTTGGCGAGAGCAAACTAGAGGGTCTGCAGCACAAATATGAGCAGACAGTTCTCTTCTTTCCAACTCAGGGGCAGACTTGCCACGCCTACTGTAGCTTCTGTTTTAGATGGCCACAGTTTTCGGGAATGGCAGACCAGAAGTTCCAGATGAGGGAGGTAGAGCTACTATATGCCTACCTCGAAGAGCACAAGGAGGTGACAGACCTTCTAATCACGGGTGGTGACCCTATGGTTATGTCGTCAAAAATCCTTGCATCTTACATAGAACCAGTACTCAATGAGGAGCGTTTTTCGCATATTCGCACCATTAGAATAGGTACAAAGTCACTCTCTTATTGGCCATATAGATTCACCACAGACCCTGATTCTAAAGATATTCTCGACCTCTTTAGTCGAGTAGTTAAGTCGGGTCGTAGTCTAGCGATCCAAGCCCACTTTAACCACTATGCAGAGCTTTCGACAAAGACAGTGAAAGATGCCGTGAAGCGTATTCTAGGCACAGGGGCACAGATCAGAACCCAATCTCCGCTACTCAAGCACATCAACGATGACTCGACGGTGTGGGCACGCATGTGGCGAGAGCAGGTCGATATGGGGATGATCCCATACTATATGTTCATAGCTAGAGATACGGGCTCAAAGGCGTTCTTCGAAGTGCCACTTGAGCGCTGTTGGCAGATATTTAAGGGGGCATACTCCTCTGTTAGTGGTGTTTGTCGCACGGTGCGTGGTCCTAGCATGAGCGCTACGCAGGGTAAAATTCAGGTGCTGGGAGTGACTGAGATTCGTGGCGAAAAGGTCTTCGCACTCAGATTCTTGCAGGGACGCTCATCGGATTGGGTTGCCCAACCATTCTTTGCAGAGTACGACCCCGAGGCGACATGGTTCGACCAGCTGAAACCAGCCTTTGGAGAGGATAAGTTCTTTTTTGAATA
>CAYJIY010000013.1:36393-66907 GCA_964370415.1 uncultured Alistipes sp.
GTGGTTAATATGCTTTCGTGCTCGGAGATTATCTTTTGAGCTAAATCGTCATCTACGAAGCTATAACATAGGGTGTGGCTCTTCTTGCGCTCGCCAAACTGATCTTCGATGAAGATATGCACCTCTGGGAAGTATTCGTAGCCGCCTATTTGGTTGCCCTTGCTATCGACCCCATCCCAGTGAAGACACCCCTTGCCACCCATGTTTATATATATCTTGTCGGTGTAGCCGTGTTCATGGCGTAGGCTTTCGACCAACTTCCCGATGGTTTCGACCTCTTCACCACTTCTTTGGATAATTATTTTGTAGGCATAGGCGAGTGTCTTAGGTTTCGAGTTGGCGATGGCGTAGTTTACCGAGTCGTAGTGTATCTTATCTTGACGCAATCCTTCGCGAAACTCCAACATACTCTCTCGGTCGTAGGTATGGTGCTCTGATAGGGAGGTAGCTCCCGCTGTGAAGTTGCCCCAACGGTAGTCGTAGTCAATGCCATAGAAGCGGTGGGTGTGCCCCTCAATCTTATAGTTGATGGCGTATTTCAGGGTGTCGAAATCGACAATCTCCCTACTTAGAGTAACGCATCCATCCTTCATCCCTAGTTGTTCGGGGTTGTTTTGATCGTTAGATATGAGATCATGTAGACAGATGCTCTGCTCTTTTTTGCGCACAATCAGAAGAGCTCTATTTAGCCCCTTGTCGGTGGAGTTGGACTCCAGAATCTCAAAGCTAATACCTCTTAGTGTAATTGAGTCGATGACACGATAACCATTGGCAAGAAGTTGGATCCTTACTGTGTCACGCTCTTTGAGGGAGTTTATACGTCTATTGTTGGCTGATGCACCCAGCCAGAGAGCTAGGCATAGGAGTAGGCAGATTGTCCGAGGTATTCTCATATCTGAGATTTTTTGAGCTGTTGAAGAGATTTGAACTCTCGACCTCTTCCTTACCAAGGAAGTGCTCTACCCCTGAGCTACAACAGCAAGTACCCCTTTTTTGTAGGGTAGCACAAAAATAGACAAGAAATTCGAAAACTCAAAATAAAAAATAGTCAAGATTAAATTTTTTTTATATCTTTACGTTCAAATCAAACTAAAAAAAGGCGATGAAGCGTATTTTAATTGTAGGGGCTGGTGGTCAAATTGGCTCAGAATTAACGACATATTTGCGAGGTATATATGGTGCAAATAATGTGATTGCGACAGACGTTCGTGAGAATAAAGAGATGGGTGAGCAGGGGCCATTCGAGGTTCTCAATGCCCTCGATGCAACGGCAATGGCATCTGTTGTTGCACGATACAATGTCGATACAATCTTTAATCTTGTAGCTCTACTCTCTGCCGTGGGTGAGAAGAATCCTCAGATGGCTTGGGATGTGAATATGGGCGCTCTGATGAACTCCCTTGAGGTAGCTCGTCAGCACCACTGTGCGCTCTTCACGCCAAGTTCTATCGGTGCATTCGGTCCAAGCTCGCCAAAGGATCTAACTCCGCAAGATACGATCATGCAGCCAACAACGATATATGGTATTTGTAAGGTTACGGGCGAGCTCGTGAGCAACTACTACCATCAGAAATATGGCGTAGATACACGCTCTATCCGCTTCCCAGGTATCATTTCGAGTGTAACCTTGCCAGGCGGTGGAACTACGGATTATGCCGTTGAGATATACTACGAGGCATTGAAGACGGGGCGTTTTACCTGTCCAATACCACAGAACGAGTACATGGATATGCTCTATATGCCTGACGCTTTGCGTGCATGTGTCGAGCTGATGGAGGCTGACCCTGCGAAGTTGATTCACCGCAACAGTTTCAACCTTGCATCGATGAGCTTTACGCCTGAGATCATTGCAGCTGAGATCAAAAAACATATCCCTAACTTCGAGATGAGCTACGATGTAGATCCAATCAAGCAGAAGATCGCTGAGAGCTGGCCAAATTCGCTGGACGACAGTGCAGCACGTGAGGAGTGGGGTTGGAAGCCAGAGTGGAACCTCGGCACAATGACTAGCGACATGTTAGTTCATGTAAAGGCAAAACTAGGGCTATAATAACCATAAAGATATAACGAAGGGGGTTATCAACTATCGGTTGATAACCCCCTTACTAAACACTAACCAAAATTTATCTATTTGTTACTCATGGACGGCGTTAGTCTACTCTAACGAACTCCATTTGTTTGTTGAACTCAAGGTCAAACTTGTTCTTAAGTTGCACCTCAAAGCCATTTCTCTTGCGCTCAATATCTGTGATCGTATCCTTTGGGAACTTAGCCTTCACGTATGAGAGAATCTTTGCTGGGATTGCGCTATCTGGAATCGCCGTGTATTCAAAGTCGATATCTTCCCATAGTCCATCCTCGTCGAACTGGATCTTCGAGCCATCTGTGAAGATGATCGTGTACTCTGTGCTGAAAAGCTCACGCTCCATGTCGATGTATGAGTGCTCCATTTCAGAGAAGTTGCGGCGAACAAAATCTTGAGCTGCAGCTGGAAGCTCCTCGAATGAGATCGGACGATTGCTGTCTGCAAACTTAAGTGCAAATGCTGATGATGCAAAAGCCATAACGGCAACGATTGAAAGAATTATCTTTTTCATAGTATTAAGTATTAAAAGTTTATAATGGTTTATCTTATTTGATACTGCAAAGCTAGAGGGTAATTTTGTAGAGAAAATGAAATAATCTACAATTTGTTGTTTTTTTAGATAAAAAATCGATATTTTAGATCCGCCATAGCCTATACCTATATTATATGGTGGGTGTTTTGTGTGATTTGAAATTTTTTAGTAGCTTTGTGCTCATTATGTCAATAGTTCGCAATACAGAGAGTGATCTTGAGTTCGAGAGTCGTATTCGCCCCCAGGAGTTAGAGAACTTCGCAGGGCAGGATAAGATTGTCGAGAACCTCCGTGTCTTTATTCAAGCAGCTCTAATGAGGGGTGACTCCTTGGATCACGTTCTTCTGCATGGCCCTCCTGGTCTGGGCAAAACTACACTTGCAAATATCGTGTCAAACGAGATGAACGCCGAACTTAGGCTTACATCGGGTCCCGTGCTCGACAAGCCTGGAGATCTGGCAGGTCTGCTCACAAACCTCAATCCTGGCGATGTGCTCTTCATCGATGAGATTCACCGCCTTAGCCCCATTGTTGAGGAGTATCTCTACTCTGCGATGGAGGATTATAAGATCGATATTGTGCTGGATAAGGGGCCATCGGCTAGATCAATTCAGATCGAGTTGGCACCATTTACACTCATCGGGGCAACAACCAGAAGTGGTCTTTTGACATCTCCTTTGAGGGCTCGTTTCGGGATTCAGTGCCATTTGGAGTACTACGATTCGGCAACTCTTGCAGGTATCGTGCGACGCTCGGCAAAGATTCTTGGAGTCTCGATAGAGGAGGATGCAGCCCTAGAGGTAGCGCTTCGATCGAGAGGAACACCTCGTATCGCAAATGCACTTTTGCGCCGTGTGAGAGACTTTGCACAGGTGAAGGGTGAGGGGTATATCGATCTGGAGATCACACGCTTTGCACTCACGGCACTAGATATCGACTCACGAGGGCTGGATCAGATGGACAATAAGATCCTTAGCACAATAATCGAGAAGTTTAAAGGTGGGCCAGTGGGACTCAACACCATAGCCACTGCCGTAGGTGAGGATGCAGGCACGATCGAAGAGGTCTATGAGCCATTCCTAATCAAGGAGGGATTCATCAAGCGAACACCTCGAGGTAGAGAGGCTACTGAGCTAGCGTACAAGCACATGAACTACACCCCACCAAGCGATAGTGGAACACTGTTTTAGATATAAAAAAAGCGAAACTTTTAACGGTTTCGCTTTTTTTGTGGTTAGAATAGAGACACTATCCAGTGCCATATCTTGGGTATGATCTCTACAAATATTATGAATGTCATCCAGACCGCGACGATGAGCTTTAGTCCTGTGCCCGAAAGGAAGGCGATGAATGAGCCAGTAGCCACCTTTAGCGCCTTGGCGAAATCGTCTCTGTTTTGCGTTAGCTCACCGATGAGCGCTCCGACGAATGGTCCGAGGATCATTCCGTAGGGTGGGAAGATAAAGAGCCCTGCGAACACACCAATGTTTGCCCCCATGACCCCCGCTTTAGTACCACCAAATCGCTTTGTGAAGTATCCTGGGAGCAGATAGTCGAGCACCGATACAATGAGTGTGATAGCACCCCAAATGATGAGTTGGTTTGTTGTGATGGAGCTATTGTCAGTGAAGTAGCAGCACACAAGCCCAACATATGTGAGGGCAACGCCAGGGAGAATCGGCACTACCGAGCCCACAATACCAATACAAGCGCATAGAGCGCCTATTATGTATAGTAGTACGTCCATTGGCGGAACTACTTGATTAGCTTGTTGGTAGCAGTGTCAGGGAAGATGATCCACGGCTTGAACTCCTTAGCCTGCTCGAAATCCATGAGGGCATAAGATGCGATGATGATAACGTCACCAACCTGCACTTTGCGAGCCGCAGCACCATTTAGGCAGATACATCCGCTACCACGCTCACCCTTGATGATGTAAGTCTCGAATCTCTCACCATTGTTGATGTCGAGAATCTGAACTTTCTCGCCCTCGATCATGTTTGCTGCATCCAAAAGATCTTCGTCTACTGTGATGCTACCCACGTAGTTAAGGTCTGCCTGAGTGACGCTTGCACGGTGAATCTTAGATTTGATTACCTCGATTTGAAATTTCATATTTTTTAAGTCTATTATTTAATTTTAATATTGTCGATAAGTCGCACGCCACCCGCTTGAACGGCTATGCAACCCTGTATTCGCTGGCTCTGATCCCAACTCTCGATGCTCTGCATAGTCACAGAATCCACAATCTCGAAGTATATAACCTTTAGTAGCCCCTGTTGCTCTACGATCTCCACTACACGCTCCTTGATCTGCGCAGGCGAGAGGCTCTCGAGAAGCTCACCACACTGCTTTAGCGCTTTGTAGATGTCAGGCGCTGCGGCTCTGTATTCGGGCTCCAGTAGGGTGTTGCGTGACGAGAGCGCAAGCCCATCGGTGTCTCTGATCGTTGGACACTCGATGATCTGTACATCGTAGTTGAGTTGTCGCACCATCTCAGAGATGATTGCCACCTGCTGGAAATCTTTCGCTCCGAAGTAGGCTTTTGAAGCGTCGACTGTATCGAAGAGTCGGCTAACCACCTGACCCACACCGTTGAAGTGCCCAGGGCGAGTTGCCCCCTCCATCACCTTGTCGATTCGTCCGAAATCGAATAGGCGAGTATCCTCTGATGGATACATCTCCTCGACAGTGGGTATAAAGACAATATCAGCGCCAGCTGCCTCTAGTAGAGCGCAATCGGCCTCAGGAGTGCGAGGGTAGTTCTTCAGATCCTTTGGGTCGTTGAACTGGTTTGGGTTCACAAAGATACTCACCACAACCGTCTCACACTCTTGGCGTGCACACTCCACGAGTGAGCAGTGTCCTGCGTGGAGCGCACCCATCGTTGGGACAAAACCTGTTGTCGCTCTATTGTGGGATGCTAAGCAGTTGCGTAGTTGCTCCTTTGTCGTAACTATTTTCATTGTTTTTAAGCTTCTTCTTATCTGGGGCAAAGGTAAAAATTACATTAGACAAAATGAAGAAAAAGATATTTTTTTTGACCAATAAATCTCATTTTAGCCCCTAAATACTCTATAAGTCGTGGTGAGACTTTGATAATCGGGGCTAATTGTGTATCTTTGCGAGATATGCGTGCATTTTTAGTACTATAATTTATTTGTGGTGCGAATTGTGTGAAAACCATTATATAATTAAATATGAAAAACAGATTTATTGTTGCATCTATGGCATTAACAACAACATTGCTAACCTCGTGTGGTGGCGCTTCTACTGAGTCGGTAGAGCAGAGCCCTTGGGTTGTCGACCGTTTCGACGATGCACGAGTTATCCGCTATGAAGTTCCTGGATTCGAGGAGCTATCGCTTCAAGAGAAGCAGTTGATATACTATTTGGGTGAGGCTGCAAAGTGTGGTCGTGACATCCTTTTCGATCAGAATTTTAAATATAACCTTGCGATTCGTCGCACCCTGGAGACTATCTACACAGAGTACAAGGGTGATCGTGAGGCGGAGCAATTCAAGGCGCTAGAGAAGTACCTCAAGAAGGTGTGGTTCGCAAACGGAATCCACCACCACTACTCAAGCAATAAATTTACGCCTGAGTTCACAAAGGAGTATATGTTGGAGGTAATGGCTACGATCCCAGCCGAGAAGTTTGGCGAGGAGCTCGTGGCACTATCTGATACTGTTGTAGAGGTTATCTTCACGCCTGAGCTCTACGCTTTGGGTCAGAATACGAACGAGGGTGCCGATATGGTTGCTGAGTCTGCTTCTAACTTCTATGAAGGGGTAACAGAGGCTGAAGTTGAGAAGTTCTACTCAGCGATGGTCGACCCTAAGGATCCAACGCCAATCTCATATGGTCTAAACTCAAAGGTTGTGAAGCGTGACGGTAAGGTCGAGGAGATCGTGTGGAAGCAGGGAGGTCTGTACTCTGAGGCTATCGACAAGATCATCTACTGGCTCGAAAAGGCTGAATCGGTGGCTCTAGAGCCTCAGAAGGAGTCGATCACAACACTTATTAAGTACTATAAGTCGGGTGATCTTCGTGATTTTGACGAATACAGCGTTCAGTGGGTGAAGGATACCGACACGAGAGTCGATTTCGTGAATGGATTCATCGAGGTGTATGGCGATGTTCTGGGTCGTAAGGCTACATGGGAGTCGGTTGTGAACTTCAAGGACGTCGAGGCGAGCAAGCGCACACAGATCATCTCGGACAATGCGCAGTGGTTCGAGGATAACTCACCAGTTGATCCTAAATACAAGAAAGAGGAGGTTAAGGGCGTTTCAGCAAAGGTTATCACTGTAGCGATGCTAGGTGGTGATTGCTACCCAACTTCACCGCTAGGAATTAACCTTCCAAATGCTGATTGGATTCGCAAGGATCACGGCTCGAAGTCGGTTACTATCGACAATATCGCAGCGGCGTATGAGATGGCAGCGCAGGGTGGAGGATTCTCCGAAGAGTTTGTTCTTCGTGAGGAGGATAGAGAGCGTGCAAAGCTCTATGGTAAGTTAGCTGACAACCTACATACGGACCTTCACGAGTGTCTAGGTCACGGTTCGGGGCAGATGGCTCCAGGTATCGTGGGCGACGAGCTCAAGAGCTATGGTTCAGCGCTAGAGGAGACTCGTGCCGACCTATTTGGTCTCTACTACTTGGGTGATCCTAAGATGGTTGAGCTTGGTCTGATCCCATCGTTCGAGGTGGCAAAGGCAGGCTACGCTAAGTATATCATGAATGGTATGATGACCCAATTCTCACGTATCGAACTTGGCGAGGATGTGAAGCAGGCGCACATGCGCAACCGCAAACTAGTATCGGAGTGGTGCTACGAGCAGGGTAAGGCTGACAACGTTATTGAGTGGGTTGTGAAGGATGGCAAGCGCTATGTTGTAGTCAACGACTTTGACAAACTTCGCGAACTATTCGGCAAGATGCTCCACGAGATTCAGCGCATTAAGTCTGAGGGTGACTTCGAGGCTGGAGCTGAGCTAATCGAGAAGTACGCTGTAAAGATCGAGCCAGAGCTTCACAAGGAGGTTAAGGCTCGCTATGCTGAGCTTGGAATCGAGCCTTATGGCGGATTCATCAACCCACAGTATGAGCTGATTGCAGATGGTGATAAGGTTATCGATGTGAAGGTGACCTACCCAACGAACTACGTAGAGCAGATGCTAGAGTATAGCCGCAACTACTCGTTCCTACCAACTATGAACTAAGTTTCGTATAAATAAGTAAATAGGCGATCAATCTTCAGTGGATTGATCGCCTATTTTTTATATCGGCAGATGCTCCTCTACGGTCTGACGCAGGTGCTCCGCATCGAGATGGGTGTATATCTCCGTGGTGAGGATACTCTCATGACCAAGCATCTCTTGCACTTGACGAATACTCGCTCCCCCCTCTATGAGATGGGTGGCGAATGAGTGGCGCAGGGTGTGAGGGCTTATGGCTCTATCAATACCCGCCCCTTTGGCGGCGTTGCGCAGGATGGTGAAGATCATAACACGGGTGAGCTCCGAGCCTCTATTGTTGAGAAAAAGAGTCTCAGTATTGCGCTCTCGTCCCTTTTTTTGATCCTCCAGATCCCTCATGCTCAGATAGCTCATGATCCTCTCTTGTGCGATGGTACTGATTGGCACAAGGCGCTGTTTGTCACCCTTGCCCACCACACGAATATAGCCTTCACCGAAGAAAAGATCGCTTATTTTGAGCGATGTGAGCTCCGAGACTCGCAAGCCGCATGAGTAGAGTAGCTCCACAATGGCTCGATCTCTGAGCCCCTTGACGCTCTGATCTGGAATGGCTGAGATGAGAGCATCGATCTGCTGTTGAGATAGCACATCGGGGAGTTTTCGGGTGATCTTCGGAGTCTCTATAAACTCTAGGGGTGAGCTCTCGATCTTCTCTTCGAGCAGTAGGAAATTGAAAAAACTGCGTATTCCGCTAAGTGATCGTGCCTGCGAGCTCCTCTGGCGGCCTTTGTCGTAGAGCTCAGCTACGTATGCATCGATCATCGAGCGCTCAACAGAGGTTGGGGCACAGTTGTACTGCTCGACGATAAACTCCGAGAAGTGTTTAAGGTCGAGAAGATATGATTCGAGAGTGTTCTGGGCGAGGCGCTTCTCAAGTTTTATATATATATAGTACTCTTTTGAGATTTCGTCCCACTTTTTTCTGCTTTTTGCCATATTATAACTAACTTTGCCAGAGACAAAGTTATCTATTTTTTTGAATATTACACCTTATTATGGACTATATAGAGTTAAGTTTTCCCTATGATGATGCCTGCATGGCGGAGATTGTAGTTGCCGAACTGTCAGATTTTGCGTTTGATAGCTTCGAAGTGGTCGACGCGCGCCAAAAGGCGTATATCCCCCAGATGATGCTTGCCGACTGCAAGGATCAGGTAGATGCAATCTTGGATCGCTACCAGATTCGTGATCGTCGCTACATCTCTATTGAAACTCAAAACTGGAATGCGCTGTGGGAGAGTAACTTCCAGCAGGTTGAGGTTGAGGGGAAGGCACTCATTCGTGCACCATTCCACGACCCAGCGCCAGAGGGTGTGCTCGACATTTTGATCGAACCTCGCATGTCGTTCGGAACGGGGCACCATGCAACAACGTGGCTTGTGACTCGTGCGATTTTCAACCTTGAGTTGGAGGGTAAAAAGGGTCTAGATATGGGTAGCGGAACAGGTGTTCTTGCTATTGTGGCGGCAAAACTTGGCGCTGTGAGTGTCGATGCCGTAGATATTGACGACTGGGCGGACTCTAATTGTCGTGACAACTGCCGTGATAATGGTGTTGAGACAAAGGTCAATCCAATGCTTGGCGATGTGCGACTGATCGAGGGTAGAAGCTATGATTTTATTCTCGCAAATATCAATCGCAACATCCTACTTGGGGATATGGCTAAGTATGTAGCGACGCTGAATCCTGGGGCTGATCTCCTGATGAGCGGATTCTTGGAGCAGGATGCCGATGCTATCGAAGCTTGCGCTGTGGGGCTAGGTCTTCAGCCAGTTAGTCGAGAGATGCGCGATGGTTGGATGATGGTTCACGTGCGCCGCTAGATGAAGAGCTATAAGGGGCGTGGGATTGTACTTCACACGCTCAAATATGGCGACTCATCGATGATTGTTCAGATGCTCACCGACACCAAGGGGCGGTGTAGCTACATTGTGCAAGGTATTCGTAGTGCGAAGGGGCGGGGCTCAAAGCTTGCGCTCTTTCAGCCTATGTTCGCACTGGAGTTCGAGGGGTTGAAGTCCTCGAAGAGCGAGCTCCACAAATTTAGAGAGGTGCGCAACGGTATCATATTTGGTTCCGTGCCCTTCGATGTGCGCAAATCTACGATGGCGATCTTCATGGCGGAGGTGCTCTATCGACTAGTGAGAGAGAGCGAGCCGAGCTCTACGCTCTTTGACTTTGCGTGGCGCTCTGTTGAGGCGCTGGATGTGATGCAGGAGGGGGTGGCGAACTTTCACCTCTGGTTTCTTGCAAATTTAAGTCGTTTTCTTGGTTTTTTTCCTGGAAATGATTACATTGCGGATGCGTGGTTCGATATGCGAGAGGGTGTTTACACTCCAATCAAACCTTCGCATACTAGTTTTATGTCGCAGAGCATGGCTCGCATACTGCACGATATCATTGAGTGCGATGTAAACCATCTTGGCGAGATAGGGCTAAATAGAGATCAACGTGTGGAGTTCCTAAACGCACTGTTAGTCTACTACGCTTACCATCTCGATGCGATAAGCGCCGTGAGATCGGTTCAGATTTTGCAAGAGGTATTCTAGATGGGAAATAGGCGGTAGATGTGTTTTGTAAAAGTAGATTTTATATGAAAAATTCTATCTTATCTATCGGATTTATATTGTGGACAGTGGCATCTTTGGCTCAGAGTCCTTCGGTGCCAAGTGGTGATACACAGGCCGTAGAGCAGATCATTCTCGAAGAGTTGGGTCTGCCTACTAGTGAACTATTCGAGTCGGATCTTCTGTTCCCGCTCTTCTCTACCTCGAATGCAACACTCTCTCCTAGTGGCGACTATATTCAACGTGAGAGCAATCTAAAGGTTAGAAACTACGTGAATAATCGATTCGAGAGCTCCCTACCCAATAGGGTGGAGGTATTCGGTGCTGGATTTGTGATAGTGAGCCCAAGAGTCACAATCTCGAATGGTAGCGCCTACAACTGGGGTCCATACCCCAACTCTTTCCTCGATGCGAGGACACTCTCTTTCCCAGCACCTCGATAGTAGAGCGCTGCGAACTATTCTATGACAATTTTTTTGCTAAAACTCAATACTATGAAGAGACCACTCTGTGTTTTAGCTAGTGTAGTTTTTAGTAGCTATTACTAAATAATTAATTTCTATGATTAATTTTGTTTAGTTTGATTATAATTTTTATATTGTAATCACCTGTCTTAAATATGTGCAAATCATTAATATTTAATAATTATGAAATTAAAACTACTATTTTCGGTTCTGCTATTACAATTTGCATTTGTTAGCTGTTCCAACAATTCAGATGATGAGCCAGTAGGTACTATTGAGCTGACTGTCAATGAAATTTATCGAAATTCTGTGAAGGTGAGTGTTACAGCCACCAACCCTAACACGCTCTACTACTGTACGAGTATTGTGATGACAGATGCTACGCTATCAGATGCTGAATTAGTAGTGCACGCTACCGAAGAGATCCAGATGCAAGCTGCAGCCTCATCGATGGGAGTTGGTGAGTACGTGGCAAGCAAAGCTCGCAAGGGGAATACTACATTCACCGTTGAGGGGCTTGCTGATATGACCTCTCACACAGTATTTGCGATTGGGGTTGATGCAAATGGTGCGGCATTAAGTGGTGTGATAACCAGCGCTGAGGCTCGTACACCAGATCTCTTTACATTTAGTATCGACAAACACTCAAGCTCGCTTTGGGGGACAATCGAGCCGTTGGAGTCGGGTATGACCTACTACACGGGGATCACAACTGCGAATTTCGTGGAAAGTATGGGTTTGGCATCGGCAGATGAATTCCGTGACGAAATCCTAAGAGAGTTCCGCGAAATGGCTGAGGCGCAGTCTGTCTCTCTGGAGTCAATTCTCTCTCCAATGCTATCTAGTGGCACCTATGATTATAAACACACTGATCTAGTGCCTCAAACTCAGTATTATATCTATGCCTTTGGTGTGACTCCAGCGGGAGAGTACACAAGTGGTCTCGTTCTCTCGGAGATGACTCCAACAAACAGATGGGTTTCACAAAGCAGTGCCTATTATAATGTAAGAATACTAACAATTACAAATACAGATTTTACAGTCCAAGTCATTCCACCTGACGACCAGGTACGTTACTGCATTTCTGCGATAAAGACAGATGAGTATGACGCTAAATATGAAGATGGGCATGATTATGCACGTGCGATTATTGCTGAGGGGAATAAACTAAACGTAGATTGGGCGACAGATAATACGTTTACATACTCTGGTACTGTGACTCTATCCGTAGCTGAAGATCTAGGTGGATCAGTCCAAAAAGGTGACGATTATTTGGTCTTTGTTTTTGAGGTTTCCGATCAAGGGGAGCACGCTACTTTCCCTACGGCAGCTCAGGTAATCATATAAGATAGTAGCTGTCGTAGGGTGCATTCACTTTGGATGTAGACGATATTGCACCTTACAATGCTTGGATTAGTGTAACACCAACGAATAATGACCCTTACGTGTGGCGAATACTAAACCATTTATCTATGACTTCTCGACGATAGTGGAGTAGTGGCTTGTAGTATGTGTGTATGTTAAAACTAAAAACTTAAGATTATGAAGAGACTTATAACTTTTTTGTTGCTAGTTAGCTTCTCCTTTGGAGGGTGTACACGGGATATCGATCCTGAGATCTCATTCACGGATAATGGATTGAGTTTTAATATGCATGCGTCACACAGTGCAATATATGGGGAGATTTTAAACTCCAATAAGGAGCTTCCTAACGTGATTAAGGGAATTATGACAGTTGATGATATGAAGGAGTCGGGGCTCTTGAGTCCTGAACATGTGAAGGATTATGTACTGTCATATATGATTGATAAGGCAAATTCAGCAGGCATGGATCTCTCTTTGTATATGTTTAGTTACAACTATAACTTCAGTAATAACTTTTTTTATGCAAGTAGCCTAGAGCCAGGAGAGCTATATTATATATATGCTTTTGCTGTTGATGATAGTGGAGAGAGGAGTACGGATATAACTATACTTCCTACATATACACTAAAAGAGGATCAAAATATAGAATCGGATAGTTTTTTCGTGAACGTTGATAACATCACATACTATGACTTTGAGATTAGTATTATGCCGACGGATATGCATATGAAGTATTGTGTGGAGCTTATAGAGACAAAGATTCTGGAGGAGAAATATGGTGATGATTTGAACTCTTTTGCTTCAGATATGTTAGATGTGCGTTTTATATCGGCTCGTAGTAACTATTGGTTAGATGACCACAATAATGGTGATGGCTATTTTCTAGGAGATATCTATTCAGTGCCTTCATATGTGTATAAGCGAGGCCCTGTGCTTTATGACAGAGACTACTCGTTGATTGTATTTGGCATCTCAGATCAAGGAGCGAGGAAAACACGCGTCTTTAGAACCGATTTTAGGACTACGGAGCCAGTGTCTACTAATATATATCATGTCGATGTGGTTGATGTACAGCGCGATATGGTAACTGTTGGTCTAACGGTTGAAGGCTCTACTAGAGAGACTTATGTTGCCGAAATTCTTCCGTATGCAAGTATCGTGGGGCTAGATGATGCGACAATAGAAGATATGGCGTTTGCTGCAGGTAATTCTTATTACTCTAATGACGATGGTATGCGACACTATCGCAACTTAGAACCTCAAACGGAGTATGCAGTGGTTGTGTTTGGTTATCACTTAGCTAGTGAGTATATTTTTGTGGACGGTAAAGCAAATCACATATATCACAAGGTGGCAACAACAAAACCATCTATCACGAGATTCACAACGCTAGAGTAGCGTTTTATATCTATATTTAGTGAGGTTTGCAGGCGAAAAAAGCCATGCAAACCTCACTTTTTTTATCTAGCATATCCGCCATCAAAGCGCATAATTATAGGCTTTAGCTCCTTGACCGCCTTTTCAAGATCGCTGGTTAGATTGCCAAATGTTGTGAAACTCTCGATGCTGGTCGAGTCAAGAAAATCGCCACCATACTTGCCCCATGTCTCTAGGTGCGAAACCGCTGCTTGGTGGTCGGCGTAGCGCTCCAAAACGTGGAATGTGTTGCCATCTCCCAGTGTCCACCAGTGCATCAAAGAGCCCTCCTCGTCGTGTGTCTTCTCTGTAAGGGTGAGCATCGAACGCTCGAAGAGCTCCTCGTTTATTATCTCTCCACTCAGCGCCCACATAATATCGGAGTGCTCGCTCTGTTTGTTGTGGGGTGCAGCCTTTGAAAACCCTCCGAAATAGGATTGGTAGGTGGGGTTCATCACCTCCATCTCCCTCTTTAACTCATCGCTGGCATCACCAAAGATTGCGCACCCATCGAGCGTTGCGCAGTGTGCCATCTGAGCGTGATGCGTTGCCCACATCTTGAGATGCTCAATTACTGCATCGGAGTCATCACAGCAACTAAGGACGCAGTAGTGCTCCCTGTCGGGGGTTAGCGTCCACCAAAAAATGGTGCAGCTAGATTGGTTGTGCATCATCTCAATGAGCGATGATTTGACCTTTTGGAACGCCTCGTGATCGATAATTTGCCCACGCAGAGTCCACACAATTTTTTTGCTCTTTTCCATAACTTGTAAGGTGTTGATTTGCTCGACAAGGGGACAAATACTATACCATACAAAAAGAGGGCAACTAACCTAAAGTTAGTCGCCCTCTTGGGAGTTATCTATTTAAAGATATTTGCTTTGGAATTAAAGCTTTGGTCCAGCAGCTACTAGAGAAAGACCCTCTGCGTTGCCAGTGAACTTAGTGAAGTTCTTGATGAAACGTCCAGCCAAGTCTTCAGCCTTAGTAGTCCACTCAGCAGCGTCAGCGTATGTATCACGTGGATCAAGGATCGCTGGATCAACACCTGGAAGAGCTGTTGGGATTGTGAAGTCGAAGATAGGAAGTGACTTAGTCTCAGCAGTGTCGATAGAACCATCAAGGATTGCGTCGATGATACCACGAGTGTCCTTGATAGAGATACGCTTACCAGAACCATTCCATCCTGTGTTAACAAGGTATGCAGTTGCACCAGCCTCTTCCATACGCTTAACTAGCTCCTCACCGTACTTAGTTGGGTGAAGTGAAAGGAACGCAGCACCGAAACATGCAGAGAAAGTTGGAGTTGGAGCAGTGATACCACGCTCTGTACCAGCAAGCTTAGCTGTGAAACCAGAAAGGAAGTAGTACTTAGTTTGCTCTGGAGTAAGGATCGAAACTGGAGGAAGTACACCAAATGCGTCAGCAGAAAGGAAGATAACCTTCTTAGCAGCTGGAGCCTTTGATACTGGCTTCACGATGTTGTCGATGTGGTAGATAGGGTAAGAAACACGAGTGTTCTCAGTCTTAGAACCATCAGCGAAGTCGATCTTGCCATCTGCGTCAACAGATACGTTCTCCAAAAGAGCGTCACGACGGATCGCCTTCCAGATGTCTGGCTCGTTCTCCTCAGAAAGGTTGATAGTCTTAGCGTAGCAACCACCCTCGTAGTTGAAGATACCGTCATCATCCCATCCGTGCTCATCGTCACCGATTAGTTGACGCTTAGGGTCTGTAGAAAGAGTTGTTTTACCTGTTCCTGAAAGACCGAAGAAGATCGCTGTGTTCTCACCGTTAAGGTCTGTGTTAGCAGAACAGTGCATAGAAGCGATACCACGAAGTGGAAGTAGGTAGTTCATGTAAGAGAACATACCCTTCTTCATCTCACCACCATACCATGTGTTAAGGATGATCTGCATCTTCTCAGTAAGGTTGAATACAACTGCAGTCTCAGAGTTAAGACCATACTGCTCGTAGTTCTCAACTTTAGCTCTAGAAGCGTTCACGATAACGAAATCAGGCTCACCGAACGATGCAAGCTCTTCAGCTGTAGGACGGATGAACATGTTTGTTACGAAGTGAGCTTGCCATGCAACCTCCATTACGAAACGAAGCTTAAGACGTGTGTTCTCGTTAGCACCGCAGAATGCGTCAACAACGAAAAGACGCTTACCTGAAAGCTCGTCAAGAGCAAGTTTCTTCATGTGAGCCCAAGCCTCAGTAGAGACAGCCTTGTTGTCGTTCTTGTACTCGTCAGAAGTCCACCAGATAGTGTCCTTAGTAGTCTCGTCCATCACGAAGAATTTGTCCTTAGGTGAACGACCTGTGTAAACACCTGTCATTACGTTCACAGCACCCATCTCGGTTACTTGACCTTTTTCAAAACCCTCTAGTGTTGGCTTTGTCTCCTCTTCGAATAGTTGATCATACGAAGGGTTGTGTACGATCTCAGTTGCGCCCAAGATACCGTACTTTTGCAAATCGATATTGCTCATACTTTAAAAAATTGTTATTTGGTTTATAATGCTTAATTAACTTGTTATCCTTGCAAATTTGGCTTAAAGATCGTAAAACGAATTCAATATTCCAAATTTCAATGTCACAAAGTTATGAAAAGTTTTTTAACTGTGAAAAAAATAACACAAAAAATTCACATTTTTTTCACACATTTATTTTAATAACAAAACGATTTTAGCTTATCTATTTGTGTTGTAGTTGTTTAATGGGTGTGGCGGGGCTCTTTGTGGCGCATAATTTTGGGGATAAATCGACTATTTTTTGAAAATTTAAATTATTTTTTATATATTTACTAGGATAAATTCAAAGAGTTGAATTTGTGTAGAGTAGAATAGTTGATTTTATATATATAAATATATGGCAGGAGCCTATTTTCACATCCCATTTTGTCGTAGTCTGTGTTCGTACTGTGATTTTCCGAGAACGATGGAGCTATCGCTTATGGAGGGTGTGGTCGATGCAATGAATAACGAGATCGATCAGCGCGAGGGCTTTTTGACAGATCGCAACATCTCGACAATATACTTTGGAGGGGGTACACCCTCTCTACTCCCCGTGAGTGCAATAGAGGGGCTGGTCGAGAGGTTGTCTCGATATTTTGATCTTAGTGGCGTGTCGGAGTTCACCGTAGAGGTTAATCCCGATGACATAACCCCCACTTATGTGGAGCAATTATTAAGGGCTGGGGTAAACCGCCTGTCGATGGGCATGCAGTCCTTCGATGACGACTGTTTGCGTTTTATGAATCGTAGGCACTCCTCGAAGCAGGCAGTTGAGGCGATATCGTTGGCTCAGAGGGCTGGGTTTGATAATATCTCTGGCGATCTGATATTTGGTGTGCCTGGTTATGGCGGTGATTCGCTTCATAGGTCGGTTGATACGATGCTCTCGCTGGGGATTCAGCACATATCGGCATATCACCTAACTATCGAGCCCGACACCCATTTCGGGAGACTGCAATCCAAAGGTGATCTCACCCCAATCGAGGATGGGTGTAGTGAGCAGGAGTTTCTGTATGTGCACGATCAGCTCTCTTCGAGCGGTTATGAGCACTACGAGGTGTCGAACTATGCCGTGAGTGGACGGCGAGCGCAACACAACGCCTCGTACTGGAGCGGTGCCCAATATCTCGGTATTGGTGCAGGGGCGCACTCCTATAATGGAGATGTGCGTTGGTGGAACTCGCCAAGCGCCGTGAGTTATCTCAAGGGTGAGGGGGCAGAGAGCGAATCCCTGACGGCGATGGATCGTCGCAATGAGAGTGTGATGACGGGGCTTAGAACCTCCGATGGAGTCGACTTGGAGCGATTCAGACAGAGCCATTCGCAGGGTGATCTCGAGCGCCTGCTCTCAAAGGCTGAGGGGTTGATTGTGGCGGGCGATTTGGTGCTCAGCGAGCGAAGTTTGGCTATCCCAGCAAAGCGATTTATGATCTCAGATGCGATCATTTCGCAACTTTTTGAGGTGGAGTAACCCTCTGTGCGAAAATTTAACAGAAAGGTAATAAATGGTATAATATAGCCCTGTAAATCAGATAGAACGGTGTGGCTATATCATATTTGTGAAAAAATATAATAATAATAATTGATTTGAATTTTTTTGTTTGATATATCTCCAAAGTTTACTTAACTTTGGGGGTCTTAGCAAAATGGAATATTAACATAACAATAGATAATATGAATACTAAAACAATGTCACCAGACTACCTATTCGAGGTGAGCTGGGAAGTTTGCAATAAAGTTGGCGGAATACACACCGTGGTGTCAACTAAAGCTCTGACAGCAACCAAGCGTTTTAATGACAAATACATAGTGATAGGTCCAGATCTATCTCGAGAGAACGAAAATTCAGAATTTGAGGAGGATATTGAACTCTTGCAATCGTGGCGACAGCACCTCTACTCTGAGGGGATTCGTGTTCGTGTGGGTCGCTGGAAGATCGAGGGCAATCCAATCGTTGTGTTGATTGACTTCACGTCACTCATCCCGAAGAAGGATAGCATCCTGAAATCTTTGTGGGACAACTACCGTGTTGACTCGATAGCGGGTCAGTGGGACTATGTGGAGCCAGTGCTCTTTGGTCACGCAGCAGGTATTGTTGTGAAGTCATACGCCGAGCATCACTGCTCAGCATCAGATAGAGTTGTGGCGCATTTCCACGAGTGGATGACTGCCGCAGGAGGTCTTTTCCTTCAGAAGAGCGCACCATATATCGCAACGGCTTTCACTACGCACGCAACGGTTATGGGTCGCTGTATTGCGGGGAATAACATGCCTTTGTATCAGGACCTGTCGAACTTCAATGCGATGGATCTGGCTCGTCAGTTCAATGTTGTGTCGAAGCACTCGTTGGAGAGAGCCGCGGCTAATAATCACGATGTGTTCCTCACAGTGAGCGACATCACTGCCAATGAGTGTAAGTATCTTTTGGGCAAGGAGGTTGATGCCGTAACGCCAAACGGATTTGAGGACGACTTCGTATGGTCGAAGAGCAAGCTATCGGCAAAGCGTAAACTAGCACGTGCGAAGATGATCTCGGTAGCGGAGGCGATGTTGGGCGTTAAGTTCGACAGCGAGCCACTTATCGTGGGCACAAGTGGACGCTATGAGTTCACAAACAAGGGCATTGATGTGCTTTTGGAGTCTCTAAAGCAGCTTGCTAGTCGTGAGGATATGGATCGTGAGATTCTAGCATATATAACAGTTCCTGCTGGTGTTGCTGGTCTGAGAGCAGATCTAGTGGCGCACCTTGAGGACAACTCTAAGGGGGTTGACCCATCTATGTTTAAGCACGTGACGCACCTGCTGGAGAACGAGCAGTGGGATCCAGTGTGCAACTCGATAAAGGGCTCTGTACTTGAGTCTGAGGCATCTAAAGTTAAAGTTATCTTTGTTCCGTGCTACCTCAATGGTAATGATGGGATATTCGATATGAGCTACTATGAGCTGCTCACGGGTATGGATATGACAGTCTATCCATCATACTATGAGCCTTGGGGTTATACTCCACTCGAATCGGTGGCATTTGGTGTTCCGACGATCACCACTACACTTGCAGGCTTTGGTATCTGGGTTAATAAGCTACCTGAATCGATGGGTGTTGAGGTTATTCGCCGTGACGACTTCAACTCATCGGAGGTTGCAGCGAAGATAGCAGAGGATATCATCCGCTTTGCAAGTCTCTCTAAGCAGGAGGTTGCAATGGTTCAGAAATCAGCATACGAGATCTCTCGCACAGCGTTGTGGGAGAATCTATTTACATACTACGAAAAATCATATACTATGGCAGTTGAAGGTAGTGTTCGCAGAGCAAATCGTGCGACATTAGACGAAGGACAGACTTCAAAAAATCAGATCAATTTCCTACGTCAACAGCTCTTTGTGGATAGCCCAAACTGGAGTCGTATGATGATCGAAAAGAGCTTGCCAGAGCGCCTAAGAGCGCTTGAGGAGCTTACAGCAAACCTTTGGTGGTGCTGGAATACGGAGGCTAGAGAGCTATTCGAAAAGGTGGACCCAGCCCTATGGCAGGAGTGCGGTCGCAACCCTATTGAGCTTCTCGATCAGTTGAGCCTTGAGAGAACAAAGGAGTTGGAGCAGGATAAAGAGTTCCTCGTGGAGTTGGATAAAGTATATGCTCACTTCAATGAGTATATGTCGGAGAAGCCAGCTGCAGGAGCTCCTAAGGTGGCATACTTCTCTATGGAGTATGGTCTTCACTCAACGTTGAAGATATACTCTGGAGGTCTAGGTATCCTAGCGGGTGACTACCTCAAGGAGGCATCGGATAGAAATACACCTATGGTCGCTATGGGTCTTCTGTATCGCTACGGTTACTTCACACAGCGCCTATCGTCACAGGGTCGTCAGGAGGCAGAGTATGAGGCGCAGAACTTCTATAAACTACCTATCTCGCCAGTGCGTGATGAGGCGGGTGGTTGGGTAACTGTTGGTATCGCTCTTCCTGGTCGTACTCTCTCGGCTAGAGTTTGGCTATGTAAGGTTGGTCGCACAGATCTATACCTTCTCGACACGGACTACGAGGCTAACCTACCTGAGGATAGAAGAATAACTCACCACCTCTATGGTGGCGATTGGGAGAACCGCCTGAAGCAGGAGATTCTGCTAGGTACGGGAGGTATTAGAGCTTTGCGTGCTTTGGGAATCGAGCAGGAGGTTTACCACTGTAACGAGGGCCACGCAGCCTTTATCGGTCTTGAGCGTATTCGTTCTTTGTCAAACACTAAGAAGCTATCGTTCTCTGAGGCGATGGAGGTTGTGCGCTCATCTTCGCTCTTCACGACGCACACGCCAGTTCCAGCGGGACACGATGCGTTCCCAGAGTCGATGATTCGTCAATACATGTCGCACTACCCAGACCTTGTAGGCATCACTTGGGAGCAGTTCATAAACCTTGGTAAGACAAAGCCAAACGATCCGAACGAGAAGTTCTCGATGTCGGTTCTAGCTTGTAACCTCTCTCAGGAGGTCAATGGCGTGTCGTGGCTACACGGCGAGGTGTCGAAGGATATCTTGGGTAGCATCTGGCCAGGTTACTTCAAGGATGAGCTACATGTGAGCTACGTGACAAACGGTGTGCACTTCCCAACGTGGGTATCTTCGTCACTGAGAAGACTCTATGAGAAGTACTTCCCAGAGGGATTCAATGGGCATACCTATAATATACCAGAGTGGAAGAAGGTCAACCAAATTCCAGATTCAGAGCTATGGGGAGCACGCATGCACCTCAAGGAGAAACTCATCAATCACATCAAGATGCGCTATCGTGACCCAAGTCAGGTGCGCATTGACTCACCACGCCAAATGGTGCAGGTGATCGAGAGCCTAAAGCCTGAGGTTCTGACGATTGGATTTGCTCGTCGCTTTGCAACATATAAGCGTGCGCACCTACTCTTCACAAACCTAGAGCGTTTGAGTTCAATTGTGAACAATAAGGAGCGCCCAGTGCAGTTCGTATTCGCAGGAAAGGCGCACCCGAACGATAAGCCAGGTCAGGATCTAATTAAGCGCATCGTTGAGGTGGCAGCTATGCCTCAGTTTGTGGGCAAGATCCTATTCATTCAGAACTACGACATGGAGCTTGCACGCCGCATGGTTCAGGGTGTCGATGTGTGGTTGAATACACCTACACGTCCACTTGAAGCGTCGGGAACATCGGGCGAGAAGTGTGTGATGAATGGTGTGTTGCAGTTCTCAGTACTTGACGGTTGGTGGGTTGAAGGCTACAAGCCAGATGGTGGATGGATGCTTCCATTGGAGCGCACATTCTCTGAGCAGCAGTATCAGGATGAGCTAGATGCAGAGGTGATATACAACACTATCGAGGATGAGATCGCACCTAAGTACTATAGCCGTGATGAGGATAATATCCCTACGAAGTGGATGGAGACCGTTAAGGTTTGTATCTCGGATATCGCCTCGAACTTCACGACAAACCGTATGTTGATCGACTACGAGGAGCGTTTCTATCACAAGTTGGTTGAGCGCCATGCAGCTATGGTGGCTGAGGATTACTCTATGGCTCGCTCTGTGGCGGCGTGGAAGCGTAATGTCTCGAATCAGTGGAACGATGTTAAGGTTGTTGATGTTCAGCGAGTTCAGCTTGAGAAAGAGGCCGTATTTATCGGATCGCACTACCACTTCGAGGTTAAGCTCGATTTGGGAAGATTGACAAGTGCTGATATCGGTGTGGAGTTGGTTGTCGCTAAGCAGATCGTTCCTGGAAAACCAGTGACGGTTGTTAGCAATGTGGAGCTAGATCTTATCTCTTCGGAGGGTAGCGCGGCGACATATTCGGTTGAGTATACGCCAGACCATACAGGAACATTTGACATGGCGATTCGTGTCTTCCCTAAGAGCGAGAATATCCCTCACAGAATGGACTTTGCGTTGGTTAAGTGGGCATAAGTTTAATAATAAAGGATGATTTTGTAAGACTTTAAATATTGTATTGATATTTATGCCTAAATATTTGGTTATTAATGCAAAAAATTATATATTGCATCCAGATAAATAGAATAAACTATGCCGGCACTAACCTTTGACAAAAACGAACTAGGAAACCTCGAATACTCTTTGCAGCGAGAGATGCTTGCCACCGATAGAAGAGGTGGTTATATGAGTACTACGATTGTGTGTTGCAACACACGCAGGTATCATGGATTGATGGTCGCACCGATCAACGAGAGTGATGAAACTTATGTGCTATTATCATCTCTCGACGAGACGGTAATTCAGCATAATCAGCACTTCAATCTGGCACTACATCGATTTAAAGGTGTATATGAGCCTCGAGGTCACAAGTATATTACAGATTTTGAGTACACGCCAACCCCCTCGATTACATATCGAGTGGGGGGCGTAAAGCTCAAGAAGGAGATGTTGTGGATTCATAAGCGTACTCAGCTTATGATTCGCTATACACTCCTCGAAGCTAAATCAGAGACTAAGCTTAGACTTAGACCGTTCTTTGCATTTCGCGATAAGCACGCCCTCACTCATGCTAATATGCAGGCCAATGGTCGCTCGCTACCTGCGACGTGTGGTGTGAAAAACCGTATCTATGACGATTTCCCTTGGCTCTATCTTCAGACTAATAAGTGTGATGCGGAGTTTGTCGCAGCGCCAGATTGGTACTACAACTTCGAGTATTTGAGTGAGCAAGAGGGTTCGAGCGAGTCGCTTGAGGATCTCTTGACTACGGGATACTTCGAGCTAGAGCTAAAGCGTGGCGAGCAGGTGATATTCTCGGCATCGGTCGATGAGATGTCCTCAGCAGAGGAGATCGAGCAGACCTTTGAGGCATCTATCGCTAGACGTACCCATAAGATCGACTTTATGAGCTGCCTTGAGCACTCGGCACGTCAGTTTGTGATCCGCCGTCCAGGTGATCGCACAGAGCTAGTGGCGGGATACCCATGGAGAGGTGTTGAGGGTCGTCACACTCTGATCTCGGTTGGAGGATTGACCCTAACCCAGGGCTATAAGGAGGATTGCATCGAGATCCTAGACACGATGATTCGTGGAATGAAGGATGGAGATTTTGCAGGCATCTCGTCGGCAAAAGAGGGTGTTGATACGCCGCTGTGGTTCTTCTATACGCTTCAAGAACTGGAGGCTTTTGTGGGCAAGAAGTTCATCTGGGAGCGCTATGGTGAGACTATGAAGTCTATACTTGGTGCTTACAAGAGAGGGTTTGGTAGCACGGTCGCTGTTCACGAAAATGGTTTGGTGTGGGCGTCAGACCCTACCAAAGAGCTAACGTGGATGAACTCTAGTTATGAGGGTGTTCCAGTTGCTCCACGTAGAGGCTATGCAGTAGAGGTTCAGGCTCTGTGGTACAATGCGGTGTGTTACACACTAGATTTGGCTAAAGAGTTTAAAGATAAAAAATTCCCAAAGCAATGGGAAGTATCGCCAGAGCTAATCAAGGAGAGCTTCCTAAAGCTATTTTGGAGAGATGTAGAGGGCTGCCTCTATGATTGTGTCGGAGACCAGGGCGCTGACGATTCAATTCGTCCAAACATGGTTCTGGCTTGTGCTCTTAACAACTCAATGCTCAATGAGGAGCAGAAGGTTGGTGTGATGTTGATCGTGCGTCAGCACTTGTTAACGCCACATGGACTCAGATCACTCTCGCCGCACAACCCTAACTACAAGGGTACAGTTATGGGAGATGCTGAGCGTTGCGCAAAGGCTGTAGTCAATGGCGCATCGTGGGTGTGGTTGTTGAAGTTCTACGTGAAGTGCAACCTTGACCTTGTGGGTAAGGAGTTCTTGTCGCTGGCAGAGGGTATGATCTCCGATTTTGAAGATGATATTCAGAGCGCATGCATCGGATCTATATCTGAGTGTCATGACGCAGACCCTCCATATGCACCTCGTGGCGCTGTGTCGCAGGCATGGAGCGTGGGAGCGGTTCTAGATATATGTAAAATGGTAGAAAAGGTTAGGGAGAGTAATAAATAGAGTGTTTTTTAATCGTAGTAATATGTAGAGAGGTTTGTAGAGGAGTACTTCGCCATCTATTCGTGCAAGAGCCCAGAGCAACACTAGAACACCTTCTTGAGTTCGATGTTATAAACAATCTGTTGCCCCCAAGAGTTATATAGCAATATTGATGAAAAATTAAAAGTAGATTGTAGATGAGAGTCTTAATGTTTGGATGGGAATTTCCTCCGCATATCGCAGGAGGGCTTGGTACGGCTTGCTATGGTATGACAAGAGGGTTGGCGCGTAACGATGTAGATGTTACGTTTGTTGTACCTCATGCTTATGGTGATGAGGATCAGAGGTTCACTCACATTGTTAATGCGAGTGATGTAGAGACTATGTTCGGTGGGGTAGTAGATGAACATGACTCTGAAATTATGTCGAAACTTTCATTTATTCATGTTGACTCAAATATGGTACCTTATATCTCCCCTGAGGAGTATGAGAGTTACTATGAGGAGTATGTTCGTTCGGGGCGTAAGAGCTGGTCGACGACAGATGTTTGGAAGCAGAGATACACTTTCTCGGGTAAATATGGTGCAAACCTATATGAGGAGGTGGCACGCTACGCTATGGTAGCGGCACAGGTAGCAAAAGATTTAGAGGGGCAGTTCGATGTGATTCACGCACACGACTGGCTCACATATTATGCAGGAATTGCAGCTAAGAGGGTGTCGGGTAAACCCCTCGTAGTTCATATGCACGCCACGGAGTATGACCGAAGTGGTGAGAGAGTGAACACCATTGTTCACAACATCGAGCGCACGGGTATGGCGGCTGCCGACTGTGTGATTGCGGTGTCGAACCTCACACGTCAGATCGTCATTTCTCGTTATGGTATTCCAGCAGAGAGGGTAGTCACTGTTCACAATGCAGTGCGATTCGCTGAGAAGGCTAATAAAGCCCCAGAGCGAGGTATTGAGGATAAGATCGTAACCTTCCTAGGGCGTATCACCTACCAAAAAGGTCCAGACTATTTTGTTGAGGCGGCGGCTAAAGTTCTCAAGAGAGTTCCAAACGTAAGATTCGTGATGGCGGGCTCGGGAGATATGACAAACCATGTCATTCGTCGTGTTGCAAGTCTCGGTATAGCGGATAGATTCCACTTCACGGGCTTCTTGCGTGGTGAGGATGTTCACAAGATGTTCCAACTATCCGATGTTTATGTAATGCCTTCGGTATCAGAGCCATTTGGTATCTCTCCTTTGGAGGCGATGCGCTCAAACGTGCCAGTTATCATCTCTAAGCAGAGTGGTGTGGCTGAGGTTTTGGACTATGCGCTCAAGGTGGACTATTGGGATGTAGATGCTCTAGCAGATGCGATTTATGGTCTTGTTCAGTATCCAGCTCTTTCGGGAATGTTCGCCTCGAAGGGTCTACACGAGGTGACGAACCTCAAGTGGAACGATGCCGCAAAGAAGATCAAAGATATATATCAGAATGTAATAGATAATAATATTTAAGATACACTAAGACTACTGCTTATGAAGACAATATGCATGTACTTCCAGGTGCACCAACCTTGGAGACTGAAGCCCTACAGATTTTTCAATATGGGGCTTGATCACAACTATCTCGATGATTTATTGAATAGATCTCTCATGCAAAAGATTGCACGTCAGTGTTATCTTCCAATGAATGCGCTTCTCTTGAAGCTAATCAAGGAGAACAAGGGCGCTTTCAAGTGCTCGTTCTCGATCTCTGGTATTGCTGTTGAGCAGTTTAAGGCTTACGCTCCTGAGGTTTTGGATTCGTTCCGTGAACTCTCAAAGACTGGATGCGTTGAGTTTCTTGCCGAGACATACTCACACTCTTTGGCTGCAATGGCCTCGGAGGAGGACTTCCGTGAGCAGGTTCAAAAGCACGTAAAGTTGATGAACGAGGAGTTTGGTGTTGAGCCAACGGCGTTCAGAAACACGGAGCTCATCTACTCAGATAGAGTGGGTGAATGGGTTGCCGATATGGGCTTCCGCACGATGCTAGCCGAGGGTGCAAAGCACATTCTTGGTTGGAAATCGCCTAACTACACCTATGCGAGTGCCTACGATTCACGTCTAAGACTCCTTCTGCGTAACTATCGTCTCTCGGATGATATCGCATTTAGATTCTCGGATCAAGGGTGGGAGAACTGGCCTTTGACATCGGATAAGTATGCCGAGTGGTTGGCTTCAGATGAGAATGGTGGCGAGGTTATCAACCTCTTCATGGACTATGAGACATTTGGAGAGCACCAAGGCGTTGCGACAGGAATCTTCGATTTCGTGAAGGAGTTGCCAGCTAAGATCCTAGGAATGGGTCTCAAGTTTAACACTGTGAGCGAGGTTTCGAAGGCAAATCAGCCTGTCTCAGTTCTGCACTGTCCACACGAGATGTCGTGGGCTGATGAGGAGCGTGACACAACGGCATGGCTTGGTAATGAGCTTCAGAATGAGGCATTCTCTAAGCTATACTCACAGAAAGAGAAGGTTGTGGCGTTGAATGATCCTGATTTCAACCACGTGTGGAGTTTCCTTCAGACATCGGACCACTTCTACTACATGGCAACTAAATGGCTCTCGGATGGGGATGTTCACTCATACTTTAACCCATATGATTCGGCCTATGAGGCATTTGTAAACTATATGAATGTGCTCTCTGACTTTATCATTGAGCTTGACGCTGCGTTAGAAAAAAAAAGTGAAGTCGGAGTTAAAGTAGCAGCTTGTAGCTAAACTCAAGACTTGTAATGATAGAAATTGGGCGAGACACCTCTGTGTGACTCGCCCAATTTTTTGTTGTTATTTGCTCTGATCTAGGAGTATCATTTCGCAACGCTTGCAGTCGAATTTAAGCAGGTATCTATTCTCCGCATGCTTAATGAAGAGGTCTCCTTTTAGTTTGTGTGGGCGCTTTAGGCACTCGCCTATCTCACGTCGGATGCAGTAAGCCGTGCGCATTACTTCTCGTCCGACCATCGAATCTTCGAGATCCCATCCTCGCTCAATCTCGGTGACTCCATGATCGCGATAGAACGCCTCTGATAGGCGGTTAGTTACCCCCTCGGCACCTGTTAGCTTGTCGGATGGGTACTTAGCATCGAGATTTTCGGGAAGTATTTTATGCTCAATCTTTTGCGCTTGACGCACCTTTTTTAGCTCATCTAGAGCCTCACGCCTAAGGTCAGCGAGCAGTGATGAGGGGATGAACCACTCACCTGAGCACTCGACCGAGGTGACCCTAAATATAGTGTCGCCACTGCGTGATAGTTGTGTTTGGATCGTCTGCGCAGACTTCTCTGTATTGTTTGCAGGCTCTAGCTCCACAGTTCGCTCGATGCGTGATATGTGACCCTGAATATCTCGATATTCGACAACTATTTTATCTTGCGATGCGCTGCACAATGCGCTGATATCTATTACTCTGCGTGTGCGACTTCGCTCTAGGATGCGATTGAAATTCTTGTCGTGATTGCGGTAGACCTCGTCGCCCACTTTGATGCCATCGATCTTATTGGGCTCAACGACTCTCCCCTCGACACGATTGACATTGGTACCACGAAAATCTCCCTCTGAGAGTAGGCAGATGCCATCCCCTGCGGTGAGTGTGTGATCGCAATCTAGCGTGAAAGTACCCCTCTCGCACCTCTTTACTCGCCCTATTCTCTCGCCAATAGCCTTGGGCGTGTTCATCGATGCCACTCCCCTTTGCGCACCATCGAAGAAGTACTCCGACTCACCACGAGTGAAACTCTTTGAGGGGTTGGGCGTAAAGTCGATGATGCTCTCACCAATTGATAGGCGCTCAACATCGTCACGTGATGCGATCACGCGATCTATCTGCTGGCGATAGTGAGCAATTATATTCTTTATGTAGCCGATCTCCTTTAGTCGCCCCTCGACCTTGAACGATGTCACCCCTGCGTCGATGAGATCCTCTATTCTGTTCGACAGATTCATATCCTGCACCGAGAGTAGATGGCGAGAGCTTAGGATCCTGCGTCCACTCTTGTCTTCAAGCTCGTAGGGGAGTCTGCATGGTTGGCCACACGCTCCTCTGTTTCCGCTTCGTCCGCCGCTGGAGCGTGAGAGGTAGCATCTGCCGCTATAGCCTACGCAAATTGCACCATGAACAAAGCACTCGATCTCAGCATTTGTCGCTTGGCAGACCTGACGAATTTGGTCGAGCGACATGGCACGTTCGAGCACTATGCGGGCAAAGCCGCACTCCTCCAGAAACTTTGCAGATTCGGGTGTCATGGTGTTCGCTTGGGTCGATGCGTGTAGCTCCGCGCCTAGACCCATACGTCTGAGCGCCATATCTTGAATGATGAGGGCATCAACCCCTGCATCTATGAGCGCTTGGGCCTCGCTCTGAGCCTGCTTTAGCTCATTGTTGAAGAGCAGGGTGTTGATCGTGGCGTAGACCCGAGCTCCGTATAGGTGAGCATACTCCACAACTTGCGCTATCTGCTCTGGGGTGTTGCTCGCAGCGTATCTTGCCCCGAACTTTGAGCCTCCGATATAGACCGCATCAGCGCCATAATCGATGGCAGCAATAGCGCTCTCTAGATTCTTGGCTGGTGCGAGCAGCTCTATTTGTCGTTTTTTATGATTTTTTTCGTTCAAAACTTCTCTTGGGAGAGAGTGTGAAATGGTGTTTAAATGTGCGAAAAATCTCTCTCTGAGTGCAAAATTAGAAAAAGTTTGCCTATATTTGCCCTTTATTAGAATAAAATAGATAAAACATATACACTATGCTAACGTTAAAACAGATTCGTGACGATAAGCAGGCTGCAATAGCTAAGCTCGCGAAGAAGGGTATTGATGCTGCTCCGATCATCGAGCAGATCGAAAAACTGGACGATCAGCGCAAGGCTATTCAGCAGGAGCTGGATGACTGCCTAGCAGCGCAGAACAGAGCAGCAAAGGAGATTGGTGCACTGATGGGCAAGGGGCTTCGTGACGAGGCTGAGGCTAAGAAACAGGAGGTTGCGCAACTAAAGGAGAAGTCGGCAACGCTATCTGTGGATTATAAGAGTGTAAATGATTCACTACAAGATACGGTGGTTCAACTGCCAAACTTCCCAGCTGACATCGTGCCAGAGGGTCGCTCAGCAGAGGATAACGTTGTGGTGAAGAGTGTCGATGCAACTCAGGCATTGCCAACAAATGGACTTCCGCACTGGGAGCTAACTCAGAAGTATGACATCATCGATTTTGACCTTGGAGTTAAGCTCACGGGGGCAGGTTTCCCTGTCTACAAGGGGCAGGGTGCTCGTCTTCAAAGAGCGCTAATCAACTACTTTGTTGACTGCAACGTTGCTGCTGGATACATGGAGATCGAACCGCCAATCATGGTGAATGAGGCTTCAGGTTTTGGTACGGGACAGCTCCCAGATAAAGAGGGGCAGATGTACCACGCCGTTGCTGATAATCTATACCTAGTTCCAACTGCTGAGGTGCCAATCACAAATATGTATCGTGATGAGATCGTAGACAAAGCAAAATTCCCAGTGAAACTTACGGCTTACACGCCATGTTTCCGTCGTGAGGCTGGCTCATATGGTAAGGATGTTAGAGGTCTGAACCGTCTACACCAGTTCGACAAAGTGGAGATCGTACAGCTATCTCTCCCTGAGGCATCATACGAGGCGTTAGATGGAATGGTCGCTCACGTTGAGAGCATCGTTGCATCGCTAGGCTTGCCATATCGTATTCTTCGCCTATGTGGTGGCGATATGTCGTTCACATCATCTTTGACTTACGATTTTGAGGTCTACTCAGCAGCGCAGGACAGATGGTTGGAGGTGTCTTCGGTTTCGAACTTCGAATCGTTCCAAGCTAACCGCTTGAAGCTAAGATATCGTGACGAAAATAAGAAAACTCAGCTAGCACATACGCTAAATGGCTCGGCTCTTGCATTGCCACGTATCGTAGCTGCTTTGTTGGAGAACTATCAAACCGAGGAGGGAATCCGTATTCCTGAGGTGCTAATCCCTTACACAGGGTTTGATATAATCAAATAATTGACTATATTTGCTATAGTAACTAGAGCAGAACAATAATTATTCACATTTTTAAAACTAAATTACAATGGCTTACAAAATTCTTGACACATGTGTTGCATGTGGAACATGTATTGACGAGTGTCCTGTAGAGGCGATTTCAGCAGCAGATATCTATGTTATCGACGCTGATAAGTGTATCGATTGTGGTGCATGTTGTGGTGTTTGCCCAACTGAGGCGATCGTTGCAGAGTAATCTACTCAACAGACAAAAAAATGCGAGACTGGCTATGGCGGCTAGTCTCGCT
>CAYJIY010000014.1:0-59387 GCA_964370415.1 uncultured Alistipes sp.
TCACTCAAAATTTTGGTTTATAAAATAAACTACTTTATATTTGTATTACAAGAGCGGAAGACGAATCGCTATTTTATTAACAAATTTAGTTTAAACTTTAAACCACTTCATCAAAATGGAAGAGAGAAAAATTAATGAAGTTGAGAGCTTAGAGCTCATCACTCGCATGATTCAGAACACACAGCAGAATCTGGATCGAAGCAACGGAAACGCATTCATAGCATCGGGCATAGCGACACTGCTAGCTGCAATTTTTGTAGGCGCAATGCTCACCCTAACGGGCAATCCTGACTACCACTTTGGCTGGTTCTTGATCCCAATTCTTATTCAGATATGGATGCGTGCGACAAAGAAGCGCGAAATTGTAACTACCCACATCGACAAGATGCTCAGCGCACTTTGGGGTGTCATTGGGATATTTTGCGCCGCAGTGCCAATCATTACGACTGCAATATTGCTAACCCCTTCGGCGATTGATTCACTATTTTTGCAGGATGGGCGCATATTCCTGCTTATTCCTTTCGTGGAGATTTTGATGGTGTCGATCGGCATTGCTGTTTCGGGTGTGATTATCGATTTCAAGGCGCTTAAAGTCGCGGGAATGCTGGGCACTGTAATCTCGTTCTTCACACTCATTGCTACGCCAATGGCGATTGTCTACACCTTTGCTATCTGGGCTGTTGCTTGCCTTATCATCCCTGGCATCAAGCTCAACGTTGCCAATAAAAAACTCGCAAAATGCTAAAAGAGCTCGACCCACTACTACACTCCGAACTTCGGCTTGCGATAATGTCGATACTTGTGGGTGTTGCCGAGGCAGATTTTGTGTTCCTAAAACAGAGTTGCGGCGCCACTGCAGGCAACCTGAGTGTTCAGCTCAGCAAACTAGAACAGGCGGGCTACATAGCTCTCAAAAAGGAGTTCCAAGGCAAGAAGCCTCGCACTACATGCAGTATAACTCCACTAGGTAGCGAGCGGTTCTCGATATATGTCGAGACTCTCAAGAGCTACCTCCACCTATAAAAAATGAGCGTGAATCTTTGTGGGATTCACGCTCATTTTTTATATCGAGTCCTATTACTTAGCTACCGACTCTAGCTTTAGAGTTGCGCTCTTCAAGCCCTTAGAGCTCGCCTTTAGAGTGATATCTCCAGGTGTTTCGCTTGAGCCAACAACCGCTGTCATCTGACCGCTAAAGACCTTCATCTTAGGCTCTTGGAAAGACTCCAGCGACACTGGATTTCCATTTGCCCCTGCACGATAATCTCCAGCACCTTTAACCTCAAATTTGATCTCATTTGTTGCATTAGGGCATAGATTACCATCCTTATCCAAAACTCTAACTGTCACAAACGATAGATCGTTTCCATCAGCTGTGATCTGAGTACGATCAGCTACAAGCTCGATCTTCGCTGGCTTACCTGCCGTGCGCATAACCTTCTCAGCTACAGCCTCACCCTTGTCGTTGTAGGCTACAACCTTAACCTCTCCTGGCTCATACTTTGTCTCCATCCACATCAGGCGGTAGCGTGTTTGGCGCTTGAAGTTTGCCGTAGATGTCGAGTCGGCACTATTATCGAGAGTAACGGTCATATCCTTCGTGCGCTTACCTTGGCTCTTGCCGTTGATGAATAGCTCTGCTGTTGGGTGGTTAGTGTAGACAAAAACTGGTGTTGTCTCACCTTCACGACCCTCCCAGTTCCAGTGTGGAAGTATGTGTAGAGTCTCAGCATCCTTGTTCCAGTGGCTACGGTATAGGTAGTAGCGATCCTTTGGTAGACCCGCAAGGTCAACGATTCCAAACAGAGATGAGTGGCTCGGCCAATCAGTGTAGTATGGCGTAGGCTCGCCTAGGTAGTCAAAACCTGTCCACACGAACTCACCAATAGCGTATGGGAGCTCATCGTGCTGAAGGAAATCATCCTCAGGGAGGTTCGACCAACCGCAATGCTCCACATCGTATGATGAAGATTGGTGATCGTCATATTTCTGCATCGAGCGACGCTCAACTGGGAATTTATAGACTCCACGAGAGCTAACCGTTGATGCTGTCTCACTACCGAGGATTATCTGCTGAGGTAGACGCTCATAGTTCTTTCTGTAGAGGTGTGGACGATAGTTGAAACCTGCCACATCGAAAATCGCTGCAATGTTGTTTGTTGTCACTGCATCAGGGGCATCCATACCCATAGTCACTGGGCGTGTTGGATCCTCACGGTGGCAGATATCTTGAAGGAATCTCGCCAACTTCGCACCACGTGGACCATTCCACTGATCTGGCACCTCGTTACCGATACACCACATCACAATACTTGGGCTGTTGCGGAACTGGTGGATAAGATTCACAAGATCTTTCTCAGCCCACTCATCAAAGTGTTTGTGGTAGCCGTTAGCCAATTTTGGCTGCTTCCACTCATCGAACGACTCTGCCATGAGCATCATACCCATCTCATCACACGCCTCAACTAGCTCAGGAGCTGGCATATTGTGCGATGTGCGGATAGCGTTCACACCCATATCCTGCATGATGCGGATCTGACGGCGGATACCTGCCATGTTTGAGATTCCACCCAAAGGCCCCAAGTCGTGGTGGTTACACACCCCCTGGAATTTGAGTTTCTCGCCATTGAGGTAGAAACCATCGTTAGGAATTATCTCTATTGAGCGCACACCAAAGCGTGTTGAGTACTCATCCACAAGCTCATCTCCCTCATACACCTTCGAGATTGCAGTGTAGAGATTAGGCTGCTCAACACCCCAAAGTTTTGGGTTGTCGATATAGAAACTCTGCTCAAATATATCTTGATTGTACTTTGTTAGCGAGGCTACATTCTCAGCTACCACCTTGCCCTCTTGATCTACGATTTGGGTGTTTAGCGAGAAGTTAGAGTAGCTCTTACCACCTGCAATTTCGAGCTTTGTGAGGAGCTCAACCTTCGCAAAATCTGAGCTCACCTCAGGCGTTGTGAGCTGCGTACCCCACACTGGGATGTGGCTCTTCTCCGTCACGATGAACTGCACGTTGCGATACAGACCTGCGCCTGGATACCATCTCGACGACTCTGGAGAGTTCTCTAACCTTACAGCCAAGGTGTTAGTCTGACCCACTTTGAGGTATGGTGTCACATCGAAGTGGAACGAGTTGTAGCCAAATGGCCAGTGTCCAACCTCCTCGCCATTGAGGAATACTTTAGCGTTGCTCATCGCACCATCAAAGATGATCGTTGCGCTCTTGTCGGCTGTGAACTCAGGCGCTTCGAAATCGAGGCGATACCACCCCACTCCAACAAATGGAAGTCCACCTGTTCTACCTGCGTGCTCCATAGCCTTAGTTTGACCATCTTGAGAGATCGCTACATTTTGTTTGTCATTGTGAATACTAAAAGGACCATATATCGCCCAGTCGTGCGGAACTCTCACCTGCTGCCACTGGCTATCGTCATAGCTCTGCGCCATAAAGTCAGCGCTATCCTCACGTGAGAATCGCCAGCCAGTCTCAAAAAGTCTCTCACTTCTAACTTGCGCAAAGCTCTCCACACAAAAACCAAATATGGCTAGTAGCAGCACAAGAGTTTTAACTCTTCTGTTCATCAATTTTAAATTTTATTATATAAGTTAGTCAATTAGTTTTATTTCACGATCCAACAACAAAGTTAATAAATAATAGAGAGACTAACAAATATACATACTACATTTTGGCCAAATAACACGTATCGGGGACAACTAAAAGCCCACAACTAGACATTATGCATGTATCTTGATAAAAAAATAAATTATTCAAATCAATATATACATAATATTATCTTTTTTTTTATTATTTTTATCACCAAATTAGGCCATTTCAAGATACACCTAACAACAACCCACAATGGCGCTAAGACAATGGGGCTTATCCAGCGCTACTCTGCTCCCAAAATTAAGACTAGAAAGACTAACTAAACAATAAAAATTATGAAGAAAATCCTTAAAACACTCGGATTATTTGCGTTTACAGCAGGGCTATTTTCGTGTAGCTCTGAGAGTACAACAGCAAATTATGAGATAATACCTGCGGTGCAGAGTATATCTCAAAGCCAAGCGGCTCCATTCACGCTCAACTCATCAACGAAGATTGTCAGCGGTGACGATCAAGCGATGAAGCAGAATGCAGAGTGGCTAGCCGACTTCATTGAGAAGTCAACAGGTATCGCTTGCGAAGTTGTCGCTCAGGCACCTGCGAGCGGTAACATCACACTAGAGATCTCGGCAGAGGCTGGCGCTAATCCTGAGGGCTATAGCCTAAAAGTCACTAACGATGGCGTTACCCTATCATCGACAACTCCTGCGGGGGCGTTTTATGGTGTGCAGACTATTCGCAAATCTATCCCTGTTGAGCAGGCATCATCGGTTGAGCTGCCAGCAGTTGAGATCGTCGATGCTCCACGCTATGCATATCGTGGTGTACACCTCGATGTTGCTCGTCACTTCTACTCTATGGACGAGATCAAGAGCTTCATTGACATGATGGCGCTTCACAATATGAACCGCCTACACTGGCACCTTACCGAGGATCAGGGTTGGAGACTTGAGATCAAGAAGTACCCACTTCTTACGGAGATCGGCTCTAAGCGCAAGGAGACTGTCATTGGTCGCAACAGTGGCGAGTATGACGGCAAGCCTTATGGTGGATTCTACACTCAGGAGCAAGCTCGCGAGATTGTTGACTACGCAATGGAGCGCCACATTGAGGTGATCCCTGAGATCGACCTTCCAGGTCACATGCAGGCGGCACTCTCGGCATATCCTCACTTTGGTTGTACTGGGGGCCCATACGAGGTGTGGACTCAGTGGGGTGTATCGGACAATGTATTGTGCGCTGGAAATGATGAGGCTCTAGAGTTCGTTAATGATGTACTCACAGAGGTTATCGACATCTTCCCGTCACAGTATATTCACATCGGAGGTGATGAGTGCCCTAAGACTCAGTGGGCAAAGTGTCCTAAGTGTCAAGCCAAGATCAAGGCTCTTGGCATCAAGGGGGATAAGGCTCACTCTAAGGAGGAGTACCTTCAGAGCTACGTTATCAAGAGTGCTGAGAAGTTCCTCAACAGCAAGGGTCGCCACATCATTGGATGGGACGAGATCCTTGAGGGTGGTCTCTCAGAAACGGCAACTGTAATGGCATGGAGAGGCGAGGGCGAAGGTCTCAAGGCTGCAAAGATGGGCAACAAAGTTATCATGAGCCCTAACACATACCTATACTTCGACTATTACCAGACGACAGATACGGAGAATGAACCACTCGCTATTGGAGGTTACCTACCTATTGAGAGAGTCTATAGCTATGAGCCAAACCACCCATCGCTAAGCGAGGAGCAGGCTAAGAACATCGTCGGTGTGCAAGCAAACCACTGGAGCGAGTACTTCCCAACTTACGAGCAGGTTGAGTACATGGCACTTCCACGTTGGGCGGCTCTCGCTGAGGTTCAATGGAGTCCAGGTGAACTAAAGAACTACGAGGACTTCCTAAAGCGTATCCCACGACTAATCTCGATCTACGATCAGATGGGCTACAACTACGCTAAGCACCTATACGATGTAAATGTAGACTTCAAAGTCGATTCAGATCAGGGCGCAATCATCGCAACTCTATCTACGCTCAACGATGCACCTATATACTACACTACGGATGGCAGCACTCCAACTCTAGAGTCGGAGCTATACACTGCACCTGTGGCTCTAAGCTCTGACATGACATTCAAGGCAGCCTCTATCCGCTCAACGGGTGCTAGCCGCATATTCTCTGAGGAGATTGCATTCGGCAAGTCGTCAGCAAAGAAGATCACAGCCAACCAACCAGTGAACAAGCAGTATGAGTTCAACGGCATCACAACTCTTGTAGATGGTCTCAAAGGTAACGGCAACTACAAAACTGGACGTTGGATTGCATTCTATGGCAATGACCTTGACGCTACGATCGATCTTGGCAAGAGCGAAGAGATCTCGAAGGTGGCATTCACGGCGAACGTAGAGAAGGGCGACTGGGTGTTTGGTGCTCGCAGCTTCACTGTAGAGACATCGACTGATGGCAAGACTTTCACAGAGGTAGCAGCAGAGAAGTACCCATCTCTAAAGAGTGACGATCGCAATGGTCTCTATGAGTATAGCCTAGAGTTCCCTGCGACTAGCGCACAATATGTAAGAGTGGTGGTCGAGTCTGAAAAATCGATCCCAGCATGGCACGGAGGAGTAGGCAAAGCAGGATTCCTATTCGTAGACGAGATCTCAATCAACTAAAAAACAGATAACAGAATGACAAATCTTCTTAAGAAAAGCCTGACAGCCCTATCGGTTGTTTTTGTTGCTCACTCAGCGAGTGCGGCAACACAGGGACACACACCACAGAAGCCATACTGGGCAGATGTGCAGACTGTGGCAGTGAACAAAGAGGAGCCTCGATCGTCTTTCATGAGTTACACGAACAAAGATCAAGCTCTAAAGTTCGACTACAACAACAGCCCCAACTATCTACTCCTAAATGGAACGTGGAAGTTTCTATACACGGACGACTACCGCACTCTCCCTGTTGATGCAACAGCTGAGACGGGCTCAACGAGTGGCTGGGACGATATCATTGTCCCTGCAAACTGGGAGACCCAAGGTCACGGTGTGGCAATATACACAAACCACCCTTACGAGTTCCAACCGCTGAATCCTAAGCCACCAACCCTCCCTGAGGCTATTCCTGCAGGGGTGTATCGTCGCACGTTTGAGATTCCAAACGATTGGGATAATCGCGATATTTACCTGCACATTGCGGGGGCAAAGTCGGGTGTATATGTCTATGTTAATGGCAACGAAGTTGGTTATAGCGAGGATTCGAAGAACCCTGCTGAGTTTCTTATCAACAAGTATCTGAAGGCTGGCGAGAATCAACTAGCTATCAAGATCATGAGATGGAGCACTGGTTCATATCTTGAGTGCCAAGACTTTTGGCGCATTAGCGGTATCGAGCGTGACGTATATCTTTGGTCACAACCTAAGACCGCTATCCAAGATTTCGATGTGCTATCGACCCTAACCGACGACTACAAGGATGGAGTCTTTGCACTAGACGTGGAGCTAAGCAACCACCAAGCATCGAGCCAAGATGTATCGCTAAAGTATGAACTACTCGATAGCGACAACAAGACAGTGATCGAGCAGGAGCACAGCGTCCCTATGGTTGCAAATAGCAAGACTCTCGTGCAGTTCAAGAGCGACCCAATTCCAAACGTTGAGAAGTGGAGCGCTGAGATCCCTAACCTCTACACACTAGTTATGAGTGTGAAGGTGGGTGGTAAGACTGTGGAGGTTGTACCTTTCAGAGTTGGTTTCCGCAAGATCGAGATCAAAGAGATCGATCAAAAGTCAGCCAATGGACAGCCATACACTGTGCTACTGTTCAACGGACAGCCAATCAAGCTAAAGGGTGTTAACATCCATGAGCATAACCCTGAGACGGGGCACTACATGACTGAAGAGCTCATGAGACGTGACCTAGAGCTCATGAAGCAGAACAACATCAACTCTATTCGCCTGTGCCACTACCCTCAGGACAGAAAGCTCTATGAGCTATGTGACGAACTAGGCTTCTACGTCTATGACGAGGCCAATATCGAGTCACACGGTATGTACTACGATCTTCGCAAGGGAGGATCTTTGGGTAACAACCCAGACTGGTTAATCCCTCACATTGATCGTGTTATGAACATGTATGAGCGCAACAAGAACTTCCCATCGGTGACTATCTGGTCACTCGGTAATGAGGCTGGTAACGGCTACAACTTCTATGAGGCGTACCTCGACATCAAAAACCGTGAGAAGGGCAAGATGAATCGCCCAGTGGTGTATGAGCGTGCTCAGTGGGAGTGGAACTCCGACATGTACGTTCCACAATACCCTAGCGCACAGTGGTTGGAGAGCATCGGCAAGGCTGGTAGCGACCGCCCTGTGGTGCCTTCGGAGTACTCTCACGCAATGGGTAACTCATCGGGAGACCTTGCAGGTCAGTGGGAAGCTATCTACAAGTACCCTAACCTTCAGGGTGGTTACATCTGGGATTGGGTAGACCAAGGACTCTCTGAGGTAGATGAGAATGGTGATACGTTCTTCGTCTATGGTGGATACTATGGTAAGGACACACCTAGCGATGGTAACTTCCTGTGCAACGGTTTGGTGAATCCTGATCGTAACCCACACCCAGCCCTCGCTGAGGTTAAGTACACACACCAAGATGTTGCATTCAAAGCTATTGACCTCAAAGCCAACGGCGGAAAAACAGCCATCATCGAGGTTACGAACCGCTACTACTTCCGTCCTCTCAATGACGACTACCTACTCGACTACGAGATCACAGCTAACGGAAAGGTAGTAAAATCGGGTACATTCACCCTCGACATTGCGCCTCAGACGAGCAAGGAGTTCAGCATCGCCCTACCTAAACTTAAAGATGGTGTTGAGTACTTAGTCAATCTTTACGTCAACACGACCAAAGCTGAGCCACTTCTAGAGGCGGATCACACTATCGCATACGATCAGTTCGTGCTGCAATATATGGCCGACCCTATCGCCTTCAATGAGGGTAAGGGACAGAGCAAGATCACGGAGAGTGGCGATCTTATCAACGTCTCATCTTCAAAGTATAGCCTATCGTTCAACAAAGCAACAGGAGTTGTGGAGTCATACAAAGTTGGTGGCAATGAGCTCATCTACGATGGCTTTGGTCTTCAGCCAAACTTCTGGCGTGCACCAAACGACAACGACTACGGTAATGGCGCACCTATGCGCGAGCAGATATGGAAGCAGTCGAGCAAGGATTTCAACGTTGTGGACTGCACTGCCAAGCAGGATGGCGATAAGGTTGCTCTCAAGGCGATCTACCAGCTACCTGCGGGTAACCTCTATCAGGTGACCTACAACATCTACCCATCGGGAGTTATCGATGTTGACGTTGTATTCTACTCTACCGACATGAATGAGGTGAAGATGGAGATCTCGGAGGAGACACGCCTTGCTACATTCTCACCTGGCGCTAAGGCTGCACGTGAAGCCTCGTCGAAGCTCGTAGTTCCTCGCATCGGTATGCGTCTACGCATACCTGCGCAATACGAGAGCGTGACATACTACGGTCGTGGTCCAGAGGAGAACTATGAGGATCGTAACGCAGGCTCTATGGTTGGCCTATATGAGACTACAGCATCTGAGATGTACTACCCTTACGTTCGCCCTCAGGAGAATGGTCACCGCACCGACACTCGTTGGGTGAAGCTCACAGCACCAAATGGACGTGGAGGTCTTATGATCGTTGCCGATATCCGCTCACACAAAATTGGCAACTACGCCACGGATGGTAAAGATAGCATCACAATCATAGAGGATAACACCATAGGTTTCAACGCGCTTCGCAACAGTATCGAGGATTTCGACTCTGAGGAGGCTAAGCACCTAGAGCGTCAGTGGCGCAACTTCTCAGAGCAGGAGATCGCCAACAAGAACGAGCAAGCAGCTAAGAACCGAGTGCGCCGCATGCACCACATCAATGATATTAAGCCTCAACCTTACGTTGAGCTATGTATCGACATGATGCAGCAGGGCGTGGCTGGCTACAATAGCTGGGGCGACCGCCCACTTCCAGAGTATAGTATCCCTGCAAACAAGCAGTATGAGTGGGGATTCACTATCATCCCTCAATAGGGATAAACCAAAACAAAAAAATGACCTTGTCCAGTGCGGACAAGGTCATTTTTTTATATAATCAAAGCGTCTATTTTTTTATTACTTCCAGCGCTTTAGTATCTTGGAAAGTTGCGAAGATCTTGGTTTGATCGGCGTTAAAACATAAATTAGAGACTCTCTTACCCTTAGTTTTGTAGCTCTTCAGAAGCTTACCCTCTGGCGAAAGAACCACAATCTCACCCTTATCATAGCGAGTCACATAGAGGTTTCCATCACTATCGCACTTCATGCCATCCATGCCGAAATCATCGAATTGATGTATCTGCTGCTTATCAGATAGTGTTCCATCCGCCATCACTCTAAAACGCCATACACGGCGCTGAACCGACTCGTTCACATATAGATACTTACCATCTGGCGAGAGCTCTATACCGTTTGTAGTCCCCATGTCGGGCGCTACGATCTGAGATTCACCGCTTGGCGAAACTAGCCACACCTGCCCAGTTCCCTCAGCCCAATTTGGGTCAGAGGCGTAAACCATGCCACTCTGCGCACTATATGTCAAGTCGTTAGGTTGGTTCATCTTCGAGTTATGGGCATACACCGAGACCTCCCTGGTGAGGGTGTCAATCTTCAGAATATTGTGCCCCTTAAAGTCGGCAATTAGCATATCACCTCCACGGTTAAAACGAATACCATTTCCGATCGACCCCTCAGGCAGCTTAACATACAGCTCATGAGAGCCATCCTCTCGTACACGCCCAATTGTTCCATCCTCCATATAGTTCACGATGTAGATATTACCATATCTATCCATCGCTGGCGACTCCATATTCGAGGTAAAGAGCCCCTTCTTAGTGACATATCGGCTCTGAGCTTGCGCAGTGCCTACACCTAGACACATGCACAGCAATAGTGTTGCTACGCTTACTTTTCTCATACTTACTTTTTAAGTTTTAGGATTTTAGACATCTTCTTTACATAGGCATCAGCATACTGCTGCATACCCAAATCTGAAGGGTGTACACCATCAACCTGCGAGTCTGGTGTTAGACCAATTTCGTCGATTGTCATATAGTGTAGACCCTTTACACCGCGTCTTCGTAGCTCCTCATAGGCACGCCTAAGCTCGCGATTCGATCCCTCGTAGGCACGCATCGCCTCCGAGCTGACCATATCATTCATATATCCACTATGCTCAACCAAAAGAATCGGGCATGAAGAGTGCTCTCGCAAAAGCTCCACTCCCTTTATCATGCGCTCATAGATATACTTCTCCTGATTGCGTATCATGTTTGGCATACAGTCGATCACATAGATGCGTGCATCGATCTCAGCAAGCATCTCAAAGAGCAGACCATCGAGCCATCCTTGACCTGAGAATCCAAGGTTTATGAGCGGCGCATCGAGAGTGCGTTGCACTATATTTGTCCACGACATACCTGGTCGAGAGGCGCAAGCCCCCTGCATAATCGAAGTACCATAGCAAACTATCGGGCTCTGCTCATCGGACTCCAAAAACTCAAAATCCGAAGTGCTCTGAACTCCAATCCAAAGGCTCTTCACGCTATTGTATAGCGGTAGGTAGAGCCTATAGTTTTGCTCTGTATCTCGCTTATCAATCCCTGCGAAATGGTAGGTTACTGTGTCGGTGTGATTAAAGTTCCATGATCCACGACACCAGCGCATCTGCCCATCAATCTCGGCGTAGAGATCCACGCCACTAACCCCCGTAGCAGGCATGTGTTGCATGGAGTGGGCACCATCAACTACATATTTTATGGTGATCGCCTCCGAATTTGTGGTAAACTCGATAGCGAGCCCTGCACTATTGCGTGAGAGTTGCCATAGGCGCTCTCTAACTTCGGGTTGCACCCTCTGTGGTAGGCGAGCATAACTCCCCATGAGCTCTTCTCCCCACGCGCGCCCCTGAACCATATCTACATCCGATTCGAGTGGATTATACCACTGGGTTTGAGCCGTAACAAGTGTTGAAAATAGTAGTAGTTTAAGCGATAGTAGTAGTTTCATAATCTCTAGTTACCATAAAAGCCGACTACCCCTAAGAGTAGCCGGCTCATTAAACACTTTTATATTAGTTAACCTCGTAACCTGGAGTCTGCTTGATAAGCGGGTCGCTGCTAAGCAGAGTTTGATCCACTGGCCAAAGCACCTCGTGAGCCTCGGTTGCTGGGTCTAGAGTTGGATTACCTTCACCGTAGATAGAAGCATCGCCTACAAATACTAGAGGTGTTCCACCTTTAGTCTCTGTCATACGACGAAGATCCCACCAACGGTAACCCTCACCAACGAACTCTTTAGTTCTCTCGTTAAGGATCGCAAGCTCATTCTGCTTGAAGTCACCTGCAACGTATCCATGTAGAGCCACATCCCAAGCATCGCCATAGGCACGCTCACGCACCATATTGATGTATCTCACTACGTCGGCATTGTTACCCTCGAAGTTTGCGACCTCTGCGAGTGAAAGATAAACCCACGCTGCACGATAGATGATATAGTCACCATCGTAAACACGCAGACCCTCTGAATTGACATGCCCAATATTTTTCACAAAATATGAACCATAGTAGTCAAGAGTATTATTAACTGTATCTTTTGTGTATGAGATCAAGAATGTATCGTCACGGCGTGCATCCTCAGCATCATACATTTGATACAATTTCTCAGAGTATTCATAGCCCTGTATTACGTCACCTGCAGCGCTCAAAGGATCACCCCAAGGAGTTCCATCTGCACGCACAGCTGTCGTGATAGTACTACCCGATTTTGTCGAGTAAACGAATTGAGCAAAATTATTTGAATACTCACCCACAAGGTTGCGAACAGTGAAAATCACCTCTTCATTATCCTTGTTATTCACATCGAACACATCTGTTAGTGATGGCTCAAGTGCAAGGTTATAGTTAGCCATTAGATTCATAAGGTGACTCTTAGCAGTAGTGATATCCGCAGGATTTGCAGCCAAAGGAGCTGCAGTCTCACCCGCAATCTGCCACTCTGTATTCACCTTTGCCGACCAAAGATATACATCCGCAGCTAGCGCCTCAGTTGCAGCCTTTGACCAGTAAGATTTACCACGTCCAATGTTAAATGGATCGAACTCGTTCACAGAGCCAAATAGCTCTAACGACATATCGATATCGCTCTTAATTAGAGCCAACACCTCTGCAGGTGTAGCACGAGGCATGTATAGTTTCTCTGGATCAAGCTCTCCTTCGATCACGTTGATATCAGTTCTTAGAGGAACACCACCATAAGTACGGTGTAGCAAGAAGTAGTAGTATGCTCTAACACCATAGATCTGACCTAGGTAGTAGTTCTTTCTCTCCTCTGATAAGTATGTAGCCTCTGACACACGAATAATAAAGAGGTTACAGTTTGTGATACGACCAAATAGATCACCAAACTTACTAACACCTGAAGACGCTTGGCTCAAGTTCTGAAGGCGAATAGTACCACTATTCATCACACTACCATCTGCAACTACTGTTGTACGAGCCCATGTACTACCACGCATCTCACCAAAAGTCATTGTATTCTGCCACGTTGCGCTACGCATGTGGTTGTGGATGCCATCAATATAAGCAATAACATGCTCTTCACTCTGCCAATACGATCCACTACCGTAGTAGTCGATTGGAGCGAGGTCTAGTGAGTTACACGATGACGCAGTTACAGCCATAAATGCAGCTACCACTCCTGATTTTATATATAATTTTAAGTTTTTCATACTCTTATTCATCTATTAAGTTAATTAGAATGTGATATTTGCACTCAACACAAGAGTTCTTGGTAGTGCATATCCCCAACCTGCGCTCGAAACCTCTGGTGAAGAGATAGTCTTCGCCTCTGTGATATAACCTAGGTTTTGTGCCGAGATCGAGATATCAACAGCTTGCATGCGGATAGACTTCGCAATATCAGTTGGAAGTGAGTAGCTCAACGCAATCTCACGGATTGATAGGTAGTTACCACTAAATGCAAACATTGACGATGTACGAGCACCTGTACCACCATAGTTACCTGCTCCAAGGAAGTCAGCATACACATAGCGTGGGTACTTAGCATTTGGATTATCTGGAGTCCAAGTATCGAAGTAGTCAGTCGTAGTGTTGTATGTTCCTTGAGCTGCACCTAGGATCCAAGGTGTGTTGTAGTCATAGATCGAGTAGTCAAGAGCAAAGTCAACACGTGCAAACAGAGAGAGTCTCTTCCATGATACAGTTGTGTTGAAACCTCCTGTCCAGCGTGGAGTTGTGTTACCAACAACTACTTGGTCAAACTGATCGATCACACCGTCACCATTGACATCGTGCCACTGCACATCACCTGGCTGAAGCTCGATACCACTTGCACGCTGTGCGTCTGTAAGTGCTGCCCAAGCTGCTGGACCATACTGCCACTTACCTTGGTGGTTACCCGACTTAACAACAAGATCTGCAGGGATATCATCAACGCTGTTGTAGATTCCAGTCGCTTGGTAAGTAACCAATAGACCTGGCTCTTGTCCCTCTTGGTATCCACCTACGAACATAGTCTCAGTTCCGTTACCAGTGTAGATCTCTACACCACCTTGTCTGTTGTTAAGAAGACCATTGTCTGGAAGCTCAATTACCTTATTCTTGTTGTAAGAGATATTGAAGCTAGCATCCCAGTTCCAGTCGCCTTTCTTAAGAACTGTACCGCTCATATCGAGCTCAAGACCACGGTTTCTGAACTTACCGTTGTTGCTAAGTACAGATGAGAAACCTGTAGTTGAAGGGAGTGAAAGGTTAGCGTACTTATCCGATGTCAAACGATCGTAGTATGTAATGTTAACGTTAAGTCTGTTCTCGAAGAAACCAAGGTCAGTACCAACCTCCATAGTGCGAGTGCTCTCCCACTTAAGGTTAGGGTTTGGAAGTGTTCCGATCAAGAAACCAACATTTCCGTCATACGTTGCAGAGCTGTAAGCACCCTGAAGCTGATATGCTCCGATACCTGAGGCGTTACCATTCTGACCGTAACTCACACGAAGCTTACCGAACGATAGGAAGTCGAAGTTATCTTGAACGAAGTCCTCACGACCGAAGATCCAACCTGCAGATAGACCTGGGAATGTACCCCAACGGTTGTTCAATAGAGCAGAGTAACCGTCACGACGTACTACTGCCGAAAGAAGATACTTATCCTTGTAGTCATAGTTTAGACGACCAAAGAATGATAGGATACGGAAACGCACGTGGTCTGTATTGATACTACGCTTACCCTCTTCGCTAGATGTGTAGCTTAGGTCAGAGAAGTCATCAGTAGCAGCACCTGAACCAGACGCGTCAAGTCCATATGAGTAGTTATCGTAAAACTCAGTACCTGCAAGTAGGCTCACGTTGTGAGCGTCGTTGAATGTTTTGTTATAGTTAAGAACCGCATTGTATGTTTGACGGAATGTACGATCAAACGATGCTGAAGAAGAGCGTGTACGGTTGTAGATACCTGGAGATGTCTGATAATCCTTGTTGAATGCCTCAGTAAGAGTATCATCATAGTTCCACGTACCTGAGATCTTCACACTAAGCTCCTTAAGGATATCGATAGTGAAGTCTTGAGTCAAGATAAGCTTGTTTACGGTGTTCATTCGGTAGAACTGACTAGATTGATATGACTGGTTACCATCACCTGAGTTAGAACCCAAAAGCGCATTGCCATCCTCATCTTCGTAGCGTGCTGTTGGAGGCATCGACATGATACGACCGAAGTAGTTAGCAACACTTGTTTGAGTCGCTGGCATATCTTGCCAGTTTGAGCGTGTGAAATTCAGGCGAGAATCACTAGTGATGAAGTCCGCAACTTTGTAAGAGCCATTCAAAACGAATGTCAAACGCTCGTTGAATGAGTCGATAGGAAGACCCTCAGCGTCTAGATAACCCAAACTTGCGTAGTATGTACCCTTATCGTTACCACCCGACATGCTAAGGTTGTAGTTCTGAGAGATTGCTGGGTTCACCAAGTTGTAGTCAGCAGGGTTAGTATCCTTGAAGATGAGTGTTCTTGTGTCATCGATCGGGTCAATCATAGATTGCCATCCCTTCTGCAAAAGATACTCATTCGCTGGAGTCATCTCCATAAGGTTCCAAGCCATGTTAGGGTTGTCGATGCTGTTACCAATACCCATTGGAGTTGCACCGTTAAGGTTAGCAACTGGTGCCCAAGGAGTGTTCACGTAAGCTGTACGCATCGCTGTGATGTACTGCTCAGCATTGAGGAACTCATATGGGTTGTTTACCCAGCTGATACCCACCTTTGCACTAGCCTTGATACTACGTGTACCTGCCTTACCACTCTTTGTTGTGATGAGGATTACACCATTACTCGCACGTGCACCATAAAGAGCTGTTGCACCTGCATCCTTAAGTACCTCCATCGAACCGATGTCCTCGTTGTTGATGTCATTGAGGCTACCTCTGATCTGACCATCCACGATGATGAGCGGAGAACCCGTACCATCGAAGTTCGTACCACCACGAAGGATAATTGTTGGAGTTGCTGTTGGGCTACCAGAGCTCTGGATTACACGAACACCAGGAACAGCTCCAGAGAGAGCTTGTGCAGGGTTGTTGTAGAATCCCTTTGTTAGCAACTCATCGTCTACAGTAGCGATAGAGTTTGTAACTTTCGAACGTAGCTGACGACCACCATAACCTGTCACCACGACATCTTCGAGTGTATGGTCATCGTTAAGCATAACGATATCGAATTTAGTTTGAGCTCCAACCTCGATTACTTGTGTTACATAACCGATGTACGAAATCTCAAGTTTTGGAGACTCCGACTCGAGTTCTAGCAAAAAGTCTCCATCAACGCCTGTTGTCGTACCATTGTTGGTAGACAACTCAAAAACAGTAGCGCCAATGATTGGCTCACCATTAGAGTCTTTGATGACTCCAGATACTGTCCTTGTTTGTGCCATCGCACTCATCGTGCAGAAAAGAAGACACAAAATTAAAAGGTAAGTTTTCTTCATAATTAAATAGTTTTAAAATAGGTGTTTAGTTGTTTCGTTAATTCATAACAATACAGAAGTCTAAAAATACCCCTATAAAACAATGCAAGAAAATAGCACATTGCCTCATTATTAAACCTTTGTATCTCTACATAAGTTCAAATTGACACTTATCTTTTTATAAAAAACAGTCTACTCGCAACACTTTAAAAAAGCGTATTCGACTATTTACTCTTCGAAGACCTCAGCCCTAAATGTTGAGGCTGGCAGCTGGTCTCCATTAACCAAGTTGGCACGTGAAAATGGTTGCCAACTATATCTTATATATCGAGGTCTCTCGACCATTTTTGTCTCTACTACTATACGACCATCGCCCACGACTCTAGCCTTAGCGGGGTGGTATAGACCATCAAATTCCGCAAGTTCAAACCCAGATATTGGCTCTGAATCGGAGCTTTGCATACCTCTGCCGTGATCAAACTCCACGATCACTTCACCGTCGGACTCCACTGCTCGCTTAAATAGAGGGCCCGATGATTCAACGTCAAAACCATACTCCTTAGCGAGTGCTACTCGTGCCAGTCTGAGCCCGATGTCTCGTTTATGGCGAGGGTGCACATCCAGTGAATCACCCCTATCGCTCGACACTACCATCGCTGTGTGCTCAATTCGCTCAGAGAGTCTTCGTTGACTATCCCTAAACGCTGGCCACGATGGGCGACTAAGGCTCGATAGCTGCACAAAATAGAAAGGCATTTGAGCGCTGTTCCAGTTCTCACGCCAACTATTAACGAGTAGTTCAAAGAGCTTTTCATGAGCTTCAACATTGTGAGCATTTGACTCACCTTGATACCACATCACACCTCTAATCGGGTAGTTATCAAGTGGTCTAATACCACTCTCAAAGAGGTATGAAGGCTCATATGGGTGGCGATCAAACTTATCGAACTCAACCGCTGCAAGGTTCTCGCCAGCACGCTGACGAACCCAGGGCTGAATAAAATCATTATTTCGCCAATTAAGGAGAATCGGCATCAGCTCCCTCTCCAGTGTATTTCTATCTATCCACGACTCAGTTGTTGAGCCTCCTACGGCATTAACGATAACACCAATAGGCACTCCGTCGAGTCGTTCGCTCAGCTCCTGCGCCACAAAGTACGCTATTGCCGATAGATCCGCAGCACTCTTTTGTGACAACACCTGCCACTGTGTAGGTGCAAACAGATCCAGAGAGTTGACCCTAGCAACCTGCTCAGGACTCCAAGCCTTTGCCGAGGTACTAACGCTCGACAGCATATTATATACACGTATATCTCTATCCTGCGCTCGTTCCAACTCCTTAGCTGCCGTGGCTGACCACTTCAGCGGCCACTCCATGTTCGACTGCCCTGAGAGCAACCAAACTTCACCTATTGCGACATTATCAAAGCTAAGCTCACGCTCCTTAGTCTCAACAATGAGTTCATATCCTGTGCCTGCATCCATGGCTGGTAGCTCAACTGCCCACTCACCCTTAGCTGAGGTGATCGCCGAGGCTTTACGCTTACCTAGCCTAACCTCCACTCTATCTCCAGCGTTAGCCTTACCCTTTATTGATATTGGGCGCTCACGTTGCAGGATCATATTTGAGCTATACATCTGAGATAGCTGCAAACCTCCATAATCTCCCGTAATTGCACTCGCCGCAACCTCCGCCATTAGGGCTGCGCCCTGGGCATTGGGATGTATAGCATCGGGGAACATTGACGGATGAGAGTGTAGTGGTGTATAGAAGTCTATCAACTGTGAGCCTGTTGCATCTGCAACCACAGCAATCGCATCCCTAATCTTGAGTTGCCAGTCATAGGTCCCAGAGGCAAATCTTGGATGACGCTCCGTAATTGGCGTTATCTCAGCCACAAGAACCCGAACGTGGGGGTTAACACGCTTAAAAGAGTCTATCAAACTAACATAATCAGCAATAAACTCATCACCATAGTTTGGCCAGTTGCGCGGATCTGTATCATTCACCCCTAGGTGTATAACTACCACATCTGGTCGATACGCTAGAGCCTCTTGATACGCCCTCTCTTTAATATATGGTCTATGGCCTCTGTTCAAAAGCGTTGCGCCACTCTTTGCAAATGCTCTCACCTCGTAGCTCTCCCCCAGCAGAGTTCCAAGCACCGAGGGATAGGACTCCGACAGACTATCGCTAACCCCAACACCATATGTTATGCTATTACCTACGCATGCAACTCTAATGCGAGAGCCTGCAAAAACACTATTTGCAAGCATCAAACACATTAATAAAGCGCACACTCTAAGTAGTCTCATTACACACATTTGTTAATACGCACCTGTTTTTCGTCATTTAACTATAGTAAAAGTAACAACTATTTTCATAATAAGCAATACATATTCGCTTTTTTTTCAAAAAAAAACTAATATTTCGCTAAAATGTATTACTTATTGTCACATATATTGGATTATAAAAATAAAAATTACTATCTTTATAAAATGAAAAACAGCAACGACGACACTAGAAAAGAGTCACTCGTAATGCAGACACAACGAGAGATTCTAGAATACATCAACAACAACGGCTACAAAATTAACGACATCCTTCCCAAAGAGAATGAGATGGCAGACATCATCGGTGTTAGCCGTGTTGTGATCCGCGAGGCATATAGTGGACTTCGCACTCTCGGCTTTTTGGAGACAAAACGCAAGAGAGGTACAATCATCGCATCACCTCGTGTCTTCGAGGTTCTCGACCACGTTATGCTCTCGGGTTTCATCGACCAAAAATCAACTCAAGATCTATATGAGCTTCGCCTTATGCTAGAGATCGGCATGGCTGATTTTGTAATCAGCAACCGCACCGATGAGTATATGCAGGAGCTGGAGCGCATAGTGGAGCAGGAGGAGGCAACCGAGGATTCTGACGAACTTCGTTCGCTGGATATCAAGTTCCACAGCGTTCTCTATCGCATGTCGGGCAATAAGAGCCTTCAATACTTCCAACACATCCTCTCAAAGCTATTCAGCGTCTATGACTCTCGTCGTCCAAACTGGCAGAGTATCGAGATGATGACTCACAAATCGTTGATTCATTTCCTCAAAGTGGGCGACATCACAATGTTTAGAGCTGCGATGCGCATCCACCTTGAGTATCAATTCCTAAACAAAGAACGTTATCTAAAGCTATTTAAGCAGAAAAAATAACTTCAGTTATATCAAATAAATATTACTCCTTCTCTTCTGGTTTCAACCTCCAAGTTAATCCTTGCAGGTTGCGCTTTTCGCGTGGCAAGATAAAGCTTGCCACTAGCGATATGGCTGTTATAGTGGTCATTCCCAAGAATCCATACATAAGGAACGAAAGATCTGTGTAGAGAGTCACCAACAGCAGAACACCTGTTCCTAGCAGGAATCCAGTTAGCGCGGCACGTCCACCAATTCTATCAAAGGCGATACCCATCAAGAACAGAGCTCCAAGACCACTTGTTAGTAGCCCCAACATTGTGTTGAACCAGTCGAATAGAGAGAGAATATTCCAAGTTGCCATCAAAAGGGCAAATCCACAACCCAAAACTCCCGACACAGCACTCGCCCAACGAGCCAACGTGAGCTTCTCTTTATCAGTCATATCTGATCTGAAGAAGCGGTGAATGTCGACAGTATATGCCGTAGCTATGGAGTTGATATTCGACGACACGGTACTCATCGATGCTGCGAAGATGGCAGCAACCAATACACCCGCAATTCCCACTGGGAGTTTCGTCATGATAAAGAACGGGAAGATAGAATCCGCTGTCGGCATAGCGACATCTAGCGCCTGAGGTTGACTCTGGAAGTATGTAAACAGAGCCGTTCCCACCATATAGAACGTAAGCGAGGAGATGATACTCATCACTCCGTTCGTGATGATACTCTTCGCCGCCTGCTTCTCGCTCTTCACGGTCATATAGCGCTGGATAACAGTCTGATCCGACGTGTAGGATATGATCTGAGTGGCGATTCCACCAATCACAACGACCCAGAACGTAGCGTTCGTAAGGTCGAAATCAAAGTTCAGAATATTGAACTTTTCGTTCTCGATAGCGATCTGCACAAAGCTGCCATCGGTGTTCACGATGAGGAATCCTAGAGCGAAGAGAGCTCCCCCCATAAGGATAATTCCCTGCACAACATCGCCCCAAACAACCGCCTCGACTCCTCCGATTGAGCTATATATAATGGTAATCAAGCTCATCAGAAGGATACATGTATAGATATCGATTCCCGTAGCGGCAACCAGCGCCAACGACGGAAGGTACAGCACCAAAGCCATACGGGCAATCATGAAGAATATGAACAATAGACTCGAAATTGTCCTTAGCGTGCGACTAAATCGAAGCTCTAGGTACTCATAAGCTGAGGTGATATTCAATCTTCGGAAGAATGGCAGGTAGTACTTCACAACGGGGAATGCCGCAATGAAGATAGTGATCGCCATCAAGAAGTATTTCCAATCCGTAGCGTAGGTCTTAGCTGGAATAGCCATAAAAGTTATGGCTGACAGCATCGTAGCGAAGATACTCACCGAGACCGCCCACCATGGGATTCGTCCACTAGCACGGAAAAAGTCGTCGGAGCTCTTGGCACGGAACATAAAGAATACCCCCATACCGATCATCGCCAAGAGGTAGACCACAATCACAAGCCAATTTATCCATCCAAACGAGTGATTCGACACTGTGCGAGCTACCCACACCTCATCGGAGCGCACTCCAGGCTTTGTCTCACCCATCACCATGAACCACTCACCATCGCCCTCGACTATAGTTGCACCAGCACGTGCCGCAGGCATAGATGCGAGCTTCGACCATCGATTCACGATTGTGTTATAGGCGTAGAGCTCGTCTCCAAATTGATACCACGAAGGCTCCTGAGTCATGTAGTGTTTGCGCACCGAGTCCGAACTGATCGAGAGTCCATACTCGAATCGATCCTTATCAACGCCACCACCTGCAACTATGGAGTGAACCCCCACCGCAAATCCAACACCTCCAGCAACGCTCTCTGGCGAGCTTTCGAGTGGCATCCACCTCTTTTCACGTGGCGAGTAGGCCCATCCATCGGTCATGACACTCTTAGTCTGAGTATCAAAACCTCCGAACAGATATAGGCGCTTCTCCTCGGCTGCATTTTGCGCTACAACGACAGGTTGAACCCTTGGCGCTCCTGGATATGGGGCGATTTGGCTCCACTCATCGCTTTGTGTGTCATAGACTAGCACCTCGTTAGTTGGCACACCATCTATCACTCCTCCAACAATATAGAGGTTCGACCCGATAGCCGCACCAGCCATATTATCACGCCCATGTGGCATAGATTTATGTGGTGTTAGCACACCATCCGCATAGCTATAAACTGACGACAAAGAGCTCTTGCCATCAGAGGTACCTCCAATGAAATAGAGCTTATCATCAGCCTGGATACTCACGCCATAGGCTGACGCATCTGGTAGTTGAGCCTTAGATTTGACCCACTCTCCGTTTACAAGTGTGTGTATATCGTTATAGAACAACTTGCTCCCACCCTCAGAGGCAGGAGTTCCAGGGAAGTTACAACCACCCGCCACAACTAGCTGCCCGTCACTTACGCCTGCGTAAGCGGCCGAACGTCCAGCTCTATCGGGGAATGAGGTCGTCTGCTCCCACTCAACAGTTGTTATATCTTCACTATTGTGTGCACCGCAAGATGCCATCACAAGCAAAAGAAGAGATCCAAAGAGGTTTTTCATCTAGGCTAAATTTAGGTTTTATTATCATGAGACTCAGAGGGTGATTAAAACAAGTACCCTCTTTGCTAAGAGCGTGAATAACTAGTCAGTTTTGGGGCTTCGTACAGACTTTCAAACCGCAGTTTACTTGGCGTAAATGAGGATTTGAGAGGCAAGGGAAGTGCCGAAAATGACTTGTTAGTCACGCTCGTCGCTCTTGTATCTCTACTTCAGGATATCCTTCAGTGGAATAGCTTGGAAAGTCATGTGAGCTTGGCTACCTTCGTAGATAATACCCACAGTCTCGTCGTCGATCATCGTTATACACGAGTAACCCCATCCCGAACCACTATCGAGAAGAACACCCTCATTCCAGCTATTCGCAGTATCTGTCGAACCTTTGATAGTCATGTTAATACGTGACTTTGTATCTGCTGGATTGCTGAATAGGAATGTCTTATCGTTGATCTTAACAAAACTTGCCATACATACTGGCTCGATTAGCGCCGAGCGAGTTGTGTGGTGATCTGTCCACGTCTTACCCATATCTTTAGAGATCATCACAGCACGTGAACCACGTCTGTTGTCACGCATATTGAGCATCAACACACCTGGCTCGATCTCAGCAACCTGAGCCTCTGTTGTGTTCTCACGAGCTGGCGCACCAATCTCCCATGATTGGCCACGATCCTTGCTGTAGATGATTGTTGCCTTTGGCACATTGTCTGCCGCAACATACTGGAATGCAAACACAAGAGTGCCATCCTCCATTGTTATACCCATACCTGGACCTTGCAACAAAACGCCCCAAGATGGATCCTTAATCTGAGGAGTGATATTCACTGGCTCGCTCCATGTTGCGCCGTCGTCCGAACTCTTCGAGATTAGCACCTGTGCCGCTTGCTCCTCTGGAAGCATTGCGTTCTTCTTAGAGCCAAAGAAGTTTCTCTGACCACCAATTCCGTGCGCCCAAAGAGCGATGATGTATAGGTCACCCGTCTTATCGTCCATTAGGATTGCTGGGTCTCCGATACCATTCTGAGAGTCTGGCAAGAAGCCATAGCCTCTCATATCCATAGCCACCTGCATAGGCTTCCATGTTTGACCGCCATCGAAGCTTCTCGAAACACCAACTTGGATATCCTCCTGAAGATCGACAGAGCTGTTGTTACGAATGTCATACACTGCAACCAAAGTACCCTTCTTAGATGTCACAAGACCTGGGATACGATATGCTGCCACCTCGTCATCACCTGCTGTGCGCACCGAAACACCCATACGACGAGCTTCGCCCTCGCCCTTGTAGCTTAGTGCAACTGGCTCACCATCGACAGTAGCCGCCGAGAGCTTCATCTCTAGGAGCTCCTTGATTGGAGTTTTTGGATCCATCGTCACACCTACCCAGAAGTAGTTGTTGTCACCAAAAAGTTTCTGATCTACATCCAAAGTCACCATCTTCGATGGATTCTTCTGCTCATCTTTCAAAACTGCGTATGTCGGCTTCTCGAAGTCACGACCATAGTGGTTGCCCCACGCAAAGCTCTTTGTTCCTGTGTAGTAGACCTTCACCGACTTCACATACTTCGCATCGCTAAGGTTTAGCACAATTTTATCGAGCTCCTGACCCGATTTCGTTGGTTTAATACGAAGATCAAAGTAGATGTTGTTCTCCTGATTGATAATTAGTGGATATGTAGGCTCACTAACAAACAGTGTATCACCCACACTTGCTTGGGCTGCTGAGCCCATGCAGAATAGCGCTGCTGCAAATAGTAATTTTTTCATAAGGTTATAATTTTAAGTTTTTGGTTCAAATATCTATCTATGTGTTGCCATATCAATAATGACCTCGGAGAGTCTTTTTGCCACATCTTTTGCGTAGCGCTCCCCCTTTTGTGCCGAAGCTTGGCGTGGATCGCCAATACCAGTGTCGACACTCACCTCCTGCCAGTTGCGAGGCATCCAAACAGCCCCTTGGGCTAGTACTTTGAGCTTTGGTGGTGTGCTCATTCCATCTCCTGCCTGGCTCATATCAACCAATTCGGGGTGGTAGTGCAGCATCACGGAGGTCTCTAGCTCGTGAGCATGCTCGCCACCACTCTCGAAGTAACCCTCGCTAGGGATCATCGAGAACCAGTCACACACTCCAACCATAAAATCGGGACGATCAACGGCCAAATCCCTCAGCATATTCTTAAACGAGTTACCGCCATGTCCGTTGACAATCACCATACGATCTATGCCCTGATGCGCAAGCGAATCGACAATGTCGCACAGGATCGCCCACTGCGTAGAGTAGCGCGAGTGGATACAGAATGGTAGTTCCCTCTGCCCTGGGTTTTGCGAACCATAGAAAACTGGAGGCAAGACCATCGCCTCAACTCCTGCCTCACTCGCTATTGTAGCGGCATCCACAGCCACGGCATGCGAAAGGATCGCATCTGTGGTGTATGGCAGGTGGTAGTTGTGCGGCTCGATCGCACCCCATGGCAGCACCGCAATACGATACTGCACTTGGCGAACGGTGCCATAGCTCAGTTTGGTTAGATCGACTCTCATCAGCTACTCTTTATCTAGGATTTGCCCACAAAGTTCAGATGCTTTAATCAACATTCTTGGGATGTGGAAAGGACCTTTAAAGATATTTCCTTTGGCTGGCTGAGCAACGCTTCCATCACGGTGCAGGTAGCCATACCACTCTCTGTGCTCTGGATCGACAAGGTGCTTGTATGTCCACTCATGAACCTTGCGGTGCATCTCAAGATACTTCTCATCGCCCGAAATCTCATAGGCGTAGAGCGCCGCAATGATAGTCTCGCACTGTGGCCACCAGAACTTCATATCCTGTGCGTAATCCTGATGAGGGAACCCCTTGCAATCCTTGAAGTTGATTACACCACCATACTGCTCGTCCCAACCCCAATCGAACGACCAATCCAATATCTTAAGCGCTAGTGCGTTTACCTTCTCAGCATCTGGTGTGTGCTTAGCGGCTGCCATCATAAACCATGCAGTCTCGATGCAGTGTCCAGGGTTGATAGTGCGACCCGCACATGTATCTATTAGCTCGCCATCGAGAGTCACCATCTCCATCAATGCCTTATACTCAGGCTTTAGGAAGTAGTGCTCAAGATCGTAGATCGATTCGTTGATCTGATCCACAAGCACTGGGCTCTCAACCACTTGACTAAGAACCACCGCCACGTTGACAAGCATCATTGTGATGGAGTGACCTCTAGCCTCGACAGTAGTTTTTGGTGCAAGTAGACCTGGAGTCTTCAGAAGCTTCATCATCGACTCATAGACCTCCATTGCACGCTTTGCGTAGTGCTCACTTCCCGTTGCTTTGGCATACTCTGCCATTGCCATAATGGCGAAACACTCCGAGAAGACATAGCGGCGCTTCTGCACTTGATCGCCCTCGGCAGTCACCGTAAAGAACATGTGACCATCCGTATCAAAACAGCTCTTCTCCAAGAACTCGATACAGCTTAGCGATGCATCCAACCACTCCTGGCGCTGCTCCACATTGTTGTAGGCATAGGCACAGATGTAGGCGAAACGCCCCTGAAACCACACCGACTTCGTTGTATCCATAAGCGATCCATCACGATCCAAACATGTGTACAGACCGCCATTGACGCTATCCATACCACACTCCAACCAAAACGGCATGATGCTTTCGGTTAGATCGCTCATATATCTCGACTTGCACTCCTGCAAGAACTCTCTGCTCTCTTGTCTCATCAGCTTGACAGTTTTTTTATAGTTTATTACAACGATCAAAGAATCCAATAGCCTCCAACTCTAGTTTCATTGATGCCTCCTCTTGATCTGTAAGATTTTGGAATGGTACTCTATTAGGTCCTAGATCTAGACCTATGAGCTTCATGATGCGCTTACCGCCAACGATATTACCACGATAGCGGCAGATCACATTGATAACACTCTGCGAGAAGTTCTGCTTCTCACGAGCTGTCTCCAAATCACCTGCGTTCCACGCCTGCACGATACCCACTAGCTCACGACCATTGTAGTTTGTCGTTCCGCCGATTCCGCCCTGAGCGCCACCCTGCGCAAGAGAGTTTAGGATAGTCTCATCCTGACCGTGCAACATATCGAACTTGCCGTCCTTGTACTGTCGGCACTGGTTGTACTCATAGAGACTCTCATACGTATATTTGATACCTGCAAAATTTGAGATACGACCATCAACCTCCTTCAGGAACTCCACCATCGAGAGGAATGCTCCATTGAATGCAGGGATGTGATAGTAGTAGAATGGAAGCTCAGGTGCTGCCGATGCAATTTGATCGCAGTACTTGACAAGCTCCTCAACACGTCCAATTTTTGGGAATGGTGGTGCCATAGTGCTTATAGCCCATGCACCGATCTGTACAGCGTGCTTTGCTAGCTCTACGCTATCCTTTAGACAGCAGCTACCAACGTGCACCATCACTTTTAGCCCTTCAGGGGCAACTCTCACCCACTCTTCAGCTAGAGTTTTGCGCTCCTCAACAGTGAGCATATACCCCTCACCAGATGACCCATTTACAAAAACACCTACAATACCATTATTTACTAACATCTGCGCATAAGCAGGTATTGGCTCTAGGTTAATGCTTCCATCAGCACACATAGGTGTAAATGGTGCATTCATCAATCCGATAATCTTCTCCATTTTTATTTTTTTAACTAATTTACTGTAAACTTCAACAAACAGAATAAATCAATAGAAATTAAAAATGTTGTAGATATTATTTTGATTTATTCGTATTATGTAATACTTAATTACAATTAAACATAGTGCAACTAAGAAAAACGACCACTATATCTAAAAACAAAGTTATAAAACATACTACATATAACCAAATTTTTTTCTCTTTTTTATCGCTTTATCATCCAAACTAACTCAAATTTAAGACATATTCCACAATATTACGGCAACGATGTGGTGCATTTGGGTATAAAATATTAACTTTGTACCCTATTTTCTCAAATTTCACACGAACAACAATAAACATCTCTCGCCTATGAAGCTATCGCTACCCAAACTTATCGGTGCTCAGAGCACTCCCAATTACAAAACAGAGATTCTTTCGGGTCTGACAGTAGCCCTTGCGCTTGTGCCTGAGGCTATTGCCTTTGCCATGATCGCAGGTCTATCGCCTCTGACGGGACTCTACGCAGCGTTCACGATGGGGTTCATCACATCGGTCTTTGGCGGTCGCCCAGGCATGATATCGGGAGCTACTGGTGCTGTGGCTGTGGTTCTCGTTGGTTTGATTTTTCAGGTAAGAGCCCACTTCCCCGAAATCACATCGGAGGAGATCCTACACTACGTCTTTGCAACGGTTATCCTTGCTGGTATAATACAAATAGGTGTAGGTGCACTAAAGCTCGGTAAATTCATTCGCCTTGTGCCACTTCCTGTGATGTATGGTTTTGTAAATGGCTTGGGTATAATAATCTTCACAGCGCAAATTCCATCCATCACCGCCATTGTCAAGGAGAACGCATCGCTCTCGAACTTCTTTAGTGGCAATCCCATCACCGACTCTGCTCTCCTAAACCAAGGGTGGCTCCAGCTCGGAACTATGATAGGACTCATCGCACTTACCATGCTCATAATATGGCGATTACCCAAACTAACCAAAGCTATCCCAGCATCGCTCGTGGCGGTACTCACGGTCTCAGCTATTGTTATTGGCTTTGGGCTGGACACTCCAACTATTGCCGACAAGCTTGCCCCAGGTGAGACTATCAAGGGTAGCTTTCCTCCGCTCTCGATACCATCCATTCCATTCACATGGGAGACCTTTACACTGATCCTACCCTACGCAGGTATTGTGGCGGGTGTAGGGCTCGTGGAGAGTCTGCTCACGCTATTCTTGGTGGATGAGGTGACCGAAACACGTGGTCGAGGCAACCGAGAGTGCATAGCACAGGGTATGGCGAACATCACCTCTGGATTCCTATCGGGGATGGGAGGTTGCGCAATGGTCGGACAGAGCCTTATCAACACCTCGAACAATGGTGCAAAGACTCGCCTTTCGGGAGTCGTGGCATCGGTCATGCTGCTAATGTTCATCATGTTTGGCTCTACTTATATAGAAAAGCTACCAACCGCAGCTCTCGTGGGTCTAATGTTCATGGTCTCGTTCACAACATTTGAATGGGCAAGCCTACGCACATTCCGCAAGATGCCGACCTCCGATGTATTTGTCATGGTTAGCGTCACGCTCATCGTGGCATTTACCAACGACCTAGCCATTGCAACCGCCGCTGGGGTTATTTTCTCGGCGCTTGCCTACGCTTGGGAGAACGCCAAACGCATACGTGCACGCAAGCGCATCGATGAGAATGGAGTAAAGCACTACGAGATATATGGGCCTCTGTTCTTTGGCTCGGTCAAGAACTTCAGCGAGAAGTTCGACCCTGTGGGTGATCCCGACGAGATTATAATCGATTTTGCGGAGAGTCGTGTTGCCGATATGTCTGCCATTTCGGAGCTAAACGCGCTGACCGAACGATACCGAAAACATGGAAAAAGAGTCCAACTTCGCCATTTGAGCGAAGATTGCCGAACACTCCTCGCCAATGCCGATGAGATTATAGATGTGGACGTTATGGAGGATCCAAAGTATAGAATACCTTATTAAAAATTGCACAAAAGTTGTTTTTTAAATTTTATGTTATATATTTGCAATCGTATTTAACATAAAAAAACGGAATTTAATATGAAAAAAATTCTTCTATCAGTAGCAATGCTATTGGGTGCTGCAACTGCAGCTAACGCACAACTTCCTTTTCCACTAGAGGTTCGTGCAGGGGTGAACTACTCGAACATGACTCTAGGTATGGAGGATATGTCGAGTGCAACACTTCCAGGTGAAAAAGCTGGTCTTAATGTTGGTCTATACACAGAGATTGCACTTGGTTCAAGCGATCTATTCTTCAAGCCAGGTCTTGTCTACTCTTCATTGGGTTACAAGTCTGTTGACAAGCAGGGTACATCTTATGAGAGCACTGCAACAACTGCTCTTAACTACATCCAACTTCCTTTGTCTATTGCAAAGCAGTACGAAGCAGGTAGAAACAGCTCTATCGAGTTCTCTGTAGGAATCTACCTAGGCTATGGTGTTGGTGGTAAGACAACTACTGAGATGACAGAGTCTGGTGTTACTGAGACTATCGAGTTTGACTCTTTCGGTAAGCTTGATCCTAACGCACCAGTTCAAAACTCAGCTGACATGAGCAACTTCGACATGGGCTTTAAGCTTGGTCTAGGTACTTACATTGACAACAAATACTACGTTGGTCTTAGCTATGACCTAGGTTTTGTTAACACAAGCCACAACACGGAGTATGAGATGAACCCAGACTTCCCTAAGTATAAGAACATCTACAACAACAGAAACCTATCTGTAACTGTTGGTTACAAGTTCTAAGCCTAGGCACAAATAGATAAAACATGGAGCGCACTTAACTAGATGAGTTGAGTGCGCTTTTTTTGTGGGGATTGGAATTGTGGATAAAAATTCGTAATATTGTGCTTCGAGAAATTGATAAGCATGGATATTTTTGACTTCAACAAGGGCTTCAACGACAAGCCAATCAGCCACTTTGAACCCAGAGCACGAATTGCGATCTCAGCCAATATAATAGATGAGAACTCAGCGCTACACTTCGCCTACACCAAAGCTATTATTGACGCTGGGGGCGCACCCGTGATTATTCCCGTCAGCGATTCTGAGCAGGCGCTCATATCGTCGCTCGATGGGATCGATGGCGTGCTGCTGAGCGGAGGTGCCGATATAGACGCGCGCTACTTTGGCGAGGAGAACCTCGAAGGGCTAACATCGGTGAGCGCTCAACGTGACTACTACGAATTTATCCTCCTTAGAGCGGCGCTCGATCGTGCAATCCCAATTTTTGGAATTTGCCGAGGGGTGCAGCTCCTCAATGTCGCCCTGGGTGGCGATCTCTACCAAGACCTACCATCGATGTACGAGGGGGAACTTCTGCAGCACTCTGTGCTTGAAAACAAGCACCTTGCAGTACACCAAGTGCAGATCACACCACTGAGCCAGCTCCACAAGATTATAGGTGAGAGCTTAGTGGGCGTTAACTCACGCCACCACCAAGCCGTGCGCCACGTTGCGCCATCGCTCAGAGTTAACGCACGCTCTACGGATGGAGTGATTGAGGGGGTTGAGGGCTACCCTGAGCGCAAGATTTTAGGCGTTCAATGGCATCCCGAAAACATGGCGACAGATGGCGATAATGCTCAGATGCAGAGACTCTTTAAATTCTTCATCGATGAAGCCACGCTATTTAAAACAGCAAAAAAAATACATCGTGAGAACCCCATCATCGACTCTCATTGCGACACGCCGATGCTATACCAAACCGTTGGATTCGACCTATCGAAACGCAACAGCGAGGCGAAGGTCGACATCATCAAGATGCGAGAGGGGCATCTCGACACAACCATAACTGTGGCGTATATCCCGCAATCAACACCACACAGCGAGGCTACTCGCTACGCAATCGACACCCTCGAAAGGTTCAGCGATGACGTATCACGCCATGCAGACAATATCATCATTGCCCACGAGCCTGAACAGATACTCTCAGCCAAAGCCAAGGGGCTGAGGTCTGTGGTTTTGGGGATAGAAAATGGTCTTGCAATCGGGGAGGATCTCAACAACATAGATATGTTCTACAATATGGGGGTGCGCTACATAACCCTCTGTCACAATGGCACAAACCAGATCTGCGATTCCGCCAAGGGGGAGAGTGAGCACGATGGTCTTAGCGATTTTGGACGAGCCGCAATCCAGAGGATGAACTCTCTTGGGGTGATAGTAGATGTCTCGCACTCATCGCACAAAAGCACGATGGATGCCGCACAATTTAGCTCAAAACCAATCATTGCGTCGCACTCCTCAGCTAAGGCGTTGTGCGATCATCCACGCAATCTGTCAGATGATGCGATTAGAGCGATTGCCGCCACGGGTGGCGTTGTGCAGGTGTGCGCCTATGCAGGTTTTTTGAGCGAAAAGCACACCCCTACCATTATCGACATTGTGGAGCACATTGAGTATATAGTGGAGCTTGTCGGCGAGGATCATGTGGGCATCGGCTCCGATTTCGATGGCGATGGTGGAGTTGCAGGCTTTGATGGCGCAAACGAATTTATAAGTCTCACAGTCGAGCTCCTGCGCAAGGGCCATTCGCACCAAAGAGTGGCGAAGATCATGGGTGGAAACATTTTCAGAGTACTAACAAACAGATAAAAATATGGCACTGAACTATATATGGGCGGGGTTTTTCGTCGTTGCACTCGCAGTAGCGCTTCTGAGCGCACTTTTCGGGGGCAATGCCGATGTGTTCTCCGAGATGGTAAACGCAACGTTCGACTATTCGAAGCTGGGCTTCGACATCTCTATCAAACTCACGGGGGTGCTCTGCCTATGGCTTGGGGTGATGAAGATCGGCGAGAGGGGCGGAGTAATCGAGCTCTTCTCACGTGCTGCAGCGCCAATATTTGGTAAACTTTTCCCCGAAATTCCGAGAAATCACCCAGTTACAGGGTCGATATTCATGAACTTCTCGGCAAATCTACTAGGGCTAGACAACGCTGCAACTCCCATAGGACTGAGCGTGATGCAGCAGCTCCAGGAGCTTAATACCGACAAGCAGAGGGCGAGCAACTCGATGATTATGTTTATGGTAATCAACGCATCGGGGCTAACGCTCCTGCCAATTTCGGTGATGATGTATCGCTCCGAAATGGGGGCTGCCAACCCTGCCGATGTATTTGTTCCGATTATGATCGCAACGGGCATATCGACCATGACGGCAATAACAATCACCGCCATACGCCAGCGCATAAACCTAACACAGAGACAGATACTAATCCCTGCCATAGCCTTTATAGCCTTCATCACTGGGGTTACATACCTATTCACGACAGGCAATAAGGAAGCTCTTTCTGCACACGCCACAACAGTGTCCAATCTGTTGCTGATCGGGATGATCTCGCTCTTTATAATAATGGGGTTACTACGCAAAATCAACGTCTACGAGTGCTTCATCGAGGGGGCGAAGGATGGTTTTAAGACTGCCGTGACCATAATTCCATACCTTGTGGCGATTCTCGTGGCGATAGGTATATTCAGAGCATCGGGCGCTATGGAGTACCTGATCGACGGTATATCGTGGGTGGTGCAGAGCGTGGGTCTGAACTCCGATTTCACTGCAGCGCTGCCAACAATGCTCATGAAGCCCCTCAGCGGAAGTGGCGCAAGGGGTATGATGGTCGATGCAATGAACACCTATGGTGCGGATTCGTTCGTTGGGCGACTCTCTTCGATTGTCCAAGGCTCAACCGACACAACATTCTATGTCATAGCACTATACTACGGCTCCATAGCGATCAAACGCATACGCTACACACTGAGCTACTCGCTCCTAGCTGACCTTACGGGGATCATTGCTGCGGTGGCGCTAGCCTATCTATTTTGGTAGGCTAGAGGTAGAGTTTTGAGTTTAAGAACAGATTTTTCAACTTCTGCTTATCCAAGGCGTAGCTACGGTCACAGAATGAGATGCCCATATTTCGTGCTGTTTGGCGGAACTGATCTTTGGGGTCCTCATTCAGTGAGAAGATGTAGGCATTAGAGCGCAGACCCAGCAAAGCCTCCTTTAGGGCGCACGCCTTGTAGACCATCTTATTGTACAGCCCTACAGGCCCTACTCCCGTTTTACACTCGATGGCGAAGAGCCTATTATTTAGTGTAAAGACAACGTCCAAATCGTTATGGTTGTGAGAGCCATCACGCTGAACATCAACACCAATTGCGAGATCCGTTGGGGCTATCACCTCCTGAACCATATAGTATATATACTCCTCGAACCATCCCCCAGTGAGATACTGCACCTCGTGTGATGTGAGCTTATCATCGGAGCTGCGAGAGAAGTTTATGTAGTTCAAAAACTCGGCTAATCCATCGATCTGCTCTATCTGCACACCTCTATTGCGCAGATCACGCAACTGCTCAATAATATCGTAATCACGCCCCGAAAAGCCATGCTGAGTGAACATCACGCAGATATCTTCGCTCTGCGCACGACTCTGCGATGGGCGCTTGTGAGCACACCTCACGCCATTGATCCTAAGGTACTCATCAATCGATAGGCGATACTTGATCGGGATGATCTCATCGTCATTATTATCGTTGTTATCGTCTATGTGGGAGTGGATTATTGCGTTCATATCGAGCGGCATGAAGTAGAACCGTGCACGGCTCTTATCGAAGACCTGCTGCACGGCGATGCTCATGAGTCTTGTTCCTCCCGATAGGTTCACGTGATACTCTACGCCCTGCTGCACGGAGCGCCTTACCGTGCGACATATTACGTCCCAGAGATCCTCATCGCCATCACGATCAAGCGCACAGAGCCTCATACGCCCCCTATGTTCGGGAAATAGCCCCATAAAGTGCTTGGCTATGGGGATTGTCTTCTGCTGAGATATTATCATCACTTCGTCGCTTGACGAGGTCATCTCCTTAACGAATAGATAGTTTAGAGTCATATCCTCCTCAACTATACAGACTATAGTTTTTTGCATCGCTAAAATATTTACAACTTAACCAAAGGTAGGCATTATTTGGCTATCTCGCAACATTTTGTCGCTTTTGATGTTGACCATTTGAGTTTAAATATGTAACTTAGTGCCACCTAAAACACTAAATAATGATAAAACAACAGAACAAAACAGGCTCTAGGGTCATCAAGGGGACTCTCATGGCTACCGCTGCGCTCTCTTCGATGAGCGCCATCGCACAAGAAAAACCAAATATCATTCTCTTCATCGTCGACGATATGGGCTGGCAGGATACATCTGTGCCGTTCCATAGCGATACGACTATATGGAATAAATTTTTCAATACACCGAGCATGGAGCGCCTCGCGGCAAAGGGGATGAAGTTCACCAATGCCTACGCTGCTCCTGTGAGTAGTCCCACACGTGTGAGCCTTATGTCGGGGGTTAACCCAACTCGCCACCATGTAACTAACTGGACACTACACAAAAATACCTCTACCGACGGTCACAACAATATCTTGAGCTTCGGCGAGTGGAACGTCAATGGGTTCACTCCCGACAAGAGTGTAGAGAGAGCCTTCTATGGCACTCCACTTCCTCAAATCCTAAAGGATGCAGGCTACGCCACTCTTTTCTTAGGCAAGGCGCACTTTGGTGCAAAGACAACCCCTGCCGAGGATCCACTAAACATAGGTTTTGATAAAAACATAGGTGGACACGCCGCTGGAGGTCCTGGCTCGTTCCTTGGAACTAAGGATTTTGGTAACAATCAACCAAATAGCCCTTGGGGTGTACCCGATCTTGAGAAGTATCACGGACAGGATATATACCTCACTGAGGCGCTAACCATAGAGGCGGAGGCGCTAATGGACGAGGCGCTGGAGGAGCACAAACCGTTCTTCCTCTACATGTCGCACTACGCGGTACACGTACCTTTCGAGGCAGATATGCGCTTCTACCCTAAGTACATCGAGCAGGGATACGAGGAGTATGAAGCACGCTATGCATCGATGGTCGAGGGTATGGATAAGAGTCTGGGTGACCTTATGGATTATCTCGATGAGAAGGGAATTGCAGATAATACCGTCATCATCTTCATGTCCGACAATGGCGGATATTCGGTTGGTGTGCGCTCTAAGACATTCAACGGCATCAACAAGAACGCTCCACTAAGAGGTGGAAAAGGTTCGATCTACGAGGGTGGAATACGTGAGCCGATGCTTGTCTACGCTCCTAACATTACAAAACCTGCGAGCGTGAATAACTCGACTGTAATCATCGAGGACTTCTTCCCTACGATCGTTGAGCTGGCGGGTAGCAACACCGACAACATAGCCCAAGAGCTAGACTCTGAATCGTTCACTAAGGCGCTAAAGGGTGGCAAAATTAACGAAAATAGAGCATTCTTCTGGCACTACCCTAACGATTGGGGCGAGCGAGGCAACGAGTGTGGAGCACCACGCAGCGCTATCAGATTGGGCGATATGAAGCTAATTCACGACTACGAGACCTCGACAAGTGAGCTATATAACATCAAGGAGGATATTGGCGAGACTCAGAACCTAATGAACACCAGCAAGAAGAATCAACGCACAGCCGCAAAGCTAGCCAAGATCCTCAGCGACAGACTACGAGCGGAGGATGCTCCAATGCCGAGCTTCAAGGCAACTGGTGAGCAGTGCCCATATCCTGATTTTTACTTCTCGAAGTAGTGACTAAAACAGAAGTTTAGCTACCACAATAATAATAGGCAGAGAGATAGCTGTACGGATCATAAATACGACGAATAGATCTTTGAAATTCAAAGGAATAGACGACTTTAGGATCACCGCTCCCGTCTCTGTCAAATAGATAAGCTGACTAACACTCAATGCGCCGATAATAAACTTTGTTATCGGCGCTATTTCGTCTCCAGAGACCATGATAGAGGGGATGAACATATCGGTAAAGCCTATCATCGCAGCGGGAGCAGCCTCTTGTGCATCGGGCACACCACACAGCGTGAAGATATACTCAAATGGGATTGAGAGGTACTCAAACACGGGCGTGTAGTTGCTAATTATAAGAGCCAAAGTTCCCCACGCCATACATAGGGGCAGGAGCGCCATGTAGAGATCCAGCGTGAACTTAAAACCCTCCACCACTATCGCCCTAAACGAGGGTGCTCTCTGGGCTCTGCTCACAGCTCGAACTATGGCACGAGAAAGCAGTGCCCCACTATCTTTGCGTTGTTCACACTTTAGGGGCACTCCCTGAAAGGTCTCGTCTTGTGGGATTCTATTAATTGGGTATATACGAGCCACAAGCAGTGCACACACAAACGATGAGAGACACACCGTTGCATAGAACGGCACAAACATCGACATCAGCCCCAAATTCTCAGCTATGACGGTCGAGAAGGGAAGCGACACAAGCGAGAAGCAGACCGCAATAATGGCTGCCTCACGTGATGTGTAGTATCCCCCTTTATACTGCGCCTCGGTAATCATAACACCCAGCGTACCATCGCCCAACCACGACGAAATGGCATCGATCGCCGCACGCCCTGGCACTCTGAAGAGTCGATACATATACTTTGAGATGAGCGTACCCACGAAGTCCATGAATCCAAAATCGACGATCAGCGGCAGGAGATAACCCGTAAAGAAAAATATAGCCAACAGACTAGGGATGAGCTCTATCATCGTCTGCCCGCTATCTGCTGAGATTATAAATTCGGGACCAAAACCCAATACCACCATCGCTGTGAATAGCGCACCCAGCACACGACACACAAGCCAAAATGGCGAGACACGAAAGAGTTTATTGAGAAAATCCCACCCATAATTCACAAACAGAGCCAACACCGACAGCAGAGCTGATGAGCAGATAACCACCAGCGAAATCATCATCAAGTGCTCTTTGAGAAGAATCTTAAACAGGTCGGCAAGCGCCCCAATGCCAATATTCACAGGCGCCATCCCCTCAACAGGAATTATACGCCCATACGGCAGTGGTACGATAAAGAAAAGAATCCCAAATAGCGATGGGATTATAAATCTAAGCAGCTTTGCACTCCTTTTCATGCCCTCTTTGAGTTGTTTATACCTCACAAAGGTAATCTTTTTTATCGGTTCCTCAATGCTAGGCTGATATAACTTTAAAATAAAATAACCACCTCAGTAGCGCCTACTCAGGCTCTACTAGGTGGTTATTTTGTATTTTAGGCTAAAGCTCTACTTCTGCCAATATCGCTCGATCTCTTCAAGCGATTTGCCCGTAGTATCGGGAACAAGGAAGCGAATAATGAGCATATATGGGATACACATCACCGCAAAGAGCAGGAATGTTCCCACTGGTTGAAGCATCTCGAGCATCCAAGGTGTGAGCTGTCCAATGAGGAAAGTTCCCACCCACAAAGAGAGCCCTGCGATAGACATCGCCACGCCACGCACCTTGATTGGATACATCTCCGATAGGAGCACGAAGATCACTGCCGAGATCGAGATTGCTGTCGAGAAGACATACATCAAGAAGAAGATCAACAGCATGATTGTCGGCAGGCTCTCCGCCATTACAAAGTATCCACTAATGAGCAGCAGAGATATAATCATACCACTAACACCCCAGTAGACGAGTTGCTTGCGACCAACCTTGTCGATTATTAGTAGCGCAATGATGGTTGTCCCCACGTTCACCAATCCAATAAATATCTGATAAAACAGCGAATCAGAAGTAGACATACCGCTATCCTCGAATATCACGGGCCCGTAGTACATCACAGCATTTACCCCCATAAACTGCCCCAAAATTGCGATTGCAGCACCTATAGCTATTGCCTTTAGAATATTTGGACGCATCAGGAACTTCCAAGTCGACTCCTTCGATTCGTTGAGTATCGCACTGGTCTGATCCAACTCCGCTTGAGCCTCCTCACTAGAGCCACAGATGCGAGTTTGCAGGGCTAGAGCCTCCTTACCACGACCTTTGAGGGTTAACCAGCGTGGACTCTCTGGGATGAAAAATAGCGCCAGCATAAATAGAACCGCTGGCAGGGTCTCTGCTCCCAACATTCCTCGCCACGACTCCGTAACAAAGATCTTAGACCATAGCGACTGCGCCACTGCACTACCCTGCTTCACTGCCGAGTAGTCCATGATCTCGTAGTTGACTAGATACGCCGCTAGGAAACCCACCGTCACAGCGAGCTGATAGAGCGAGACTAGGCGACCACGATACTTCGCCGCTGCAATCTCACTAATGTAGAGTGGCGAGACAATCGATGCGACACCAATTCCGACACCCCCTACGATACGGAAGATCACCAACTGTGTGGTGTCAACACTCACAGCACATCCGATTGCTGAGGCTGAGAATAGCACTGCCGAGATCAACATTGCGAGCTTTCGTCCCAAACCATCGCTCAAAACACCAGCACACAACACCCCCACAATAGAGCCAACTAGGGCGCACCCCACATACCAGCCTGTCTGTACAACATCTAGCCCAAACTGCGACTTAACCATCGTCACGGTGCCCGAGATCACTGCTGTATCATAACCAAAGAGAAAGCCTCCGAGAGCTGCAACAATGGCTAGAAAGATAATATATCCAAAATTTTTCATACTCTCTACTTCTCTTTTGTTGGCTCCATATCGAAGTACTCCATGTAGCGGTTATAGAGGTGACCCGCCTGCTTGTATGACGATTGAGGAGACATAAAGTGAGAGAACTCAAATGTGATCGCCTTATCGTAGCCTGCACGTTTAGCAGCCTCGAGCTTCAGGCGCAACTTATCAAATTTAATAGGGAAGAACTTAATCGGCATATCTCTATCGAAAGTCTCAGCATTAGTCCAACACTCCATGCCGTACTTATCAGCTAGACGCTTGTTCACCTCGAAGAAAGTGTCCAACTCATCGTAGTCGATGTGACCATCCTGGAACGCCACAGCATCAACTGCACCTGAGATACCAGCAAAGATCTCGTCCCACTCCTTCTCGTGTTGATCCACAGAGACAACATCATCCTTGCTCAGTTGCGAAGAGGCAGCCATCACCGCCTTCTTGCCATCGATCCAAGGCGAGATAAAGACTGGTAGACCTCCCGACACCTCCTTGCACTGCATACCCATCGTGCGGAACATATCTATAGCCCCCTTTGTCGCACGTGAGATCTCACCGCTAAGGTACCAGCCACCGAACACATCTTTATACTTCTCGCCGTACATATCCCACACCTCGGGAATCACATGCTTGTTAGACTCTATCTCTGTTGCCATATCACCCGTATCCCAGTACTCACCAGAGTCGTAGAGTCCAAAGTAGAACTTCATATCGTACTTGCGACACAGACGCAGATACATATCCACTAGATCGACCGAAGGTTTATAGCACCCCTTCGACATCAAGTAAGGTGATGGATAGGTGATAAACTTGCGGTAACCGCTTCTGATAAGGATGACGAACTCTATACCTGCGGCTTTCATATAGGCGAAATCACGATCCCACTCTGCCTCACCCCAGTTTTGGTGGGGAATATCGTGTGAAATCTCATCGAGGAATGTCCCCTTGATTGGTAGAGCGTTTGCTTTTTCCACAATTAGAGTGCTCTCAATTTTAGGCTCCTTGGATGCCTTGCATTTAGAGTTACAGCACGACTGCGCAAGAAGCAATATCGATAGTAACGAGGCGAAAAGTATTGATCTCTTCATCATAATACTTAATTTTATTAGGTTAGTACAAATATAATTATTTTCTTCTATTTTCCAACATCACAGCACGAGTTCTTCTCATAAATCCCCACACAACAGCGATCGTCGTCACCGCCGCTAGGGAGTGTCCCAGAGGTTGGCTATAACCGAAGAACTGTTTAGAGATAAATAGGTAGTCTATCGTTATGAAGCTCATGAATATTGCTGGCAGAATAACACAGAGGCTATATTTTTGTCTCGAGGCGAAGAATATCACCCCAACCCACAGCGTGATGACAGACAAAAGCTGATTCACCCACGCAAAGTAGCGCCACAGAACATCGAAATCTATGAGCGTAACACCATAACCCAGAGCAAAGAGCGGTAGACAGATAGCTATTCGTCGCTTGAATTGCGATTGGTTGATATTCAAAAAATCAGCAATTATCAACCTTGCCGAGCGGAATGCCGTATCACCAGTGGATATTGGCGCTACAACCACACCCAGCAGAACGAGCACACCTCCCACCTTGCCCAACATTCCGTTTGCGATACGATCCACGATCACGGCGGCGTTATTTCCATTTGCCGCAAGCTCTGCATTGAGCATCTCGACACCTCCAAAAAAGAGCATCGAGACCGTAGCCCAAATCAGGGCTATGATACTCTCCGAGATCATCGCACCAAAGAATACAGGGCGAGCGTGACTCTCAGATTGCATACAGCGAGCCATCATTGGGGATTGGGTAGCGTGGAAACCCGAAACAGCTCCGCAAGCAATCGTGATAAATAGTGTTGGAATGATCGGAAAATCCTCGGCATTGATCTTATAGTTTTTAAAATCCAGCTCTGGCAGATCGGCACCCGAAAAGAGTAGCGAGATCAACAGTGCCACCGCCATAAAGAGCAGCGCTGCGCCAAATATAGGGTAAGCACGACCGATGATCTTATCGACTGGCAGAATCGTGGCTAGGAAGTAGTAGAGGAAGATAATCCACACCCACCAAGTGGTTGAGATGTTGGTTAATCCCTCCAAAATTCCTGCTGGGCCAACCAAAAATACCGCTCCGACCAAAATCATAAGAAGAGCTGTAAATACCCTCGCCACTTGCTTAAATCCCACGCCTAAATATCGACCCACGATCTCTGGGTAGCTAAGCCCGTCCATCTTCACCGAGATATAGCCCGACACAAAGTCGTGAACTCCACCAATGAGAATTCCCCCTGCGGTGATCCACAACAAAGCGATGGGACCATAAGTAGCACCAAGCACAGCACCGAAAATGGGCCCCAAGCCCGCAATATTGAGTAGCTGAATCAGAAATATCTTCCACTTCGGAAGTGGCACATAATCCACTCCATCGGGGCGTGTATGGCACGGCATCGGAGCCTTAGGGTCTACCCCAAGCTGACGCTCTAGGTAGGCACCATAGATGAAGTACGCCCCTACGAGTAGGGCTAAACAGACTAAAAAGGTGATCATAATACTCTAGATTTTGAGTTTATTGATTTTTATCTTCGATTGCGAGACTTCTGCATTAAGAAGCTCTCACAACCGAAGAGATTATTACTTTTCAGGGAAGATCACATCACGCGTATACACCTGCCTGAGGACTGTGCGCATACTCTCACTCTCAAGCCCCTTATTGTAGAAGAATACAGCGCCATCGACATCCATCATCTTATTCTCAATGAGTTGTTGTTGCATCACTGCTGGGTCAGCCAAATCCGAGCCCACCTGCATCAAAACTCCTGGTGCAAAGATTGGCTTACGCCCTCCCGCACTGTTGATATTGTCGATGCACTCCTCAACTGTAGCTTTGTAGCTACTCAAATCACGACGATAGCACTGCACAGCCAAAAGATCGACAATACCATCACTGATCCACTGTGGCCAATCCTGCATTAGGTTGTTCTCGCACCAAGGGTATGGATTTGGAGAGAAGCTAACCATCGCATTTGGTGCCAATGCCTTCACCGTACCGTAGAGTCTCTTACCGAAATCATTGAGCTGATCTAAACGCCACTCAACCCACTGCAAATTATTATAGTCCGTTGGTGGCTCATACCCCATATCCGCCTTAAAGAGCTGCTTTGTCACCGCATCATAACCTGAATTGCGAGGTGCGGCAGGCATTCTGTCATCGCCCTGAATACCATCAACTTGAGGATAACGCTTGAGTGCCTCAGAGATAAGCTCCAAGAGGAAGTTCTGCACTTGAGGATCAAACGAGTTGAAATAGTAGTCGTGGCTATTATAGTTGGCGTATCCTCCATCACTGGCGATACCCATCCACTCTGGATGCTTTGCACGAATCACGCTGTGCTGAACCGCTGATTCGGTCGTTGCGCACATGAAACCATACTCATACCAAAAAAATACCTTGATGCCATTTGCATGGGCCAGTTCGATAATATCCTCCACAGGATCATTCGTCGAGCTAGAGTAGCTGCTCATGTATGGAGTAAACATGTTAGTTTGATCGATCGAGCTATAGGTCGTATTCTTCAGCAGAACCTCGCTATCGTAGATAGTCATCTCGTTGGCAAATGCTACCATAAAGATCGCATTCATCTTTAGATCAACAAGATTATTCACGAAGCTCTCAATCTTATCGTAGCTTGTCAGCACATCTGTAAATCGTGGCGCAGGAACCCACACTCCACGCACCTCCTCCTGCTTTGTCTCCTCAACGGGAACATCTACTCCACTCTCCGAGCCAGTACACGAGTAGGCACACATCGACACTAGAGTCAAAGCGATGCTGCACAGACAACTTTTAAAAATTTTCATAGATAATGTAGTTTTTTGGTATTAAATTATTACGTTTTACTCTCCAGCGATAATATCTATCGTCTCAGAGCCTAGGGCCGCCTGTGCATCTGAGGCGGTGATCTCAAAATATTTTGTATCGGGGCATCGCATATCGTAGTAGCGTCCCGAGTGCATGTTAACCTCAAGGAGCGAGCCATCGCTATCGTACCTAAGCAGCTTGGTGTAGTTCCACTTCGATCCAGTTATCTTTGTTGTCGATGCTTGCACGGGCTTACCCTCGTTACCCATCTGATCGATTGCATTCACCCTCTTAAACTCCACGTTGGAGTTGAGCGTATAGCCATCACACGGATAGTCAACCTCATAGCGTTTGCCCTCACCTTCAACCGTGAAGCGCAACACTCCATTTTGAACAATCTCAATACGCATCGTCACTACATCACCTGGATACCAGTAGAAGTTGCTATTGTTTGTTCCGTTCATAAAGTTAGCCTCCTGACCTGTTGCAGCAAAGGCAGTTCTTCGCAAGAATGGGCGAAAAGCAACCCTTGGGCCATTTGCTACGATCTGCTCCCACGCTAGACCTATATCCGTCTCCTGACCACTAGCGTTTCCTCCCATATAGATCGAGGGGTTGTCTTTGTGTTTGTTGACCTGAGTCTCGTGCATCCTGTCGGGATCGAGATGTAGTTCAGGGAGCACTACTTGCCCCTCAATACCTACCCATCTATCACTCTCGGTCACAATCTTGCGATAATATGCGCCATTAAAACAGTCGGGTACGCTTGCCGTTGGGCGCTTTTCATTCTCAAAGTATTCAGTCACGGGGTCGAGCTCTTCGGCTGGCGTAGTAGGCTCCTCTCCTGAACCCGAACCGCATGATATTAACGAGGTAACTAGTAGTAGAGCCATCGCTCCAAATAGTCGTTGTGTGATCATTGTTCTTTTAAATTTATGTTCTCCAAAAAAGTTTAAATCTTGTGAATATTACCGTTATCACTACCGCTAGAGATGTGAATATCAAACCTCTCAAACACCCCTCAAAAGCGTTCGTGTTCAAACTATTGACCCACGCCATAGCGCCTGTCAGACCCAACAGTGGAGTTACGACCAACTGAGGTGAGACGTAGGCAATCATTGGATTTTGCCCTATTTTTTGTAGCGGCTGAGCCAGCCACTTGACTCTATAAACATCACAAACGCCCGAAAAGAAGATCAAGGCAAATGAGGCGAGCCCCGAGGTTGTGAAGTAGTAGCTAAATGTTGAGTGATCCTTTCTTATACCCCCTTCATAACCTTCGAATGTGAGTCCTAGCAGGAGTAAAAATGCACCCAAGATAAATAGTTTGTGCCAAAGTTTGCTCACCGAATCTTCGCCTTTGAGTAGCTGACCAATCGCCACTAGCACCACTATCGTGCCCACGAGATTCAGCGTCAGAGAGCGAGTGTAGAGCCCATAGAGATTCAGCACGATGAGCAGTAGCGACAGCCCCACAACCCATACAAGGGTTTTCGGGCGCTCAACCCCGTTCGCATCCTCACTCTTTTGACACCACTGCTTGAGATACTCCCCAGCGATTGTACCTGGAATGAGCACAAAAAGATACTTTAGATAGGCAAACTGATACATCCACCCCGCCGGCGAAAAGCTATATAATTTATCGACCCACGTTGCGACATAATCAGGGTCTGCGATCCAGCCTTGCGCACCACCCATATAGACCATCCCCTTAGAGTTAGCGGTGAGGATAACCCCCATCACAAAGGGCAGAACCGCAACTCGGCGCACCGCAGAGTTTGCGGTGAATATATAGATTATCGACCCAAATATCGCCATGTTTGCCAACACCATAATTATGATATTACTCCACCCTAGGCTAAAGACTCGATCGTTGGCGTAGTCGATACTAAGCATCAAAACCAGCCCCAATCCAAAAGATACATACTCAATGGCTCGGCGTGCCCAGAGCGAAATATTGAGAGGAATACGAAGATACATCCCAAATAGCAGCACAAAACCCAACAACGCGATCAAAAACGAGCGTGTGTCCATGGGCGAGCTCACAACGTGAGGATATATGTGCTGAAGAAATATTGCAAAATAGGCGAGTTTTAAACCTCGTAAAAGAGACTCAAGAGTCAATTTCCACTTCGAGTCTCCCCTTTCGAGTCGACCTCCTAGCGAGAATGGAAGGGCTGCTCCCATCGCAAAGATAAAAAATGGGAACACTAGATCAACCCACGTGATACCCGCCACAGATGGGTCGAAACCTCTCGCGGCAAAGATCTGGGCGTGTGACATCCACTGAGGTAATACGCCAGTCACGATAGTGCCCGAAAGCACCATCGTGATTATTGCGTATCCTCTCAACGAATCTAAAGCTAATGCTCTATTTTTCATTTTTAATGTTTGTTAGTCGTATAAGTAATGGACTCCTCCACCTTGGCCCCAAAGCTAGCCTTGTGGCGGAGGATATCCATCACCCAACAATTATAGTTCAAAGACTGCAGCACCAATGTTGTCGTGGAAATACATCACCGTGAGCCCCTCATCGCTAACCTTCATATCGATCGCTGCGCATCCGTTACCCATACCTGCCGATGGCGCTTCAAACGTATAGTCCATGATGTAGCGAGTGTATGAGGCTAGATCGCCATCCGTAACATCGAGAAGACGACAGAATGCACCCTTACCCGATGAGTAGGCGATATAGGCTAGGTATGTACGCCCTTTATAGCTTATTGTCTTAGCATCAGAGACCGTCAATCCCGACACTTTGAGTATCTCGCTCATTGTTGAGTTGAGCATCCAAAGTGCACTACCTCCGCTCGATGGCACAGAGGCCACGAAGTTGTCGCCTCCTGCAAGTGCCGAGACTGTCCAGTAGTAGTTAGGTTGGTTGACAGCTGGCGTAAAGCGTGTTGGCGAGGACGAAACCACACCATTCTCAACACTCCAAACAAACGCCTCGGCACGCTGTGCCGTAGTCATGATAACTCGTGCACTCGTCGATAGATCGCCATCGATAGAGATACCAGCATTACGATACGAGGCTAGCTCCGAACCGATCGATGCACTGCTAAACTCTAGGAATTTCTCATGCTCACCCGTCACGCTGCTCCACTTATGGATAGTCTGTGTTCCAGATGTAAGACCTAGCTCAGAGTAGAGGAGTGTTCCATTTACATCGGACGCAACTTTGTGGAGTCCCCAGTTGATCTTATACGCTGAATTAATATTTAGTGATCCAGCATATTCGCCACTCTTGTAGTTGTAGTATAGACCCAAACCTGCGTTTGTATTCTGAGCCGAAAGAACCACATGATCTCCCGATAGAGCTGCACCACGAACTGCGTTTGCGCTCACGGCGTTGCCCGTTCCACCAACCTTAATATCGCTATATTCGAGCTTGTATGTTGGCTCAGAGCTAATCATCGGCACGCCGATTGTGAACTCCGTAGTGCTACCATTAGAGCCCGTGATCTTCACCTTGTTGTTGCCGCTGTATAGGTTCAATCCAGAGAGCTGCGCCTCAGGATCGATCTCATTCTCAAGACCTGCAGTGATAGTGATCGTAGCCGAAGAGAAGTCCGTCAAACCATCGATATAAGGGACTACAACTGCATTTTCGGCATCTGTCACCACAACCTGAGTTGTTGGGATACCATTGATAGTCATCGCCTCGATAGCGGCAGGACCGATAGTCTTATCTGTCACCACCAAAGAGTATGGATACACCGTCTGTTCATCAACCCCAAGGATAGAGAATGAGCGAGGCTCAGAGTAGTTGTACTCCTCACCATTGACAAAGCCTTGAAGTTCACCATTAACGAACTGCATAGAGACCCTTAGAGCGCTCACATCTGTACCCACAGGCACCTGAGCTAGGATTTTAGTCTCTGATTGCACCGACTGGAGAAGCTCCACACCATCGATTACGAACGATGCTAGCTTAGGGCGAGATACGACCTTTAGTGTAAAGTCATAGCTGCTACCATCGCTACCCACAACCGAAAGCGGTATTGGGAAGCGGCAATCCACCTCACTACCATTCGTGAAATTTTGTAGCTCACCATTCGAGAGAAGGATCTGAAGCTGAGTAGCCTCTAGGGATCTTCCATCAGGGGTGTTCACCGTCACAACATTGTCCTGTGTCGAGGCTAGGAACAGCTCCCCATTTAGTTTCACGGCGTTGATGCGCGCTGGTTCATACACTCGTGAATCTTCGCTATCGCTCTGACACCCTGCAAACACTATTAGTGCCACGATAAAAGTGCTTATACACTTTATTTGCTTTAAAATATTCATATCTAAATTCTATTTATTTCTGTTTAACTTTCATCGCACTCTGCATCTGGGAGGTGAACTTCACCCAATCGTTGATGTAGCACAGATCGAAGATCATCAATCCCGATGTGCTGCGCATCGACGCTTCGAAGACCTCTGATCGTTGGCTATCACCCAGATCTGGCAGACTCATCGACCCTACCAGTGGCACCTCACCATTTGTGAGAATATTGCCAAGAGTAATGTAGCGATTCACCTCTTTTGCTGTCTTGAAGTATGTTCCGATCATCAGTAGATCTATGTTCTCAAGATATGCAGTCTTGTAGTAATCATCCGTATATAGCTCGCTATTTGGGAAGTTTAGGCGCTCGTTGTACCTAAAGTTCTTACTAGCCCAGTTCACCCCATTCTGATAGTAGAGCTCATACCACGAACCCACATACGCCGTGAGGAGTAGCTCAGAGTCCCTCTTCTGCTTATACTCATCAACTAGGACTCTAACCCTATCTGTGAAGAGTTTGATGGTCAGACTACGGAAGGTGAACCAATCGTTGTAGAGCTCACCTGGGACCACCGCACCGCTCTGATCGATCGTAAAGATATCTTCGGGAAATCTCCCAAGACTCTTACCTCTCTGGAGAAGATACTCTTCGAAGCATGTGCGAGTAAGCTCACTAAAGTCGGCGTACATGTTGTCGTAACGGCAACGATCAAGTACAATTCCATCAATATCGTAGTTCTTAATCACCTCTTCGATTCTCAGAAGCTGAAAGTTCTGAACATCCATATTCGATGGATTCGTAAAGGCTAGGACCACTGGTGAGCCCGTCTCAAGCGACTGCTTACCCCTTGCCGACTCCAACAAGGAGAGTATCTCACCCCTATCCTGAGGGTGCTGCACCTTCTCGATCCAGTCAGGGAAGCGATCTAGCATCTTAAGATCTCTAGCTGTGAGGTTACCCTCCGTAAAGATGTTAAATGAGGTCCATATCTTCAATCCATGCTTATGCGCCGAGCTAACCATCGCCTCCAAGAGGTCGAAACCATCGTCCGCAACCTTTTTGTTTGGATTCACCGTCACCGTGAAGTAAGGGGTCTGTGTCAGGTCGCTCTTGCGGTACGAGGCATAGCCCTCGGGACCCTTCACATCAAATCCAATAGTTGTGAATCCCGCCTGAGCAGCCTTTGCCATCATAGCATCGACCGCCTGAGCGTTTGTCAAAGTTTTAGCATTCGGAAACTGCTCAACCCAAAGTACAACCTCCTTGTGTTTATCGCTTTCGCGCTTATAGAAGATCACCTTAGAGCTAGTCGCCAGCGACTCATCACCCTGGCAGAGAGTCACATCGATGTAGTTCACCCCTGCACGAAGCTTAGCCTTCACACTGAACTCTCCCTCTTTATTGAGCTTCACTGGCAAACGCTTATCAGAGTCGACAAGAAGAATCTCAACTCGATTATCTGCCCCGAGAGAGTTCACACGCCCTCGTATCGTATAGCTCTGCTCAAGCACTGTGATCATCTCATCGTCATATAGTTCAAGAGAGGCTCCCTTATCTACGCCCAGCGATAGCATCTGTTCGATAGAGATTGGTTGGTCTTGATGGCGAAGTTTCACCACATCGCCCACCTTGAAGTTCTCAGAGAGGAATCGTCGAGGCTGGCTCTTTGCATAGTCACTATCTACTGCCAGCACCACAAATCCACCCTTAGGGACTATCACATCGAGCTGCTCATCGAAACTCGGAGTAGAACCATCGGCGGCAGCAGAGTTTATAGTTGACTCGACTCTCATATCTGCGCCAACGGCCACAGCTACAACATCTCTCCTAGTCGCTTTGATTCGATCCATTCTCTGCGATGAGAGGATAAACACCCCATCGGAGAGGCTCTCCCACTGACCGTCATCGACGCTGGTCACTTGATACTCCTTGCCGCGAACAACTAGCGTTGGGTCTTCGGCCTCGGCCTCCAACACGAGCTGAGCTCGTGTTGTGCCGATGCACATAAGCAAAGTTATTATCAATATTAATCGTCTCATATCTGAGTCCTAATTATTGTGCGTAGCCTTCGTTCTGAGTCAACCAAGGACACTTGTTACGCTCTGTTTGAGGAATTGGCCATAGGTAGAACTTATCGTCCCACTGTCTGTCATTATCTCTCACACGTAGACGAGCAACACCATCCTTCACAGCGTAAGCCTCATAATCTGCGATGTCGTTCATATCTTCGACAGAGCCTGGGGCACCAAACGATGGAACCATATCCTCTGTCACTTGATCGTAGCCATTAGGGTAGACTCCATTCGTAGCATCGATCCCCTGAGCGATTGGATAGCCATAAGTCTTCTTGCCATCTACCTGAGCCTCGCCCAATCTCCAACGACGCATGTCGAACAGATATAGGCCCTCACGTGCTAGCTCCACCTTGCGCTCACGACGAACTCTTTGGAGCATCTCCGCCTGAGTTCCCATTGCGATAGCTGGCATATCAACACGTGCACGCACCTGATTGATAGCATCCACAGCAAAGGCATCGATCTCACCTAGTTCGATCTTCGCCTCAGCGAACGTGAGGAGGATCTCAGCATAGCGCATGATGATGATGTTATATGTGGCTTGGTGAGTCACCTCATCGTCGAAGTGGTTGTACTTCTTCCATGCGAAACCAACACCACTATGAACATAACCATAAGGGGCTACCGAGCCAACATAGTCGGCATTAGGGAGCATCACAACATTGCCTTGATCGTCGAATGACTCAACCTCAGGGCCATAGACATTCATCAAGAAGTTGCGCTTGTTACCTCCCGTATTACCAATGATCTGAGAGCCGTGATAGTAGACCGTCTCGCTAAGGCGTGGGTCACGATTCTCGAAAGGTTTAGCTGGATTGTAGCTTGGGTCTTGGTCAATGCGAAGACCATTCTTTGTCTCGTATGTATCTACAAGATACTGTGTTGGGAAACGGCCACTCTGACCGATCATTCTCACATGCTCACCAAACGATTGGTAGTGCGTGCTCTTATCGCCCTGATCTGAGAACATCATGAATAGCATATTCTCGCTCTTAGCTCCAGCCTCAGCCTGCCCCACTCGAGTGAATAGATCCGCAAAGTTTGGCGATAGGCTACGACCACTCTCTGTCATAATTCTATTTGATGCCTCGACTGCAATCTCGAAGTACTCTGCCGCTGCTGTTTGATCTGTCTCACCACTCATTCCATGGCCATACTTTAGCCAGCTACCAGTATATAGAGCCAAGCGTGCCTTCAGACCAAGCGCCACCGAGCGATCAACACGACCCCACGAGCCATCGCCCGACTGTTGCCATGGAAGTACCTGAGCGGCACTCTCTAGGTCAGCGAGGATAATATCTACTGACTCTCTCCATGGGTCACGAGTTGCGCTTTGGCGCTCCTGCTCTGTTACCGACTTCATAAACAATGGCACATCACCAAATAGGGAGATGAGCTGAATGTTGAAGTGCGCACGAAGTACCCTGATCTCAGCCAGAAGAACTTGTGAAGCCTGATTTAGCTTTGGCATGTGTGGCTCTGCACCATCTAAAACTGCATTACATCTCGCAACAGATGCGTAGAGTAGTTGCCATGTCTTCTCCACGACAAAAACGTTCTCTAGGTTCACATTACCCACACCAATACTTGCGTTATCGGCACGCTCGATTCCAAATGGAGTGTACATATCCCAAAGTGTTGAGTATGGGATACTCGATGTTGCTGTGTGGTCCATCTTCAGGCGCTGGTAGCAACCCGTAGCTCCTTGGCGGATTGCACCCTCATTATTATAGAAGTCCGTATTCAGGTAGTCACTCTTAGGCTCACGATCGAGATAGTCAGAGCACGAGATTGTCCCTAGACTCAAACATAGGGCACCTGCCACGAAGATCATTCTCTTTATATTATTTATCTTTTTCATTGCTATTTACCGATTAGAATTTCACATCAACTCCCACTGTGTATGTACGCATCACAGGATAGAATTCACCTCCTACACTTCCAGAGTATGAGACCTCAGGGTCATATCCATCATAGAAATCACTGATTGTGAATACATTTTGTCCACTCAGGTAGACTCTAAACTGAGACAATCCCCATCTCTTGACGATCTTATCAGGAAGAGAGTAACCCAGCACAAGGTTCTTCAGACGAAGATAAGCGCCATTACGCACCCACTTATCCGACTTGAGGTAGTTGTCCCCTGCGTTTGCCTCTGGGACAATGATTGGATACTCGGCATTTGGATTCTCAGGTGTCCACCAATCCATCTGGTGTGAGAATAGGTTGGCACCGTTTGCAAATGGCTTAAGACCTACACCCGTCATATATGTTGCTCTCTCGCCTACGCCTTGGAAGAACGCTTGGAGGTCAAAACCTCTCCACGCAGCGTTGAGCGTAACACCATACTCATAGTGTGGGAATGGATCACCCAGATAGACCATATCCTCCTGAGAGATGATATCTTGATCGCTATTAGGGTCTGTTTTCACATACTTCACATAGCCTGGACGCGCTGCAGATGAGTATAGAGGCGATGATGCCACATCGTCCCAATCCTGATAGTAGCCATCTGTGACATAACCCCAGTGACCTCCCGAAGGGTAACCAACAACTAGCGAGCGATCCTGAGTCGTGAGACCTTTGAGATCCGTCACCTCGTTGCGGTTGTCACTAAGCGTTAGGTTCACACCATAGCTCCAGTCACCACGAGTCTCTTTCCACCCTAGTGCAAGCTCCCAGCCCTCGTTCTTCATCGAACCTGCATTGCTCCACGCTGGTTGAAGACCTGCGTAGTAAGGCAGTGGGAACATAAGGAGCATATCGTTCACGGTCTTGACATAGTAGTCAGCCGTGAGGGTCAAGCGATTTGAGAAGAAATTAGCGTCAACACCCACGTCGAACTGAGTAGATGTCTCCCATGAGATGTTCTCGTTCGAGAATGAAGTCTGAGCAACACCTGGCCATAGCTCCTTGTCGAACCAATAACCATAGCCTGTGTTGATTGTCGAGGCGTAAGGGTAGTTATTAGATAGGGATTGGTTTCCTAGTTCACCATACGAGACGCGCAGTTTGAGAAAATCTAACCATCCGTGCGTAGACTCCATCCAGCTCTCACGAGTGATTACCCACGCAGCAGATCCCGATGGGAAGAATCCCCAACGATTGCTAGACGTGAAGCGCGATGAACCATCATAGCGACCACTAAACTCGAAGATATACTTATCATCATAAGAGTAGTTCAGACGTGTATACACCGATGCCATAGACCAATCATTCGCACCACCAGCTGCAGAGGCCGTAGAGGCATCACCATTGCTCAGGTAGTATTTCTCGAACTCAAAGCCCATCATCGAAGCGTTGAAGCTAGAGTATGAGTTGTCCTCGGCCTGAGCTCCAAGCATCACACCGATGTTGTGCTTGTCGATCTGCTTAGTATAGTTAGCCTGCGCACGATAGTAGTTGCGAACAGTGCCATTCCAGCTCTCAGTTACGCCATCAGTTCCTGGGTACTCACCCAGCACGTTACCCTTCAAAGATACCGTATATGGAGTTCTGATATATGTTCCACGTCCCGAGACGTTGCGCAATGAGTATTGCCCCACGATAACGAGATCCTTCACAGGAGTGATCGTAAGTGTTCCGTTCAGCACTGTCTCATAGCCCTTCGAAGTACTAGTTCCGCTGGCAGCGGCCATAGCCGCAGGGTTTAGACCATTCTTACCATATCCCCAGTTGCCATCGAGCTCCGTTGCTGCTGAGAGCATAGGTAGCATATATAGCGCCTGGTTGATAATACCCTTAGATGAGGCTCCAGCAGGAGATACAGCCGTAGATTGGCGCATATTACCATCTACCGAGAACTTCATCCAGTCGGTGATCTTTGTATCCACGTTCAGGCGTAGGTTAGCCCTCTCATAGTTGTTATTCTCGATCAAACCATCCTGCTTGAGGTATGTTCCCGAACCGAAGAACTTCACATTTTCGCTACCTCCCGATAGGGTGATATTGTGGTTGTGCATCGTCGAAGAGTTGGCGATTGTTTCGCCCTTCCAATCGGTGTCGTAGTAGTTCCAGTTGTCTGGTTGATATGTTTTATAGTGCTCGATCTCTGAGAGGCGACGCTGACGCTCCTGATCTGTTATCTGTACACCAGCGTTATCCATCGCTGCGAGCTCAGCACCTAGATAGTCGGCTGCACTCACTGGATCTGGCATATTTGTTGGCTGCTGAATTGTCATGTAGCCACTATACGTAACATTTGTTTTGCCCTCCACACCACGCTTTGTTGTGATTAGGACCACACCATTCGAGGCGCGCGAACCATAGATCGAAGCCGAAGCGGCATCCTTTAGAACAGAGATGCTCTCCACCGAATTCATATCCACTTGGTCGATGCTCATCTCAATACCATCAACCAAAACTAGAGGTGACTGCGAAGAGTTTATCGAACCAATACCTCGAATACGGATTGAACCTCCATCGGCTCCAGGCTCACCCGAAGTCTGCTGGATTGTGACACCTGGCATCTGCCCCTGAAGAGCGTTTGAGAGCGATGCTACGTTGCTCTTTACTAGTTTTTCGCTTCCAATAGCTGATACGGCACCCGTGAGGGTTGCCTTCTTTTGCTTACCGTAACCAACAACAATCACCTCGTCGAGATCCTTTGTCGACGAAACTAATGTGATATCCAAATGAGTTTGGCTACCAATAACAATACGATATGGCTCATAACCAATGTATGAGACCTCAATCGTCTCGCCAGAAGATACTTCCAGCTCAAAATCTCCATCGAGATTTGATACTGTTGCCCGTGTTGTTCCCTCGACAGATATGGTCGCTCCTAGGATCGGACCATCTGCTGAAGAGACAACTCCAGTCAATGTTCTTTGCTGTGCGAACACCACGCCTGAGAGTAGCGTCAACAGCAAAAGTGTGTAAAGTTTTCTCATAGTTTTATTAATATTAGATTTGTATAAGGTTTATAGATACTGCTGAAGGGGTCTATCCTGCACTTCGCTAGCAAAGCTCTGGTTTGGCTCTGCTCCCATGAAGAACTCCAACTTTGCTCCTCGCATTAGATCGTCATGCGTGATATAGGACTTTGTGTAGGGCTCTCCATCGAGCCTCACGGATTGGATATAGATCGCATCATCCGAGAGATCGTGCGCCACCATCTCGAAGCACTTGCCCCCCTCAAGATTGATTCTTGCCTCCTGCAAAAGAGGTGATCCAAAGACATAGAGCCCACCAACTGGATTCACAGGGTAGATTCCCATCACACTCATGATGTACCACGCCGACATCTGTCCACAATCCTCATTGCCGACAATACCACTTGGAGTGTCGTTGTAGAACTCGCGATAGACATGGTGCAGTTTAGGCGCACTCTTCCACTGCTGACCCACGTATGGATAGAGGTATAGAGTGGCGTGGCTTGGCTCATTACCATGGGCATACTGCCCTATAAGCCCTGTAATATCGACCGATGCCCCTTCGTTTAGTTCGCTTGAGACTGTGAATAGCGAGTCTAGCTTTTGAGTGAATGACTCCTCGCTATCGAACAGCGAGACAAGCCCCTGAACATCGTGAGGAACCAACCATGTGTACTGCCATGCATTACCCTCAACGTAGTCGTCCTCCATGTGCATAGAGTAGAACGGATCGAACTTAGGGTTCCACTCGCCATTGGATAGTTTACCACGCATGAAGCCCACACTCTTATCAAAATAGTTGGTGTAATACTTCGATCGCTCGGTATATCTCTTGTAGTCATCATCACGACCCAACGCTCTTGCCATCTGCGCAATAGCATAATCATCGATTGCATACTCTAGCGCCTTTGCAACGCTCCAGCCCTCCTTTTCAGCGGGGATATAGCCTATTTCGTTCACATATTTCAGCCCCCTTTCATCCGACTCGGCGAAGCTTTTCATCGCCTCGAAGGCTAGCTCGGCATCGAAATCTCGGTAGCCCTTTAGGTAGGCATCCACGATCACAGGCACTGAGTGATAGCCAACCATACAGTCTGTCTCATTGCCCACGAGGTGCCACACGGGGAGTTTGCCCTGCTGCTCATAAATTGCCAGAAAGCTATTCACATAATCCTCTATCTTATCGGGGTGAAGGATCATCGACAGAGGACTCGCTGTGCGGTAGGTGTCCCACAGCGAGAATATCGAGTATGGCGTGAACTCCTGCGTGTTGTAGCTCTTGCCATCTGCACCACGATAATCGCCATTCACATCGCAGAAGGTCACGGGCGAGATCATCGTGTGGTAGAGTGCCGTGTAGAACGTGCGCATGACGGCTGGATCCGAAGAGCGAGCGTCAATCTTTGAGAGTTGCTCCTCCCAAGCCTCATCGGCAGCTGCGACTACCCCATCGAAATCCCACTCTGGGAGCTCAGCCGACATATTCTCCTTTGCATTATCGCAACTCACATACGAGAGAGCAACCTTTGCCTGAAGTTCAGCTGTCGATCCAAAATCCACGATCGCCTTATCCACCAAAATAGAGTCCTTTGTGCGAGGACGATAGCACCACTCCTTGCGTGGCGTGAACGCCTTGATTGGGGCGCTAAACGACGCTGTAAAGTAGATTTTTTGATCCTTTGCCCATCCAGTTGAGAAGCGGTGCCCCTGTATTGTTGTCTCGTCGATCTGTTTGATATAGGTATCGGTTGGCGCATCCCAATCAATACCTTCGCCAAGATCAAAAACTAACCTTGACTGGCTGCCTTCGGGGAATTGGTAGCGGTGCATACCCACTCTATTTGTCGAGGTGAGTTCAACGTCTACACCATTATCCAACGCCACAGAGTAGTAGCCTGGTTTCACGCTCTGATTATCGAGCGAGTAAGTAGTTGCATAGTCCGCCTTTTGAGTTGAGAGGGCATCGGGAGAGGGCATCACTAGAATATCGCCCAAATCGCCTATACCCGTTCCACTGAGGTGGGTGTGTGCAAAACCTATAATCACACTATCCGAGCGATGGTAGCCCGAACACCAGTCCCACCCTTTGCTAATGTTTGTTGGACCCAGCTGCACCATACCAAATGGGACTGATGCCCCAACGAATACGTGGCCGTGATAGTCACTTCCAATAGTTGGGTCGACATACGATGTGTAATCGCTCGGAAGCTCTGTCTTGTCACAACAGCCAACTATCGTAAGCGATAAAGCAAAAACAGTTATATATTTGAAAATTTGTTTCATATATCTTATTATTCGCTTATAATCTCTCCATAAACATCGACCTCAACGCTGCTAAATGGCATGAGTTCACTATCTAAAAGCACCGCCATCTCCTTGCGCGAGATCTCACGCTTTGGATCATAGTTCACAAGTCCGAGACTCTGCCATAGCTGCTCAGGTGATGTCACTTTTGAGCCTAACCCCTCAACGAGAGCCACCGCCTCGCCAATGGTCACATTCTCTCCCTTGAAATCGGGCGTAAAGGCTGGATAGTACTCCTTTATACCCTCTGCGATCTCGCTAGATTGGGTTAGTGTATCAGCCTTGAAGTATGTAAGGTTTGTCCATCCGATATTCATCCCCGTGCCCTTCATTATTCCTGTAGCACCAACTCTCTGTAGCGCCTTGAAGTGTGGATCCTCCTTTTTGAGGTCGACGTATGGCATGATGTAGCCCCCTGCATCCAGAAGCGATGTCTGCACATCACGTACCGACACCTCAGAGACATCAACACCCTCTTTCACCGCTAGTGCAGCGATTGCACCTGCCGCTTGGCCTATCTGCAAGACCACAGGCTGAAGGCGAGTTGTTCCATTCACAAGGTTTGACACTGAGATTGATTTTTCAGTCACCAACAGATCTTCAACACCCTGAGGAATAAGTGTTCCCATCGGTAGCGAATATGATGGAATAGGATAGAAGTGCAGATCTGGAAGCTCTCTCCACTTCGGATAGCGTGCATGGTGGTGGTCAACTGGGTAGTCCCCCACTGCGATGCCCGTGCGATAGAGCGCTTGCTCCTGATCGTAGGGCTTTGAGGCGTGATTCACGTTGAAGCGTGTCAGACCATGAATACGACGACTCTCACGGTGGTATGGAATGAATGGTAGCATATCCTCAGTTGGGTACTCATCATCGGCTAGTCCAAGGTTCTTGAAGCCAAGCTCCGTTTGAATGTAGTAGACAAACTGTAGTGTGAAGTTCTTCGCCGCCTCTAGCGCCTTTTCTCGCTCAGCGGGGCTCATCTCAATAATATTAACATAGTAATCGTTACCCTCGATTGGCCAGTTAATCATGTATTTGTTGTTCGGAAGCTTACCATAGGTAATCATCGACTCCTTATCCCACATTCTTTGCGCCTCTTTGGGGTTAGTGCACTTCTCACTCTTAGTCGAGCAGTAGAATGGCTCAGGGTTGTAGCCCTCAGGACGATCGATGGTCATATCGGCCCCCTCACCATAATCCTTTAGGATCGCTACATAGGTAAGATCCTGAATTATATCGTTCGACTCCTCAGGTGAGATCTCCTCGCCACTCACAGAGCGAGCCTCCATACCTACATCATAACCCACGCCTTGAGCTGCCGCAACATCACCTAGCTCCGTACCATCGATAAGCACCTGCGCTACATAGTGACTCTCACCCTCGGCGCTACGCAGGCTAATATGCCACTTGTCGCCCTTGCGCTCGGCACTCAGTAGTTCGGTGCCTAGAAGTAGTGTAATATTTGGCTCTGCTGCCACCATATTTCTTAGTATCTCATTTCCCACAGATGGCTCAAAGAGCACGTTGCTCACCCACCCCGTAATCAGAGAATCGGCACCACCATAGCGCACCTCTAGCGAGTCGCAAAACTCACCAAAGAGCCCCGACTGCATCGTATAGTTGCCATCAACGGCCGACACACCTGCCGAGGTGAGCATTCCGCCTAGCCATGGCGATGGCTCTGCCACAACAACTTCAACGCCCATGCGTGCCGCTTGAATCGCAGCCATCGTACCACTAGCGCCACCACCAATAATCACAACTCCCGTTTTTGTGTCACCTGCCGATGAGCAAGCGCACAAAGAGAGTATAAAGATCTTTAAAACTGCTATAGAAAAAATTTTAGTCATACTTTTTATATTTTATCACCATATTTAACACGTATTCTCTCAAGGGTCTGCCAGCACTGATACATAGCTCGTGGAATGTGGAAGCACCCCTTCCATTTCCCCCCTTTGAGATTGAGGAGCACCTCTCCCTGACGATTAAGATAGCCAAACCACTCACGATTCTCATCATCCTTGAAGTGCGACCATGCGTAGTTGTGAACTCGCTCGAACCACTCCAAACACCTCTTATCGCCAGTGTGCTCATAGCCTTTGAGCATGGTTATGAGGGTTTCAACATGCACCCACCACAACTTCTGATCCCACTCCAACTGCTGAGTCGGAGCACCTAGACGATCCATGAAGTAGAAGATCCCGCCATGGGTTTGATCCCAGCCATACTCCACCATATTGATTGCGATCTGTTTTGCTCGTTCAATAAGCTCAGGGCGTGAGAGCCTAGCCCCAAGATCCATTATAAACCACATCGCCTCGATTGCGTGGCCTGGGTTCACTAGACGACCATCGAAGCTATCGTGAAGCTCGCCATCGAGAGTTATGTTCTCTACGATTATCCCTAGTTCAGGAAAATAGAATTTATTCATCACCTCATCTATACACTGCTCAATACTCTCGTTGAGCTCATCGGCAGGCAATAGATGCTCCATCTCCAGCGAAAGATTACACAGAATCATTGGCAGCGCAAAGCCCTTCAGTGATCGAGTACCAGGATAGGATTTCTCCCACTTAGATTTGGGATTAGACGAACGCTCCATGATCTTTGCATAGGTTGCCTTTGCTACTTGGGCGTAGTGCTCTTCGCCAGTTGCGATGTTTAATTGAGAGAAGGCAATAGCGGCAAACGTATAGGAGAAGATGTTGTAGGGCTGGACTAAAGGTTGCCCATCACGTTGCAGAGAGAAGTACCAGTTGTAGTCGCCGTCGTGACCATGGCTGAGAAGAAACTCCGCACCCATTATAGCGGCATCTAGCCACTCTTGCTTCCTCTCCACCTTATTATATAGTGTGGCAAACATCCACACCTCACGCCCCTGCAACCAGATAAATTTGTCGGTATCAAAGACTCCGCCCTCACGATCGAGACAGGTAAAATAGCCTCCGAATTCACGATCCAAAGAGCACTCCAGCCAGAATGGCATTACATTCTCAAGCAGTTCATTTTTGTACTGCTTTGATAAAGTATCAAAATTCATTAATTTATGCAGTATTATTGTTTCTTAAATATTATAATATAAAATAAACCTTAAAAGCAGAAAATTAAATAACTTATATAATTCAAATATATATCAAATTTAGAAATCGACAAAACAAAAAAAGCCTATCTTTTTAACTAATTATTATTTAATAAAGTTTCTTTACATTTAAGCACTCTATATAAACACCATACAAAACATTAAGAATCAATATTTTAATACTTTACAACAAAAACAAGCAAAACAAATACTTTATAAAGTTTTATTATTATCGCTATAATAGTAAAAACAG
>CAYJIY010000014.1:59397-65120 GCA_964370415.1 uncultured Alistipes sp.
TCAATAGATCATTAAATCACTCAAAATAAATTCTGTTTTGCTTTAGTTCACACAGCACCTCAACACTTCTAAAGCTTAGTTATTTTTTCAAAAAACACGAAGCAACCAGCTCTAAGAGAAAGGTTCAATGTCATTATAGAGTTATTAATGTTCATTTTGAAACTCTTTTTACTGCAATCACCATTGATAATATCCACTACCTTTGTTTTTGTGACCATCAAGCGGTTACACTTATGATGATTTGCAAAAAAGAGAGATCGACTCACTCTTGCTTTGGGCAAAATAGACACTACACTTGATAAATGAACGGAATAATCACCACAATACAACGCATGTCGACCCACGATGGGCCAGGGATACGCTCCACCATTTTCTTTAAGGGGTGCAACTTCAGGTGCGCCTGGTGCCACAATCCTGAGACATGGATACGTGAGCCACAGCGTCAGTTCATCGCTTCAAAATGTATCGGATGCCACGCTTGCGCCAAAGCCTCAACAGGTGGCGCGATAAGGGTCGAAGAGGGCGGACTTGCATTTTATGGGAGCTCCTCGGACGACTACAAAGAGGGAGCGAATGCCTGCACATCGGGCGCTTTGAGCATAACGGGCAGAGTGGTCGAACCTAGAGCGCTTGTCGATGAGATCTGCCGTGACAAACCCTTCTTCGATGAGTCTGGCGGAGGTGTTACCATATCTGGTGGCGAGCCACTCTTTCAAGAAGATTTTCTAAAGAGCCTGCTCATCGAGTGCCGCTCACGTGGGATACACACAGCCTTGGAGACCAACCTAAGCTATCCCGAATCAATGATTGAGCAGCTCCTACCCTATGTTGATATATGGATGGTTGACCTAAAATCGGCAAATGAGGCGAAGCACCGAGAGCATGTAAAACACTCGAATAGAGCCACTATCCAAGGGTTGGAATTTTTAAGCCATAAGACAAGCAAAATTATCGTAAGAACGCCCGTAATACCTGGCTTCAATGATAGCGATGCCGACATTATCGAGATATGCGAGATTGTATCCAAACTAAATATCGAGAGCTACGAGCTCCTCGCTTTTCACACGCTTGGTTTTGACAAATTTACGCAGTACAACACCACAAACCCAATGATGGGAGCACAGCCGCTCAGTCTTGAGAGGTTCGAAGAGCTAAAACAGATAGTTAGAGAGTATAATATAAACAAATAATATTTTAAGTAGCATGTTACGTTACGATTCAAAATTAGCAAAACTACGAGAGGCGAAATCTTTGCAGACGAAACAGAAAATCGCTGCAGAGGGGCTTCTAGACGAAGATGATTACGGTAGAATTGTTCCTCCTGAGGGGTTGTGGAGCATACGATCGAACCACCCCGACGGCTCGTTCTATGGCTATGATGCATGGACCGAAAACTTCTGCTCCTTGATGGATGTACACCCCCTATACGTCACGAATTACGACGCTTTTGCGGGACGATGGATGTACTTCATGTCTAAAATGCGCAAAAACAAGTGGAATCCAGAGTACCCTTACGATCACCTCAAAGCCGACATTGAGAAGTACGATATTATCTGTGGTATTGGTGACGATGCACACTTTGCGCCCGATTTCCAGATTGGCGTGGAGCTGGGATGGGGAGGACTTCTCGACAAGATCGAGCACTACCGCCGAATCAACACAAAACCCGAACAACAGCACTTCTACGACATATCGACTCGTGCTATCCACTCGATCCAAGGGTGGATCAAGCGCCACGTTGAGCACGCCCTTATGCTAGCTGAGCAAGCCTCATGCGATGAGGACAGAGAGCACTTCTTGCAGATTGCCAAGACCAACGAAGCGATAGTTAGCAGCGCCCCGACAACATTCCGTGAGGCGTGTCAGTGGATCATTTGGTATCATCTCGCATCGAGAACATATAACCGTGATGGCGCAGGTGGGCAGATAGACACCCTGCTATACCCATTCTATAAGAACGATATTGAGAGTGGAATCCTCGATAAAGAGACTGCGGTCTATCTCCTCAGTTGTTTCCTAATCAACGACCCTGTTTACTGGCAGTTGGGAGGTCCCGATCAGAGCGGCGAAGACCAAACCAACGAGCTATCATTCATCATTTTGGAGGCTGCCGACAAGATCAACACATCGCTAAATATCACAGTCAGAGTGCACGATGGTCTGAACCCTGAGCTAATGCGCAAATCCGTTGAGTACCTCATCAAGAATCGCAACGGCTGGCCTCGCTTCTCGGGCAATGACGCTCTGGTGGAGGGGTTCATGCGCAATGGATACAGCGCAGAGCTAGCTCGTAAGCGTATTGCCGTTGGGTGCAACTGGATGTCGCTCCCTGGGCTAGAGTACACGATGAACGACCTAGTGAAGATCAACATGGCGAAGGTCTTTGAGGTGGCATACGAGCAGATGATCTCTCGGAGCGAGGATCACTCAACACAGAGACTCTGGACACTATTTGAGCAACACCTAGCAAAAGCGGTAGCCACAACAGCAGAGGGCATGCGTCACCACCTGAAGTATCAGCGCTACAACGAGCCTGAGCTGATCCTGAACCTACTGAGCTATGGACCGTTGGAGAGGGGTTGCGACGTGGCAGATGGGGGTGCCGAGTATCTGAATCTCGCTATCGATGGCGCAGGTCTTGCGATTGTTGCCAACTCGTTCGCAGCGCTTGAGCAGCGCATCGAGATCGAGGGGCGCACAACGTGGAGCGAGATCACCGAGCAACTAAATAGCAACTACGAGGGCACTGAGGGTGAGCGTGTGCGCCTTATGATGAAATCCAGCGAGCAGTATGGAGCCGAAGGCTCTATTGGCGAGAAGTGGGCATTGGCAGTTAGAGATTCGTTCACGGATCTAGTTCGCTCTCAATCGAATGCCGAGCTTGGCCATGTGTTTATCCCTGGCTTCTTCTCATGGGCGAACACTGTGGGCTTTGGACAGAGGCTCGGAGCCACTCCCGATGGACGAAAGGCTGGCACACCAATCTCACACGGAGCTAACCCTTCGCCTGGATTTGTGGCAGACGGCGCCTCGCTATCGCTTGCGGCATCAATCGCAAAGATTCAACCTGGCTATGGCAACACCGCTCCTATGCAGTGGGAGCTAGATCCTACATTTGCGAAGGAGGACAACATCGACATCATCACATCGATCATAAAGACACACTGCAAATTGGGAGGAACGCTCATAAATGTCAACATCATGGACAAAAACATGGTCTTGGAGGCGCACAACGACCCTGCGAAACACCCCGACTTAGTGGTTCGTGTGACGGGATTCACTGCATACTTCTGCATGTTATCACCGCAATTCCGCCAATTAGTTGTGGATAGAATACTCGAAAATTAGATTTTTCATCACTACTAATTTATTACAAATTTCAAAACGCAAAAACACTACAAGTAGTTCGACATACTAAGCCCGAGCACTCCAAATAATCTTGACTAGTAAAATAGCAGCAAAAAGAGAACTATACACTTATTGTAAAGTTGAATTGTCAAAAATCGCACGAAAATGATACAAAATTAAATTTAAATTCGTAAATTAGCGGTTGCAGTTTTACGGAGATAAAACTACGCAAAGAAATTTGCGGTGATGTAGTTGATAATTACCCCTAGTTTGAGTTTAATAACTTTTAATACGATTTCACAATGATTATTTCTCGTTTATTGACAATTATTTTATTCTGCACGCAGATTCCATTCACGAGTTATGCGCAGCAAGGCTCACAAAGCAGACCTGCCAATCGACTGTATCCATCTCGCAGCTATGCTACTGATATCTCCCTTGAAAATTCAAAACAAGACCAAGGCAATCTCCCCGCTCTTGCTCAGAAAGCGGCAGGTGCATATCTACACTATAATACTGGCTCATCGTTAGTGAATGCACCGTACAAAGGTAATTACTATCCGATTGTAGTTCAAACAGATGAAGATGGACACTGTTTACAAAGTTTATATCCAATAAAAGAGTCGAAAGTAGATCAAGAAGCCATAAATAGCATCACATTTATACATTCATATTCTCCGAAAATAATGGCTCTATATGGTTCGAGAGCTATAGGTGTGGGAATCACGTGTGTAGTAACTAACGATGCATTGCAAGCAGAAAATAGTAGTAGATTGAAATATTTTACCGAGCTACCCAACAATCTCAAATCACTCGAGCCATACAGATTTGATAACTCCTCAAGAGGACAATATCCTACGGATAGGAAGACGCCAGAGGGGAAAAACGACATTAGGCTATATATTAATAAGCTAGCCAATGCTATGTCATATTACATATCTGGCGATGATGCTAAAGGGGTTGATAAAATTCCAATTATTATTGCGTATGAAGGTAACTTTGAAACGCTCTCTATGCAAAAAGTAGATCAACTACCGATTTACAATATTGAGACGATGGAGTTCAGGTATAATTTTTCGCCTAAAAAGCGTAAGTTTCAAGCTAAAGATTGCTTGATGGTTATAGTTTTAAAAGATAAGAAGTAATCATAATTTAGATTCACTGAAACATAAGAGTAGTTTCTGTACCTAATCATGATAGAGCGAGGAACAAATCAATAGGTCACAAACAGAGTGCAAGTGCACACTAAAAATAACTTACGATGAAAATATTATTTTCACTAGCAATTCTATTGCTCACAACTTTTGGTGCTATGGCGCAAGAGAACAACACAATGAACTACGATTGGGCAAATTATGGACGCTTTGCCACTGCAAATTCAGAGGTTAACCAACCAGTATTGGCGGTCTTCATGGGGAACTCCATCACGGAGGCGTGGGCGAAGCAGCGCCCTGAGTTTTTTACTGAAAACAACCTCCTAGGGCGTGGTATTGGCGGTCAAACAACGGCGCACATGCTCGCAAGGTTTCAAGCAGATGTGGTCGCTCACTCCCCACGATATGTGGTGATTTTGGCTGGTACCAACGATCTTGCTCGCAACAACGGCTATGTCGCACCCGAACACATTGTGCAGAACATAAAATCGATGTGCGAGATTGCTCGCTACAATAAAATCACCCCCATTGTCTGCTCGATACTTCCTGTGTATGAGTACGACTGGCGTAAAGAGTTGGGCGTGGTTGCCGATCTAGTGGAGCAGACAAATAAGATGCTAGAGCAGTATGCCAAGAGTAGCGGAGTGCACTACGTGGATCTACACAGCACACTGAAAGATGAGCGTGGTGGTCTCCCTGCAAAATTCTCAGGCGATGGAGTACACATCAACGACGACGCTTATAAGACCATCGAACCATTTGTGCTAGAGGCACTAAAGCGCAAGAGGAAGTAGGGGTAAGATATAGTTTTTATTTAATAGGCGGTAGAATAAAATATATAGGAAAAGATGCAACAGTTATACTAAACAAAAATGGTAAAATTATTACAGCATATGGGAAGTCAAGATATTGAAAAATCACTCAAAAAGGTGTGGATAAAAAAGAATTTGATAAATCTTATTATGCCACATATTGATATAGAATTAAATGTAATTTCAACTACTAAAACCATGATATTATTAGCCGGGAATAGGGAATACTTTGAAAACATGTTAGACCTAGTTTCAAACCTTTTGATTGAAAAAGGTCTTGATGAAACCGATAATCCCAATGAGTTTGGAGCGGATATTGAAACTATAATTGACATTATAAGCGCTGTTACTTATTCTTAATTAAAGTAAATGAAAACACAGTTGGTTTCCTTCTTGTTTAGCTTACATT
>CAYJIY010000015.1:0-29289 GCA_964370415.1 uncultured Alistipes sp.
CTTATTAACTGAGACCGACTCACCACTGTGAGACACATGCTTCAATCATTAATCTCTTCTTTTAAGTAAGCGGATAGTAGATTTACACGCTTATGACCCTTCATTTCCAAGGTTTCATCGAACTCTCATAAGCAACATTTTTTTCCTATGCCCTAGTATGTTTTTGGCATTTTTTAGGTAGTAACACAAATTTGGCTATTAAAACTAGCAATATAAAAACTATTTATTAACCTAAATTCACTAACATGAAAAAAATCTACTTATTCATGCTATTCTCGTTCTTGAGCATCAACGTGTTTGCTCAGAAGACGCTGAATGGTTTAGTAGTGACTTCTTCAAATGAAGAGCCGATTACGGGAGCAATGATCCTCGTGAAAGGTACTACAAATGGAGCTGTTACGGATCTTGATGGTCGCTTCACCATCGACGATGTAAAAAACAATGACATCCTAGAGATTTCATTCATCGGTTACAAGCCTCAAGAGATTACTGTAACTTCATCAACAACATTCCTCAAGATAACACTTGAGGATGATGTACAAGAGTTGAGCGATGTTGTTGTTGTCGGTTTCGGTAAGCAGAAAAGAAGTGGCGTTGTGAGTTCGATCAACACCGTTACTGCTGAGGAGCTTAGCATGCCTACACGTAACCTCACGAACAACCTCGCAGGTCAAATGGCGGGTGTTATCGCAATTCAGCGATCTGGTGAGCCAGGTTATGACGATGCAGAGTTCTTTATCCGTGGTGTTAGCTCATTTGCCGGAGGAACTTCTCCTCTAGTACTTGTTGATGGTGTACCTCGTTCAATGTCAGACGTTGATGTTGAGGAGATCGACACATTCTCGGTACTTAAAGATGCTGCCGCAACTGCCGTTTATGGTGCTGAAGGTGCCAATGGTGTTGTACTTATCACAACTCGTCGTGGTACAGCTCTTGAAAAGACACAAATCAAAGCATCTGCACAGGTGAGCTTCTCACAGCCAACACGTCTACCTGAGTTCTTGGGTTCGGTTGACTTCATGGATGCTTACAACGATGCACGTTGGAACGAAGGCCAGGTTGCACAGTACTCTCCAGAATTGATCGCGAAGTACGCATCAGGCGAAGACCCAGACCTTTATCCTGACACAAACTGGATGGACCTTCTTAAGTCTTTGACTCAAACTCAGCGCTACAACCTAAGCTTTAGAGGTGGTTCACAGCGTGCACGCTACTTCGTATCGAGTGCATACTACAGCGAGAGCGGTATCTTCAAAAGTGAGTCTACTGAGTATGACTCAAACATCGGACTTGATCGTTACAACTTGCGCTCTAACATCGATATCGACGTAACTAAGAGCACACTTCTTCGTGTAAACCTATCTGGTCAGTACATCGAGACTAACTACCCAGGTGTTGGTACAAGCGACATCTTCCAAAGAATGACTATCACCGCTCCTAATCTTATGCCATTCGTATATAGCGACGGTAAAGCTGCGGGACACCCTAACCCATCTGGTAACCGTGTCAACCCTTACAACTTGCTTATGAACTCTGGTTATAGCAAGGAGTGGCGCACGATGCTCCAGTCAAAAGTAGAACTAGAGCAGAAGCTTAACTTCATCTCTCCAGACCTTGTATGGCGTAGTGCAGTTAGTTACGATGCCGACATGAAATTCGGAACACAGCGCACAAAGACTATCACTCAGTACAACATGACAGGTCGTGACGCTGACGGTACACCTATCTACAACACTGTTGTAAACGGATCTGACGTTTTGGGTACTACTAACACTAACTCTGCAAACAAGCGTATCTACCTTGAGACGTCTCTTAACTATGCTACTGTAATCAACGATATACACGACATTACAGCTATGATTAACTACAACCAGAAGGATACACAATACCACGACAACTCACTTCCTTACAGAAAGCAGAACGTTCTTGGCCGTGTTACATATAGCTACGACGAGCGCTACAACATCGAGGCTAACTTCGGTTACACAGGTTCTGAGACATTCGCTGCTGGACACCGTTTCGGTTTCTTCCCTGCGGTAGGTATCGGTTATAACGTTACTAACGAGCCTTTCCTTCAGGATACTAAATTCACTGATATCGTATCACGCCTTAAGGTACGTGCTTCATTCGGTGTGACAGGTAACGATAACACGGGTGGTGATCGTTTCCTATATCGCGGTACTATGACAACTGATGCCTCGGGCGGTAGCCTTGGATGGGGTCAATCAGGTGGCCTTGGTTCAGCAGGTAATGGTATTGTAGAGGGACGCTTCGAGGCTCCAACACTTGGTTGGGAGATCGAGACTAAGCGCAACTTAGGTATCGACCTTGCAGTTTTTGACAGCATGTTCGACGTCACTGTTGACTACTTCAACAATGAGCGTACAGACATCCTTCTTCAGCGTAAAACAGTTGCTGGTGCTGCTGGTTTCAACCAAAACCCATGGCAGAACTTCGGTGTTGTGACTAACAAGGGAGTTGACGCAAGTTTCTCTTTCAACAAAATGATCGGTGAGGTTCGCCTAACAGGTCGTGGTAACTTCACTTACGCTCGCAACAAAATCGTTGAGTACGATGAGGTTCCTCAGGCTTACTCATGGATGAACGTTACTGGAACTAGAATCGGTGAGCAGAACCTATACCAAGCAATTGGCTTCTACACATACGACGATTTCATCATCACGGGTGATGGTCTTAACCGCACATACGAGCTTAAAGAAGGTGTTGTAAATTCTCAACTCTCTGACGGTATCCGCCCAGGTGACCTAAAGTATGAGGACGTGAATGGTGATGGTATCATCAACAACTACGACCAAGTTAGAGGTGGTGACCCAGATACTCCAGAGATCGTTTACGGTTTCGGTCTATCTGCAAACTACAAAGGTTTCTACGCTAGCGTATTCTTCCAAGGTACAGGAAACTCATCTTATGTACTATCGGGTGACAACCCACAAGGTTTCTTCCCATTCTCATGGGGACGTGAGGAGTCTTCTCTTCGTTCGATCGCTCTTGACAGATGGTCGGATCTAGGTCCTGACGGAACAGTTGTTGATCCTAACTGGAATGCACTATACCCTCGTCTAAGAACATCTACTTTCTACCACAACCAAGTAGCTTCAACACACTGGCTTCGTGACGCAGACTTCCTACGTCTAAAGAATGTTGAGATTGGTTACAACTTCAACAAAGATTTCTTGAAGAAGTTTAATATTGGCTCAGCTCGTCTTTACATCCAAGGCTACAACATCGCAGTATGGGATGAAGTGGAGATGTGGGATCCAGAGATGGGTAACACTAACGCAGGTATGAACTATCCTCTTCCAAGAACATTCACACTTGGTCTTGATATCTCATTGTAGGTTAGTAATAGAAACAACTTAAATTAAAATTTTCTTATGAAAAAAATATATAGAAACTTAAAAATATTGCTACTATCAGCTGTTTCACTACAGATGGTAGCATGTGCGGATTTCCTTAACGTTTCTGATCAATTGGCCAGTGAGTTAACAATGGAGGAGGTATTCAGCAACGTTAGCTACACACACCGATTCTACGGAAACCTCTACAGCTACATCCCAGATAACACGCACATTGTAATCAACACAACATACGCTGGTCTTGATGGACTTGACAACCCATGGGGTGCTGTATCTGATGAGTTTAAGGCTGCACAAAACAACGTAAAGAACCTTCCACTAACGGGTTACAATGCGTCTAACGCATCGCTTTCACGTTGGACACTCTACAAAGGTATCCGCCAAGCACACCAGTTCATTGAGTACGGACACGCTATCATCCCTGAGGGTGAGAGCGTAGACGGTATCACTGAGCAGGAGATGACACAGATGAAAGCTGAGGCTAGATTCTTCGTCGCTTACTACCACTGGTTGTTGTTCGAGCTCTATGGCCCTATTCCGATCATGAGAACAGCGGTTGACCCATCAAACCCAGATCTTGACTTTGCACGTAACACTATGGATGAGTGTATTGAGTTCCTCGACACAGAGTTCAAGGAGGTGGCACAGCAACTTGCAGTGACTGAAGATGCACAGAGCCGTAGAGCCGTACCTACAAAAGGTGTTGCACTAGCACTTCGTGCGAAGATGTGGTTGTATGCTGCAAGTAAGCTATACAACGGAGGTTATGCTGCTGCACTTGAGGTTGCAAACCACGATGGAACGAAGCTATTCCCAGCTTATGACGCTTCAAAATGGGATAAGGCTAAGGCTGCATTCGAAGACTTCTACACTCACGCACAGAGCCACTACTCTCTATATCGTACATATCCTGAGTGGAACAACAACGAGTACTCGGCTGACGAATCACTATATGGTGCACTTCGTGCCGTTGACAACAACGACGAGATCATCTGGGCTGCTGCTAACAACTCTTGGGGTAGCGTAGGTAGTGAGGGTACATTCACTCGTATCACACCTTCTGAACTAGGTGGATGGGGTGCTCCTTGCTATGGTCCACTTCAATCTATGGTTGACGATTACTTCATGTCTGATGGTCTCTCTATCGAGGAGTCGTCACTATACTCAGACACTGGTTTCTCAACATACAGACAAGAGATGTGGAATCGTAACACAGATGCTGACCGTGAGAATGTAACAGTTTACGAAGATCAAGTATTCAACATGTACCTTAACCGTGAGCCACGTTTCTACCGCAACGTAATGTTCCAAGGCAGAAGATGGCAGATCGGAAACAAGATCTCTTGTTTCTACAGAACGGCTGGTACTGCCGATGAGGTTGGAGCAACTAGCGTAAAGGCTCTATTCACATCTAACAAGGCTGACAACCCTTACACTGGATACTCTCACTTCAAGATCTACGATCAGAGCATCTACCCTTCTGGTACATCGCCACGCTCGGCTCCTATCTTCTGGCCTAACATCCAGATCCGCTATGCTGAGATGTTGCTTATCGGTGCTGAGATCCTAAACGAAGCTACGAATGGTACAGACCCACGTATCTATGAGTTCATTGACGATATTCGCGATCGTGCAGGTATCCCTACGCTTACTGAGATCAAGCCAGGTCTTAGCAAGGAGCTTCTAGCTGAGGCTATCCGCAAGGAGAAGCGTGTTGAGATGGTTGGTGAAGGTTGCCGCTACTTCGACGTTCGTCGTTGGATGCTTGCAACAACTCCAGGCTATGAGCAGGGAGGCGCAACTAAAGGTATGGAGATGTACTCTTCAGACTACGCAGGTTTCTTCGAAGTTGTAACATTCGAGACTCGCGTATGGGGAGACGAGATGTACCTATACCCTATTCCATTGACTGAGATTAACAAGTCAACTAAGCTTGTTCAGAACCCAGGATGGTAGGCTAAACTTTAGGTTTTAACAAACCAAACTATAGATGTGGATGATCTAACCAGTGCGTTAGATCATCCACTTTTTTTGTTTATATAGTCTTAGAATATAAGATAGATATAAAGTCGTGCATTGAATCGCTATAATCCACCGCTGTATAGCACCGCACAGTATAGTATAGCAACGCACAGCAGCCATTTTTAGCGCATTAAGCGCATAGCCTATAGGGTGTTGCACTCAACCCTAAAGTCGTCTGATATAGGCATAAGAAAAGCGACTAACTGCACGAGTTAGTCGCCATAATAGATACGAATTCTAGAGCGCAAGGCTCGTAGTTATCTATTTCTGCTTCTTGCCTAGAACATAGTGCTGAAGATCATCAATATGCTCCTCTGTGAGGGTGTTATACTCACCTCTTGTATTCACAATGATGCTACACATCAGTTCAAAGAACTGTGCACGCTCAAAGGCTGCATTGAAATCCTTACCACACACCACAACACCGTGATTGAGCAGCAATACAGAGTTGTGCTCCATCATTGCATCAACCACCGCCTTTGCCAGCTCAATAGAGCCTGGGCGTGTGTATGGGATCGCAGGGATCTTCTCACCCAAGTGACACGGCACCTCGGCAACCATATTGAAGTTCTCAGGGATACTCTTCATGCAGCTCACCGCCGTAGCGTATGGCGATTGGAAGTGCAACACTACGTTCACATCCTCACGCTTGCGCATCACCTCCAGGTGGAAGTTATGCTCCATCGATGGCTTCACTCCGTTGAGGATCTCGCCATCTTCCAATTTACATATAGAGACCTTCTCCTCAACGAGTTCAGGAACCCACGAACCTGTACCCGAGATCATCACCTGATCTCCAACTCGCCACGAGATGTTTCCGCTACTCGCAAATGTCAAACCTGCAGCCCCTACTCTGTGGGCCTGTTTGATAAACTCATTGTAATTCTCTTTCGTCACCATTTTTAGCTATTTTTTATCTGTTTATTCCAAAATTCTACTCTCTGAGCATTGGGGTGATACACCTCCTTGATCTGACTCGATACGCTCGAGGCAACCGACTCTCCAAGAAGTTTGAATACGTACTTCGACGCACCCAGAACAGTTGTCTCCTTCTGATCTATGACCTCTAGTGTCACGTTGCAAACATCGGCACGCATCTGATTCCATATTCTGCTCTTAGCACCTCCACCCACACAGATCACCTTCTCGGCCTTAACGCCCGTAGCCTGCTCAACTAGCGCAAGCGCCTGCTTTAGGCGTTGAACTAAAGAGAAGAGTATCGCACGATAGATCTCCGCACGCTTAGTGTTGATGCTGAGCCCATGAATCTGCCCTTGTCCCTCGTGGAAACTAGAGTCAACCCACACGGTCGGCTCCACGTTCTGATCCAGCGCCTCAAACTCCTCAATGAGCACATCGAAGAGCTCACTCTTAGGGTGCTGAGCGTAGAAGTGTCTCCAAAACCACTCCAGCACACCCGATGCCAACCAGTTTTGACCGATGTTGCAGTAGCCATCTTGAGCGTCCAGTTCCACTGTTGTCTGCTCGTTGACCATACCCATATCCAGCTCCGTTGCTGAGCACCTAGTCATCAATATCTCCCATGTCCCCGAACTTAGGACGGGTTGATTGACCCCAGCGCCCGAACCAATTATTGCGAACTGCGTGTCATGCCCTGCAAAGACTATCTGCGTGCCCACAGGTATGTGGGTTAGCTCATGAGCGCTCTGAGTAATAGCGCCTGCCACCTCACCCGACTGAGCAATCTCGCCAAAGAGCTCACGCTTAAGACCTAGCGCATCGAGAATCTCCTGCGAGAGATCGCCCGTTCTCAAATCACCCATCATGGATGTTCCCATCATCGTTCTGTCATTCTTATACACACCACTCAAGCGCCCAATTATGAGCGAAGGAATGAATATAAATCTATGAGCCGAATCAACAATATCGGCACGATTCTCCTTCATCCACAACATCTTGTAGATGGTATTGAACCATTGAGGCGCAACGCCGCTTATGTGGCGCACTCTATCGGTCGAGATGTAGTTATCGAGCCTAGCCATCATGGCTTTGCTTCGACTGCACTGCCACGAGATTATTGGGCTTAGAAACTCACCCTTCTCATCCACGAAAGTACCATCGACACCAAATGTTGTGACGCTCACACCCACAATTCGCTCTGGGTCGACCTGCGCCATCACATCTTTTGATGCATCGCATAGCTTCGCCCACAACTTCTCGAAGTCCCACACGAGCCCACCCTCATAGGTCGGATCGGGATCTGTTTCGTTGGAGCGAGACGATATGGCGAGGATCTCTCCCTGCACGGTGATTGCTGCAACTCTCACACTCGTTGCACCACAATCAAATATAATCGCAATATCTCTATTCATCGCTATATTTTTTTGTAGAACCTAGCTCTGTACCCATACAGAGCAACCATCAATAGGCAGATAAGCGGTAGGACGAACGAGAAGTTTGTTGCTGGCATGCCGAATACTTCGCCCGAATCGATTATGCGAGCCTGAAGAGGTGGAATTATCGACCCTCCAAGTATCGCCATCACAAGCCCTGCACCGCCAAACTTAGCGTCATCGCCCATACCTTTCAGAGCAATTCCGTAGATCGTAGGGAACATGAGCGACATACAAGCCGAGACTCCCACCAAGGCGTAGAGTCCAAATATGTTGTGACACATAATCACACAGATCAAAAGTGCCGCACCTACCAGACCAAAGATCGTGAGCATTCTCTTCGCCGAGAAGAACTTCATGAGGTATGTACATATAAAGCGACTCACGCAGAATAGAATCATCGCCACGATGTTGTACTTCTGCGAGAGGACCTCAGCCTCAAGCTCGCCCATACCCTCGTTCATGAAGATCGCCGTGCCATACTGTATGATGAACGTCCAGCACATGATCTGCGCACCCACATAGAATAGCTGAGCAATAACACCCTCACGATAGTTCTGTCTCGCCACCAATCGCTTTATAGTTGCAACGAAATCGACCTTTTGTCCCTCGCCTGCGCTCTTTGGCATTCGAGAGAATAGGATCAACAATAGCACCAACAGAATCACACCTCCGAGGATAATATATGGCGCAGAGACCACGTCCAAATCGGCAGATTTCATAGCCTCGAACTCATCGAGCGGCAGGGCTGCCCTCTCATCCGACGACATTGGGTTGAGTTTCGCCTGAATAAAGTTCATCGCCACGAACATACCCAAGAACGAGCCTATGGGGTTGAACGCCTGCGCAAGGTTAAGCCGCCTTGTGGAGCTCTCCTCATCGCCCATCGACAGGATGTATGGGTTAGCACTAGTCTCAAGGAACGAGAGTCCACATGTCATAATGAAGTACGCCAAAAGGAATGGAGCGTAGATGCCCATCTCCTTGGCGGGGAAAAACAGCAATATCCCCACCAGATAGAGCACAAGCCCCATCACGATTCCTGCCTTGTACGTAAACCTAGAGATAAATAGCGCTGCTGGGAACGCCATCGCAAAGTAGCCACCATAGAATGCCACTTGTATTAGAGTACCGTCGGTGACACTCATCCTAAATATCTTAGAGAATGCCTTTACCATCGGGTTGGTTATGTCATTAGCAAAACCCCATAGAGCAAAACATATTGTAACAAGTATAAAGGGGAGAAGATAGTTCACCCCCTTATACTTAAGCAACGATCGCTTCTCCATACGCCCTACTTATAAAGAGGTCCGTATGTCTGGCAAGCGCGGTAGTCCTGCCCCTCTTTATCCATACCGAATGCACCCCAACAAGCTGGACGGAAGACCTCCTCCATTGGAACGTTGTGCATGCTCACTGGTATGCGTAGCATTGAGCAGAGTGTAATAATGTCGGCACCAATGTGACCATAGCTAATAGCGCCGTGGTTAGCTCCCCAGTTATTCATAACGTCGTATGCGCTCTTAAACGGTGCATCCTCCGTGATGCGAGGAACGAACCATGTACATGGCCATGTGTAGTCGGTGCGAGCCCAAATCTTATCTGCAACCTGATCTGGAAGTTCGATTGTCCAACCCTCAGCGATCTGAATAACTGGACCTATGCCCTTCACAAGGTTTACTCTTATCATAGTCACTGGCATGTGAGTGCGAGTGAGGAAGCGTGACGAATAGCCACCACCTCTGAAGTATCCATTATCCGCTGGGCACCACTCCGTAGCCTTTACGATTGCATCCATATCCGCCTCAGTGACGTTGTACCACTCCTTGAGCATTGGCGTTCCGTCCTCATCTTTAGCCTCACCGCATGCATCGAGACAGCACGCTCCAGAGTTGATTAGGTGGATAAATCCGTTTGCCTCCTTAGCGATTCCCTCAAGCTTATAGCCCGTCTCACGCTCTAGAGCATCACCGCTCCAGTATGTGCGCACGTCGGCAAACATCTGTGGGCGGTTAGTCAAAAGCTTCATAAAGAGCATACTCACACCATTGAGCGTGTCGTTCTCTGTTGCTAGGATCATCGGCTCACGTGCACCATTCCAGTCGAACGATGTGTTAAGTATCGCCTCTGGGAAGTCGGCATTTGGATAGAAATCCGTCCACTGGCGCTGCCCCTGGAAACCTGCTGCAATGGCGTTGTGCCCAAGCTCCTCCTCGTCACAACCCTCAGGAAGATCGGGGTTGCCCTTCATCAGATCTTTAATGATGACAGCCATCTTCACCGTAAACTCCCAATCCTTCTGCTTCTCCTCGTCTGACTTGCGGATAAACTCAGGGTTCTTATCAAAGCCAATAGTCCACTTCTCCTTGCTCCAAGCTAGTGCCTTTTGGTACTCCTCCTCATTGTAGATGCCTTCGCTCATGCGGCGGATGATCTCAACCTCATCTACCGACTCGACTCTCATACCGAGGTAGTCCTCGAAGAAGTCCGTGTCGATGATCGAGCCTGCAATACCCATACAGATCGAACCAATCTGAAGGTAAGACTCGCCCCTCATCTGCACAACTGCCATCGCAGCGCGACCAAAGCGAAGAAGTTTTGCCTCAACATCGGCTGGAATATCTGTATCGCTAGCGTTCTGCACATCGTGGCCATAGATACCAAAAGCTGGCAACCCCTTCTGAGCGTGAGCCGCCAAAACAGCCGCTAGGTAGACAGCCCCCGGGCGCTCAGTTCCATTGAAACCCCACACACCCTTTACCGTGCGCTTGTCCATGTCCATTGTCTCGGTACCGTAGCACCAGCATGGCGTAACAGTTAGGGTCACGCCCACATTCTCGCGCTGGAATTTATCTGCACAAGCCGCCGCCTCAGCAACACGGCTTATAGCTCTGTCTGCAATTACAACTTGAACTGGTGTTCCGTCAGAGTACTTCAGGTTATCTTCAAAGAGTTTTGCCGCAGCACGTGCCATATTCATAGTTTGTGCCTCTAGCGACTCTCTAACTCTAAGGGTTCCCTGTCTTCCATCGATTGTTGGACGGATACCAATTTTCACGTAGTTCTTCATTCTTTTAGGTTTATTTTAGTAAGTTTAAGATTAATTTATCTCTTCAGTTTTAAGGTATATATAGTTCTAACAAATATACAATATTTTTTTGAAAATAAAAACTCTTTCTCAACCTTTTCAGCAACACGTAAATGCAGACAATCAAAAAGGAGTGTAACCGCAAGATCATACTCCAAAAAAACGCATGCATTTTCCCCATGAACAACACAAATAACAGCACAAAACAACAAATCACAAAATACAGAGCAAACCATCCTAAAACACAACACACTAACAATCAATAAATTACACAAGAAAACAAAATTACAGCACAAAATAAATTCACTTATTTGGGATTTTTTTACTGCTATTTAAACATTTATACATACCTTTGCACCGCTTTTGAAGAACTAATCAACAAAAGCACAATCATTTAACCTAACATTTTAAGTAAACAAAAAAGGAACAAAAGATGAAAATTTTTACAAAATCTCTTCTTGCATTATGCCTTCTTCTAGCACTAGGTGCTTGTGACAGCAAAGGAATCTACTACCCTATTCAACCTGAGGGAGAGACACCTGCCCAAACACAGTGTGTTGTTACAATTCCAGTAGACTGGACTCTTGTTGATCCAGTACTTCCACTTAGAACATCTTCTCACCTATATATCTACGATGTAGATGGTAATTTTGTATCAAAGACAGTTGCTGAGGCGGGAAAAGATTTCGTTGTAACACTTGAAAAAGAGACTACCTACAACTTCTTTGTTAGCGACAACCTACTAACTGCTCAGCAGGAGGAGAACTCGCTCAACCTTGAGAACACGGAGGACTACTACGCTATCAACTTCACTGGAACAAACTATAGCACAGAGTCGCACCTAGACCCAGTGCAGGGCACAATCATGCCTTACTCTTATGTTTCACTCAGTGGCTACACAACCCCTAATGCAGAGAGCGCAACGACACAAACACTTATCCCAACACTAGGAAGCGTTAAGTCGATCGTCAACATAGGTAGTCAGCTAGAGGTTCTAGAGATTGGCTACGACCTCAACACAAACACTGTGACTGAAATATATGACCAAACAGGTCAAATCAGCACAGCTATCACTACAGATCAAGTCACTGTAACATACGATTCTGCCAATGGTTTCTCTGTAACTGCAATCGATCCAGCTCTTGAGAGCGAAATCAACAATGTAGTTAAAATGCTATCAGCAAATATGCTATACGAATTTACAGCTGGAAACATCACAATCAGCGCAGACAAAATGCGTGGCAACCTATCTGTACACAACCCAGATTACAGCAATCTTCCAGTAGTAGCATCGGCAGGCAAAGACAACTACAAACTAAGCGTAGGTGATACTAGCGAAGCTGTCATAGTACACTATCGCATATATGAGAGTGACAATTTTGCGTATATCTACATCGGAGCAACAGCCAATGTAGTTGCTGAGTACCACACATTTGGATATACTGGCGACAAGAGAGTGCTTCCAACCAACATGGATACTTTTGAGGTGGCATTACTAACTCTTACAAGCGAGTATCTAGACTGGAACGACGAACTTCGCACAGACATCACAGAGTACCCAGTACTAACTCCTGAGCAACTTCAAACTGTCCCTCCAGGCGCACATAGCGATATCGCTGTCTTCACAATGGAGGAGAAGGACAACCAGCTCACATACATCTACAACCTTCTTTTCCAGGTTGGCGGTCCTGAACTTAGCAAAAGCAGTGTTAAATAATTTTGAATTTTAGATAATGAAGAGAGTATTATTAATGCTACTTGCGCTATGCGGCATGACTGTTAGCGCACAGGAGGTAGAGACAAAGATCTTCTTTAAGCAAGATAAAGTAAACTACGAGCCGCTATTCAGAAGCAATATCGACAATATGAAGAGGCTTCAGCGCACACTTCTAATTCACGATATCGACTCTGTGACAATCACAGGTTCAGCATCTATCGAGGGTACGAACTCACACAACGAGTGGCTCGGAATGGAGCGTGCCGAAGCTGTTAAGACTGAGATTGCAAAGGTGAACGATGTTATAATCAACACTAAATCAATCGGTGAGGATTGGGGCGACTTTATCCGTCTTGTTGAGCTATCTGAGCTTAAAGACAAGAACGAAATCCTAGAGATCGCAAGAAGCTCAGAGGATAACGACGTTAAGGAGCAGAAGATGATGGCACACAAGCAGTCTTGGGACTACATCTCGGAGCACATCCTACCAAATCAGCGTGCAGGTGTATCGATCGTGGTATATTACACTCAGGAGCCAAGAGCTTCTCGTGACACGGTAATCATCGAGCGCATTGTTGAGCGCACAGAGAGCACAACAACAACGACACAGGATTGCAACTATCGCCTAGTTACTGACTCAAAGCCAGTTCTTGCACTCAAGACCAACATGCTATACAACGCTGTAACGGCTGTAAACCTCGAAGTTGAGGTTCCTATCAACGAGCACTGGAGCGTCACGGGACAAGTTGTAACACCTTGGTGGGGCACATTTGCATCGGATTTCACTAACGAATCACGCAGCACAACGAAGCTTCTATATGGTAATATCGAGGGGCGCTACTGGTTCAAGAATCGCGAGAATCTGCTACTTACGGGTTGGTATCTTGGCGCATACCTTGGCGCTGGTCGTTTCGATCTTGAGCGTGACTACAAGGGTAATATCGGCGAGTACTACGGTGCAGGTCTAAGCCTAGGATATGCTCACAGAGTGTTCCGCAACGACAATCTCCGTCTGGAGTATGGCCTAAGTGTTGGCTATGTTCACACTCAATACACTCACTACGAAAACCAGAAGGTTGCTGTCAATGGCAGTGTGGGCACATGGGTTCCAACATTCAAATACTCTGAGACAAAGGATATGATCCTTCCAACGGAGCTTTCTGTTACGTTCTCGTGGCTAATCAACCGCAAGAAAGTATCGCTTGTGAGAGACTAATCCACAAGAGGAGTAAACATATATTATATAGAAGGGATGATAGACACTAGGGGTCTATCATCCTTTTTTTTGCATAATCGCATACTATAAAAAGAAAATATACGTTCCTTTGCTATTGTAAACTATTTTACATAGCTTTGCAGGGTGATGTGACAACATTTTTTTTTTGACACCGCACAACGCTTTAACAAACTAGCAATCACCACATAAAGTAACTGCTGGTTTATTTGATTAGTATAGTGAAATTGCAATTTTAGAAAACGTATGAAAATAAACAGAGTCGTTGCAACCCTTTGTGTGCTGTTGGTTGCAGCCGTTAGTTGTAAACAAGCGCCTAAGCAGCAGGCACAAATCAACGTCCGAAAACTTATTGAGGTTCAGGGCACAGACATCTCTCTTTCGGAGCCATTCTCAGCATCTATTCGAGGTCAGCAAGACATTGACATCTATCCTCAAGTCAGTGGCTATCTATCACAAATTGCAGTTGTCGAGGGACAGAGAGTCAAAAAGGGCGATCTCCTATTCAAGATCGAAGCAGCGCCATTCGCAGCGGCATACCAAGCAGCACAAGCTAGCGTGGAGGTTGCAAAGGCAGGTGTAGCAAATGCACAGCTCAACTACGACAACTCACTAATGCTCAGAGACAAGAACATCATTTCAGATGCAGAGCTACAGAGCTCACAAAACTCTCTTGCGAGTGCAAAGGCTCAGCTAACACTAGCTCAGTCGCAGATGATGAGCGCAAAGGTGAACCTAGACTTCACAACAATCAAAAGTCCATCGGACGGTGTTGTGGGGACACTTCCTTATCGCCAAGGGGCGCTAGTCTCGCCATCTCAGCCACAAAGCCTAACGGTAGTCTCGGACAATTCGCAGATGTATGTCTACTTCTCGATGGGAGAGAATCGACTCTTGAACCTCATCGACAAGTACGGGTCACTCGACAGCGTTGTCCTTTCGATGCCAGAGGTGGAGCTTCAGCTCAACAACAACACAATCTACAACCACAAAGGGCGCATTGAGAGCATCAGTGGTGTCATCCAGAGCACTACAGGTTCGGTTAGCGTGCGTGCTGCGTTCCCGAACAAGGAGCAACGCTTGCTCAGTGGTGGCACGGGAAACATCCTACTTCCACACAGCTACAACAATACGATTGTTATCCCGAAAGCCGCTACATACGAGCTTCAAAACCGTGTGTTTGTCTACCGTGTAATTGACGGCCAAGCTAAATCTACACCAATTCAGGTCGAGAGCACAAGCTCAGATCAGGAGTACATCGTCACAGGTGGACTATCGGTTGGTGATGTAATCATTGCCGAGGGTGCAGGACTTGTGCGCGAGGGCGAGAGAGTAAGCCAACAGTAACATAAACACATTTGTAGCAATGAATATAAAAACATTTATAGATCGTCCAATCCTCTCGATTGGTGTCTCGATCTTTATTGTGATGTTGGGTGTGATGGCTCTGATCTCACTTCCAATTGAGCAGTACCCAAATATCGCTCCGCCTGCGGTGAAGGTTACGACCATGTATCCAGGTGCCAGCGCCGATGCGATCCAAAAGAGCGTTATCGCCCCACTAGAGGAGGCGATCAACGGTGTGGAGAACATGATGTACATGACCTCTTCGGCAGGTAATAGTGGTAACGCCGAGATTGTGGTCTACTTCAACCAGGGCACCGACCCAGATATGGCGGCGGTCAATGTCCAAAACCGTGTGTCGATTGGTTCGGCTACCCTGCCCGCTGAGGTTCTCCAAATTGGTGTGACAACACAGAAGGAGCAGCCAGGTAACCTACGTCTTTTTGCCGTAACTAGCCCTAACGGAACCTACGACGATAACTTCATCTCGAACTACATGTCGATCAACATTCGCCCTGAGATTCAACGTATTCAGGGTGTGGCTGCCGTTACTATCTTCGGTCCAACGTACAGCGTGCGTATATGGCTCAAGCCCGATGTGATGGCGCAGTATGGCTTGATTCCAAGCGATATCTCTGCCATTCTTGCCGAGCAAAACATCGAGATTGCAACGGGAGATCTGGGCGAGAACTCGGATCAGGTGTTCCAATACACGATGAAGTATTCGGGACGAAAGCAGACGCTGGAGGAGTTTGGCGATATGGTCATCAGAGCCCTTCCTAGTGGCGAGCTTCTATATATGAAGGATGTTGCCGAGATCGAGATGGGTAAGGACAGCTACTTCTTCGCCAGTAAGGTGAACGGTGGTGTCGGTATCCCAGGTATGGTGAATCAAACTGCTGGATCCAACGCTACGGCTATTAACCTTGAGATCGACGAGCTCTTCGAGCAGATTCAAGCCAATATGCCTGACGATCTTGAGATTGTGACTATCCAAAACACTAACGACTTCCTATTTGCCTCGATGCGTGCGGTGATTATATCGCTCATTCTGGCAATCTTGCTTGTATTCTTGGTGGTTTACTTCTTCCTACAAGACATCAAAGCAACGCTAATCCCAACCATAAGTATCATCGTATCGTTGATCGGTACGTTCGTCTTCATGCAGGTTGCGGGCTACTCGCTCAACCTTCTGACGCTCTTTGCCCTGGTGCTGGTGATCGGAACGGTGGTGGACAACGCCATTGTGGTGGTTGAGGCAGTGCAGGCTCGTTTCGACAGCGGCTACAAGTCGTCATACACAGCGACTCTCGATGCGATGAACGGCCTTGTTGCGGCGCTCTTCACCACGACGCTGGTCTTCATGGCGGTATTTATCCCCGTGTCGTTTATTGGCGGTACTACGGGTATTTTCTACACTCAGTTTGGTCTTACGATGGCAGTTGCCGTGGGTATATCCTTCGTCAATGCCCTTACGCTTTCGCCTGCACTTTGTGCCTTGATGCTTAAACCAAACCCAGAGAGTGGTGAGGGCAGCAAGATGGCGGCAAGGGTTCGTGATATCTACAACACCTCTTACAACGCTATGCTTAAGCGCTACACCAAGGGCTCGATGTTCTTCATTCGTCGCCGTTGGCTGGTGGGATTGATCCTAATAGTCACTATTGGTACGCTAGCGTACATGATGATGACAACCAAGCAGGGATTTGTCCCTAAGGAGGATACTGCGATGGTCTTTGTCGATGTCTCTACGGCACCAGGTAGCTCTAACGACCAGACAACAAAGATCCTTGACGAGGTATATGCAGCGATCTCTGATATTAAGGAGTTCAAGGTTGCGGCACAGGTTACGGGATTTGGTCTTCTTTCGGGTCAGACGAGCAACGCTGCCACGTTCTTCATCAGTCTTGACGACTGGGCTGAGCGTACTGAGCCCGACAACTCTGTCGATGCCGTGATTGGCAAGATATATCAGAAGACGGCACACATCAAGTCGGCGAGAGTCTTTGCTGTCGCACCAGGTATGATCCCAGGCTATGGCGAGGGAGGTGGTGTCGAGTTCCACACACAGGATCGTCAAGGTGGCGATGTGAAGGAGTTCTTTGGTGTCACTCAGCAGTTCCTAGCAAAGCTATCGCAAAGACCTGAGATTGCAATGGCATTTAGCGGTTACAATATCACCTATCCACAGTATATTGTGGACGTTGATGCTGCAAAGTGTAAGCGTGCAGGTATCTCACCTCGTGAGGTGCTGTCGGTTGTGGGAGGCTACTATGGTGGTATCTACGCGTCGAACATCAACCTCTTCTCTAAGGTGTATCGTGTTATGATACAAGGAGATCCTGATAGTCGCAAAAACGAACTGTCACTCAACAACATATTCGTCAGAGTGGGCAATGAGATGGCTCCTGCTTCTCAGTTTGTATCGCTTCGCAAGGTTTACGATCCAGTTGAGCTTCGCCGCTTCAACATGTACCCAAGTATCGCCGTGAACGCCTCGACTACGCCAGGTTATAGCTCTCAGGACGCTATCCAGGCTGTCAAGGAGGTTGCACAGAGCGACCTGCCGATGGGCTATGGTATTGACTTTAGCGGTATGACACGCGAGGAGGAGAGCAGCGCCAACACTACGGCTATCGTCTTTGCGATATGTATTGTCTTCATCTTCGTATTGATGAGTATGCTCTACGAGAGCTACTTCATACCTCTTGCCGTGATTCTATCCGTGCCGTTTGGATTGTTGGGTAGCTTCCTGTTCGCTAGGATGATGGGACTTGAGAACAACATCTACCTTCAGGTGGGACTCATCATGCTCATTGGTCTACTCTCGAAGACAGCGATCCTACTCACAGAGTACGCCTCGCAGTGTCGCCAAGCGGGACTCAGCATTAAGCAGGCGGCATTCTTCTCGGCAAAAATGCGTATGCGCCCTATCCTTATGACGGCACTTACGATGATCTTTGGTATGTTGCCACTGATGTTCGCTACGGGTGTCGGTGCTAATGGTAACAAGACCATCGGTGCAGGTACCGTAGGAGGTATGTTGGTTGGAACGCTGGCGCTACTATTCATCGTTCCTGCGCTGTTTGTGATCTTCCAGACAATACAGGAGAAGATCAAGCCAGTTGAGTTTGTTGAGCCGACCGACCCGATGATTATCGAGGAGCTGAAGGCCATTGAGGAGTATAACAAGAAAAGAGCTGAGAAAAATGGTAAATAGATATATATTTAGATGTGTAAGCGCTGCACTCATCGCCCTAAGTGCTGTGAGCTGCGGAATCTACACTAAGTACAAGAGCCCAGAGGTTGACGTCACGCAGGTGGCAGCCCAAGGCTTTGAGATGGCTGATAGCGCCGCTATCGAGGTTCCATCGTGGCAAGCATTCTTCGAGGATGCTCAGCTTCGAAGCCTCATCGAGCAGGCTCTCGCAGCAAATAGCGACCTTGCAACCGCACGCCTTAACATCTCGCAGGCGGAGCGAGGACTAACTACCGCACGCCTAGCGTTCCTACCGCAACTATCTCTTGGAGCTGAGGGTTCGCTCTCATCGTTCGATGGTAGCACCCCAATCAAGAGCTACTCGGTGCCTGTGAGCGCTAGCTGGGAGATCGACATTTTTGGTCGACTTCGCAACTCTAAAGAGCAAGCTCGCACAGCAGTTGAACAGAGCTACGAGTATGCGCAGATGGTGCAGACTCAGCTTGTTTCAGCCGTTGCAAGCAGCTACTATGGGCTAATTCTTGCAGACCAGCAACTTGAGATAACTCGCCAGAGCAAAGATATTCTAGCTCAGAGCGTAGAGTCGATCAAAGCACTCATGGAGGTGGGGATGCAGAACAGAGCTGCCGTAGAGCAAGCAGAGGCTAGCTACAAGGAGCTGGAGATGGCTCTCATCGACATAGAGAAGAGCATCACTCTACTCGAAGCGAACTTGGCACTTTTGCTAAACCTCACACCACGAGAGTTCGCACGTGCTCAGAGCATAGAGATGGGTGATGGCTCACAACTCGAAGGCTCTATTTCGCTCGCAGCACTCTCGGCACGTCCCGACGTAAGGTATGCTGAGATGATGCTAGCACAGAGCTTCTATGGCGTGAATTACGCACGCTCAGCGCTCTATCCATCTATCAGATTAGGTGGTAGTGCAGGGTGGACAAATAATGCAGGCGTGATCGTAAACCCAGGGGCAATGCTCCTCTCGGCGATCGGTTCGCTCACTCAGCCAATCTTCATGGCAGGTGTGAATCGTGCTAATCTTGCCAACGCAAAGGATAGATATGAGCAACAGGTCATCGCCTTCGAAAAGTCGCTTCTAGTGGCTGGTAAGGAGGTTAACGATGCACTCGTAGAGCGTGAGGCGGCAGCTGCTAAGTGTACGCTCAGCGCAGAGCAGGTTGCGAGACTCGACTCAGCGGTGCAGACAACTCGTGCACTGATGACTAGCGGTCGCTCCAACTACTTGGAGGTGCTCTCAGCACAGAGCAGCTACCTATCTGCACGATTGAACCAAGCATCTATCTCATACGAGGATGCAATAGCTCAAATCAACCTATACAGAGCACTCGGAGGAGGAGTTCAGTAGAGCAACAAGATCGATCACAAATAGGGCGGTTATAATAGCTAAAAAGGGCTAATAGTTTTTGACTATTAGCCCTTTTTGTATAATACTCTTGCTTTTAGATAATACACAACTATTGCATACCGCACCTCGATATAGGAGCAAAAAAAAGCCTGCTTTGCAACTCAGCAAAGCAGGCTTAAACTTTATAGCGAAGATTAGTTCACACTCATGCGCTTACCATCTTCATCGAAATACTCAACGTTACCGAATTTCTCGAGTTGATCCTTGATCTCCTTAACATTACCCTCGATATAGACAACCGACTCATAAGGTTTGATATACTCCTGAGCAGCCTCGCGAACTTGCTCAATTGTCACCTCATTTAGGCGCTTAGGGAAGTCATGAAGGTAGCTATCAGGGAGGTTGTAGTCCTCTTTAACCATACCAAATCCGATCACAATCGGAGAGTTCAACGACGAGAGGGTCATTGCGTGGTTTCCAAGCAGACCATTCTTTATCATATTGAAATCCTCCTCAGATACATCGTAGTTTCTGATGCGGAACATCTCCAAGAACATATTCTCAAGCGCATATCCCGTCACGGCATTACCCACCTTAGTGAAGGCGCTAGCCTCACCGCCTGTTCCGTTAGGGCTCAAAGAGCCACGCACGAAGTAGCACAGACCTTTATCAAGGCGTAGGTTGCGTGTTAGGTATGAGTTGTAGTTATCGCCAAAGATCGTTGACAACATCTCGATCAACTCTGACTTCTCGCCATATGGGTATAAATCACCCAGAGCCCACTGAATCGAGATTGACGACTGCACAGCGATTGGATTATCCTTCACATAGATACGTGTGTGAGTAGGTGAGTAGTTCAACTCTTGGTCGCTCGCCTGCTCTGGTGCATCATAACGCTCGCCTTTGCTCCAGCCGCTTAGGTGCTTCTTGAACAGAGCATTGATCTCATCCTCAGTGTAGTCGCCCGTGATGATACAGTAGCAGTTGTTCGATCCGTAGTACTTCTTGCGATAATCTCTCACCTCTTTGAGTGTCAGGTTCTCGAAGCCCTCGATAGTTGGCTTTACCGACTCTCTAGTCAGCTTATAGAAGGTCAAAGAGTCCTTTAGCTGCTGCCACTCCGACTTCTCTGATGTCTTTACTGGCTTCTTGTTTTTGATCTTCTCGATCTGCTCTGCACGATACTTCTCAAAGTCACTGCTCTTGTAGTTTGTGTAGCGAAGTGACGAACCAAATAGATCCATGATACCACCAATATCGCCCTTTAGTCCAGCGATTGTGTATCCCGATGCAGAAGCGAAGTAGTCTCCACCTAGATCTGTTGCGAGATCGCTCATCTCTGAAGTAGCTCTCTTGCCATCGCCCAGTTTCATCAAATCGCCAACCAAAGCATACGCCTCAGGCTCGGTTTGTACGTCAAAAGGTGGGAGTCTAAACGTGAAGTTGAAGCGAGATTTTGGGTAACCCTCCTTGCGGATTATGAATACAGTCACACCGTTATCTGCAACAAATGTTTTGAACTCACCTAGCTGTGGCTCGAAGCTCAACTCGATTGGATCTGGCTTTTGCGTTAGATCCTTATACGGCTGTGAAGCGACACTAACGCCAGCTAGACACACAGCCACTAAAATCAATATATATCTTCTCATCTCTATTATTTCTCTACTGAATACGCGATTACTCGACGATTATTTGGAACAAGATACTTACCAATCACTGCCTTCAGATCTTCGTTTGTAATGGTGCTCATACGATCCACATCATTGAAGATAAACTCAGCGCCACCCTCCTTCAGGAAGTGAGCCTCCGCCATCATCTCAGCGATAGATGGGTGTGCAAAGAACACATCGGCATAATCCTTAGCGTAGTCCTTCTTGAGTCTATCGATCTTGATCTGATCGAAGCCCTTTTCGGCTAGCTCAGCGAATAGCAGATCGAGCTTATCAAGCACGCAGCGATACTCCACAGAGTCGGCATGAGATGCACGCACCCACACCATACCTGCATCCTCATAGAACTCAGGAGTAATAGTCACTTTACTTGCCATATTCGTAGAGTCCTTCACAAACGTCGAGATCGCACTTTCACTGCCATCTGTCATTAGTTGGATAGCAAACTTGAAGATTGTAGACTCCTCAGAGCCATCAGGTGCCACCATGTACGATGTGATGATGTGTGGCTCTTTGATCCCTTTTAGGGATTTTTCAAGCACTAGCTCCTTCGCCTCACGTTTTTCTGTGTAGCTTGGGCGCTTGATCTCTGGACCTCTTGCTATGTGACCGAAGTAGTACTCAATATCTTTTTTCAAAAGCTCCACATCAACACCTCCCGAGACTACCAAACACGCATTTGTTGGCGCATAGAACATCTTAGAGAACTCCTTAACATCCTCCAATGACGCTGCATCGAGGTGCTCCATGTATCCAATAAGTGGCATGCGATATGGGTGCTTCTTGAACTCGAACTCCATCATATCGAACATTGGCACCGAGAGTGGGTTGCCATCATAACGCTGGCGACGCTCCTCCTTCACAACATCGATCTCACGACGTAGGCCATCTTCCGTGATAACGAGGTTCGCCATACGCTCCGCCTCGATCCACAGACCTAGACGAATCTGATTCGCTGGAAGTATCTGATAGTAGTATGTTCTATCGTTCGAGGTGCTTGCATTGTTGTAACCACCAGCATTCTCGATACTTGTCTCAAGCTCACCCTGAGGGATGTTCTTCGTACCTTGGAACATGAGGTGCTCATAGAGGTGGGCAAAACCTGTGCGATCTGCTCTCTCGTTCTTACCCCCCACGTGGTACATGACACCGATATTTACGATTGGTGACGATGTATCTGGAATGACGATAACGTGTAGTCCGTTATCTAGGTCATACTCCTCATACTTTACATATTTACGCCCTATATCTCCGATCTCAGAGCGCTGTTGCGCCACTGCATTGCCCGCAAGCAACACCACAGCGCATATTAGAAATAATACTCTTTTCATCTTCTAGCTCTTTAGAATGCAGACGCTTCGTATGTGATTGCCATATCGTCTGGAATAACGATGTTGAAATCCGCTCGGTTTGTCTTCTCTGTGAATTTGAATGGATCTGCCTGACGAATAATCGAGATAGTACGGAATGTAACCTCTGGGTTATAGTACTTTAAGTAGTAGCAGATGCTTGTATGGTTAGCCGAGTGCATCTCCCCGTGGAAGTGGTAGAAGTACTGTCCTGGCTCCCAGTTCTGAAGAATGAAGTGCGCCATCGTTGCATCTTTAATAGCCTGAGCTTTAACTAGGTTTGATGGACGACCACTGCTCATCACTGTGCGACCTGTCTTACCCTCAGCTTGCTGCTTATCCCACTCCTCATCTGAAGGGAACACGCTCGCCATCTGCTTGTAGATCGCCTCATCGAGGTTGAAGTGAATTGGGTATGGTGGAAGGTAGCGGCGTGCATCTGTCGACAGACTGTCAAGATACTCGATACCTTTCTTATAGATCAAACGTGCGTAACGACGTGGGATGTTTGTAGCAACAAAGTGCAGGTTGTGACGCTTAGCGTACTGTAGAAGTGGCATGTAGTCTGTTCTCACGTTGTGCCATAGTTTTGAAGACTCCATGTATACTTGACCATCGATCGTGTTTGAAAGCAACTCATCTAGCATCAGTTGATTGTCTGCCTCCCACATCTCTGCTCCAACAACTAGTTTATCGCCCTTTAGTTGGTGTAAGCTCTTTAGAGTCTGCTTCTCCAACCAGTGTGAGATTGGGTCGTTGTGTATCTCGCCAAATAGACACATGTCGACCTTAGCAAGCTCCGCCACCATCTGCGCATAAGAGACCTGCTCACCCTCGCTGTTGTAGATAATGTAAGCTGGGTTGTCGCTAACATAAGCAGCCACCTGCTCCTGTTTCGCCTCTTGTTTTTTAGATGCTTTGCCCTTAGCTGTTGCACCCATTACTGCAAACACAGATAGTGCAGCAAATAATAATACTTTTTTCATTGTGATAAGTTCGTAATTTTAGATATTTTCTTTAGAAATTGAATACAACTCGTGCATCAATCATAACGTAATCGCTCTCGAGATCGAAATATTTATTTGGATCTGGATATTTCGTCGCCGTAGGTTTGAGGTACTCTCCACCAATGATGAAGTCGCCAACGTACTCCTTACCTAGAGGTAGGCTCACTTTGAGTTGTGCCCCAACGTTGTAGTAGTTTGTTGAGAGATACGACACCTGTGAGTTGATGATATTGAGCGTCGGTATAATCTCTGAGGCCGCCCCCTGAGGGTTGCTCATATCCATATTCATCTTATAACCGCCCATTAGAGTCAGGGCGATGCTCGATCTATTGATATTGTAGATAAAATCGGCTTCTGCACCTAGGCTTAGGTTTGTGTAGATTAGATCCTGAGCGTAGTTCAGATCTTTCTGCGCTGAGTTGAACATCTCTCCCGTGATTCCCACACGTCTAAAGATCGAGCCATTGCGCATATAGTCCAGAGCCCAGCCAATCTCAATGTCCGATCGGTTGAAGTTGTCGAGATACTTCTGATCTGCAATCTCGTAGTTCGTACCCGAACGATACATCATGAACATGCGTCCCGAGACGATATCACGCCCTAGGTCTAGCTTAGAGGATAGAGTCAGGTCGTGGATCATGTACTCATACTTAGCGATGTCATTGGTTCCCGAAGCCAAAGTAGACGTTGCGCGACGGTGATAATCCTCCGTACCCGATGTGAATTTATACCCCACTGTCGACACCGTCTTTGGTGTGCGGTAGTTCCACGCTAGGATTGCTGTTGGACGAATATCCAAGCACTCCAGCTCAAGGATTGTAGTGAATGTCTCAAAACTTCCAAGCCCCATGTTGAGGTAGTATGGCTCAGCACCACTTTGGTTTTTGTACGACAGCGCAGGCTGGTGCTTCGAGCGAAAGAACTCACCACCAACTGTTAGCGCCCCCCTATCCGAGTAGCTCCACGTCACAGAGGGTGTGATGCTCAGCCTTAGGTCATAACGCTCATTGCGCACGTCAACCTGACGGAAATTAAGATCACTCTCATAGAGTAGACCCACACCCACAGCTAGCTTGTCGTCCAACAAAGATTTGCTCACCACACCGTTGATATGGTATGTCTGGGAGCGCCAATCACCAGGGATACGTGCGAAGAAGTAGTTTGGACTTCCCGTCTGAGGCAGGTCGTGATCCAAGTTCATGTTCACGCCATTGGACACGGTGTAGAGATACGAGAACTTACCATAGAAGCTCCAACCATCCTCTCCCTCGCCATAGAGAGATTCGGTGCTCACCTCAAATGCGTTGAGTTCGTCATGAGACTGAAAATTACGAAAATCCCCCTTCTCATTATCATAACCTAGTCTGATATTGGCATATTTACCATCTGTCCATTGCGACAATAGCGAAGGCGCAAGTGAGTAGATCTCCTTATACTCACGCTCGATATAGTTACGGTAGACAACATCTCCAACGGGACGCACAGTCAACTCTTCGACACTCTGTGCCGACACTATCGGTGCTACTAACCCGAGAAGAAAAGCTGCTATGGAAAATTTTCTCTTCATATTAAAATCTACTATTGTTCATAAATTTTGAATGGACCACTCCTTCGTGTGGTCGCTCTTCGTAATTGGGCTCACCACGCCTTTCACGGCATTGGTGAGCAGATTCAAAACAGAGATCTCTCAGCATTGTGCAAGCGATCTCTGCTTAGATTATTTAGAATCCAAATGGAGTAGCGTAGTCAAGTTGCTCGAAGTCCTCTGTTGAGTTGTTCGTGTCCTTCAACACTTTACGGCCACCAACCTCTTCAACAACCTTACGGCGAACAGATTTAGCTTTGTACATAACAGATCCTGCTGGGTCTAGGTATGTAAATCCTGCATCGATCGTGTTTGGCAGGCGACGATACTTAGCCGCACCCGAACCATATAGGCAATCAACACCATCGATCACGTTATCCGCTTTAACTCTAACGAAGCGCTGCTTCGATGCATCATCCGCCGACGTTGATGTTGGATCAACAACTACATCTGTAATATCTAGCGCAGCTTCTTGACGGAAGATAACCATACCTGGGCCTGAAGAGCTCATCTGGTAGAATGCGCTATTCATCACCGAAGACATATACTTAATAATGATATTTGGAATAGCAACGTTATCAGTATCAAAGTATGAATTATGAGTGAAACCCAAATCAGCCAAGAAAGACTCAGAGCTCATTTCGAAAGTTGCGTTAGAGAGATCAACATAGCTCTCTGCTGTCAATCCTTGTGCGTTATCAGGATTATAAGCTGTAGTCCAGTCATTTGCGTTCATAGCAATTACGACACTCTCACCTGGTTGAACTGGGTACTCCTCACCCGAACCTGGAAGTTGCGCAATACGCATAAGGTAGATGTACTCACCCAATGGAAGTTGCTCTACACCAGTACCATCAACCATACCTGTACCATACATCACTGGGTCTGTGTCGTCATCACCTGTGTTCTGAGATGCAGTCTCACCAAGGTAGATACCATCAGCGTAGATCACCTTGTCAGTGTTGTTGTATAGCTCAATAAAGGCATCTTTCATTAGGATTGACCAGTCTGGGTGACCACCATAGTAGATCTGCTTGATGATAAGATCATCGCTCGATGCAACCGCCAAAAGCGAAAGGTCTACCGACTTCTCTACGCTACGACCAACGATCACGTCGCTCTGTGTAGCTGTAAGCACGTATGAACCTGAAACTTTGATCATAGCTGTAACGTTGTAAGTTCCTGCTGTGATGTCCGCGAATGTTGCAACACCTGCAGCATCTGCCTGCGTTGTCTGTGTTGATTGATCCGATGTGTTAACTAGCGTTACAGTTGTTCCAGCTAGAGACTCACCTGCGAAGTCACCTGTTGGTGCAGCAAGAGTGATTGTCAATGAGCTCAAATACGACTCATCAGATGAGCCCGACTGGCAACCCACGAGGGCTAGAGCAGCGAATGCTGCCATCAAAATGTACTTCTTCATAAAAATCTAGGTTATTATTAATAAAAAACTATTGTATCTTGAATGTCACTCCAAAACCGAATGTCACACGTGAGTTATGTGTTGAGATGGCTGTTGAGTTGGTAACGTTATACGTTGGGTTATACCAGAAGCAGTTATTAGCAAAGAAGCTAAAGCTGTGACCCTGGCGTGTCTCTTTGCGGAGCTGAAGGTGGAAGTTAGCATAGAAGGGAATTGTCGTTGGTTCGTAGTTCACCTCATCGAGCACCAAACCTGAGTACTCTGCTGTTGTGAAGTCGGCACCCGTAAGGTCGGTGTAGACACCATCCTTATTATAGAATCCCACAGGATAGAGCGATGAGCCGATAGTCTGGCGGCGATCCACGAAGTTGAGCTCCGAGACAAACGTAGCCAAAAGTCCCAAGCGTGGGATGTGCTGAATAACCGTGACATTAGCACGACTCGTGAGCGAGTTCATCGTTGTTGGTTCGTATAGTCCATAGCGATTACCATATATACTAGCCTCATTTGCACGTTGTCTAAGGTCGAGAAGTGGCGATGAGGTGTTGCTCTCCATCACGCTACCCGAGATCATGAACGATGTCTTTGTCGCCTCGATTCTTGGAGGCTCCACAATAAGCTCAAGACCTGTTGTCTTTGAGGTAGTTGTATTATCGTATCTATCCAACGAGATCAGCACAACGTCTGATTCTTGAGTCGGGATAGCAGTTGTCGGATCGTTGGGATCTGGCGCATAGATCACACGTTCGTATGGCATCAAGAAGTCGTAAGAGCCGATACCGTTTGTGATCTCCTTAATGTAACCCGTCAGGCGGAACGACCAATCCCCAGGCTCGTAATCCACACCAAGTTCTAGAGTCTCACCCCTACTTGGTTGTAGGTGATCGTTCTCTGGCTCATGGATATATGTTGTCACCACAGCGTAGCTCTGGTCTGGAACACTCGGATTGTAGTGCGAGAGGTTTGTCACATCGGTATAGATCGGTGTTGGGTAGAGACTCGCCATCGATGGTGCTTTGTAGGATAGACCCCACGCCGCTCTTAGACGCAACTTCTCGAAGTATTGCGCCGACAACGATAGACGAGGCGATAGCAGGTGGTAGCGGCTATTCATGTAGTCGTAGCGACCTCCCAAGCGCATCACGTAGGTGCTATTTTCTCCCGTATAGCGAATGTCGACCTCCTCGTAGGCTGCAAACATTGTCGATGCAGGCAACTCACGATAGTCGGCAGATCTACTTCCTGGTGATCCACCCGAAGTTGAAGGCTTCACAGCCCCTCCTGCAAGGGCATAACCCTCACCTCGGTTCACATCGTATGTGTACTCGGCACCAGTGCTAAATCCAAAGACAAATTCACCTGCCGTGAGGTTTTGATTCGCCTCAACACGTGAATAGAAGTTGCGAGGACCTCCATTGATCGTTAGCAGCTGAGGGAACTTAGTCTCAGAGTAAGGCACCTGGAATGTACCCTCCTCGAGTGACTCTAGCAGAGGAATTGGCCCCGCCTCCATTGACTCATATCTTGAGTTCTGTTCGGCATAGGAGTAACCTGCACTATAGTTTAGCGAACCTAGCACCTTCAGGCGACCATTAAGGCTCACCGATAGGCGGTTGTTAGATGTCTCGGTTGTTCGCTCCTCGACCTTGTTCTCATCATATCGCTCTCTATTACCCTGCGAGCTATAGTTCAACGATAGAGTGTTGTTCCACCCCAACTTTTCAGATATTGTTGTCGACCAACGCACACCCCCACTGATTCGCTCATAGTAGTCTGCACGATTCACTGGTGAGCTCTCAGAGTATGTGTAGTCGGCATCCACGTTCAGGTAGCCCAACTTTTTTGGTAGGCGGAAACCTCTGGATAGAGATCCTTGGTATGTCGATGGTGTAAGGTTTGCTGTGATGAAGAGTGGTGTTTGACCAGCCTTGCGAGTTACGAGCACCGTTCCTGATGTGATGTTACCATACTTAGCACTTGCAACACCCGTTACAACCTCCACAGACTCGATACTATTTGCTGAGATCTCACGCATATCGACCCCCCTATTCATCACATTGGATGGAGTAGACGATGTCGATGAGTTCGCTACGCCCTGCATGTTTGAGTCATTACTAATAGGTATACCATCAACTACGACCGATGTTCCGAAGGCGTTAATCCCTGCATCATCCCCCGTACTACGCAGATTGACCTGCGTTGGACCCGAGAGCGACTGTTGCTGCATCTTACTACCTGGAAGTAGCTGCATGATATCGCCCAGCGATATCGCCTGAATCTGCTTAATTGCCTCTTGCCCAACGACAAATGTACTCGTTCCCGATTTACTTTGCGTCTGCTTGGCAACCACCGTGACACTATCAATGCTCAGCTTAGACTCCTTTAGCTTGATCTCCAAACCTGAGATCTTCGCGCTCACTTCTAGCTGCATCTCAAATGGCTCATAACCGAGCATACCCGTCGAGAGAGTGTGCTTGCCCTTAGGGACACGCAACTCGAACTCTCCGTTATCGTCAGTAAGAGTATAGATCGATGT
>CAYJIY010000015.1:29389-37857 GCA_964370415.1 uncultured Alistipes sp.
TAGGGACACGCAACTCGAACTCTCCGTTATCGTCAGTAAGAGTATAGATCGATGTGTTATTGATAGTGACAGCCGCAAAATAGAGCGGTTCGTTTGATTCGCTGACAACACGTCCTGAGACTGTAAAACTTTGGGCAAAAAGCGCTAGAGGTGAGAAGACTACCGCCAACAATAAAATGAATTTCGTAGAGATTTTATGCATCATCTATGCTATTTTATGGTTATTACTTTAATTCGCAATAGATGCTACGTAGATACAACTAAACAACACTCTACTCAACTTAAAGCGAGCGCAAAGGTAGTTATAACCTATTTTATATGCAAAAAAAACTTATAGTGGCATAAGTAAAACCTATACAATACTATATAATGCAGTCATTAAGCAACTTAACAGCTTTAATCCACAACCGATCTGAAAATCAAATTACAAATCAAAACATAATACGTTACTTTTACTATAATATTGTTACCTGCAATTATGCAAAATCTTTAAAAACCCAATGTTAACAAATTGTTAAATCTTCAACTCTCCAAGCAGTATCGCTAAAAACGACTAAAAATCAAATAATTAAAACCATACAATATATTTATAAACACTAGAAACAATGTTCACTGTTAGCCGAATGACTGCTTACACCTTAAAACTGCGAGACAGCACTCTCAAAGCGCATTTTCAGATTAATTTTGCTGTGTAGAGTCTCGATACACAATCTCGGCATCGAGCACTATCGAGCGGTTAGGCGAGCTGTCGTCTCTGATCTTCTCCAGAATCAGAAGCGCCGCCTCGTGTCCCATTTGCGTGAGTGGTGGCTCGACTGTTGTAAGGGCTGGGGATACTATGGTCGAGAGCACTGTGCCCGAAAAACTAGCTATCGCCACATCTTGAGGGATTCGAAACCCCTTCTGCTTTAATCTATTCATCGCTCCGATAGCGAGGGTGTCAGTAAAAGCAAAAATCGCATCGAACTCCACACCTCTATCTAATAGGCAATCCACCGCCTGAGCCCCATTCTCGAATGTCAAGCCACAATCTACAACATAATCCGACTCCTTTAGCCCCAAGTCGAACTTTCGCAGGGCATCGCTATACGCCTTCTTCCTCAGCGAGGAGTTGTGCACCGATTTTGACCCTTTGAGATGGACTATCTTCTTGCGCCCTGAGCGTATGAGGTGCTCCACCAAGAAGAACGACTTGATATAGTCATCAACGGTCACTTGTGGCGCCTCCACCCCACATGGGATTCTATCGAAGAAGACAATGGGCATGCCTTCACGAATTAGGCGCTCGTACTCCCCCTTATTATTAATATAGTCGCACGAACATATAATAATGCCATCGACCATGAATCGCTCCATGGTTGCGATGTTGTCACGCTCCTGCTCCCACGACTCGCTCGACTCCGCAATGATTACCTTTATACCCTCAGCATAGAGCACCCTCTGAATTCCATCTATAACTTGTGCAGCGTATGGTGTTATCATCTCGGGAACGATAACTCCTACTGTGTTTGTGCGTCCAAACTTTAGATTCGTTGCTACGGGATTTGGTTTATATCCCAACTGCTTTGCTGCTTCGAGCACAGCATCTTTAGTCTCACGTCGAATATTCTTATCGTTGGTCAAAGCTCTTGACACAGTTGAGACAGAGAGCTGTAGGTGTTCAGCAATATCTTTAATTGTTACTCTTTTCATCATTGCGTAGTATAGGTTGCATACAAAGTTACTATTTTTTTGCAATAATGCAACCCCCATGAAAGCCTTTGAGAACGTTTGCAGATTTTGGGAACGTTTGCGCAAACGTTCCCAGAGAAATCAAAGTAGATTTATTGCACAACTTTTGATTGTTTGAATAAATTTGTGGTAAACAAACCTAAAAACTATTAAAACAGTCAAAAACTATGAAAACTTCGAACTTCAACTACAACCGCTCTGAAATCAAATCTGGAATCCTTCACTTTGGCGTTGGTAACTTTCACCGCGCACACCTACAAAGCTACACGAACGCACTTCTTAACCTAGGAGATAGCCAGCAGTGGGGAATATGTGGAGCTATGCTTATGCCTCAAGACGAGAGACTATACCGCATACTAAAGGATCAGGAGGGTGTCTACTCACTCACAGTGTGTGGATGCGATGGCGAGAACAGCATCGAGTGGATCGGCTCTTTGAACGAGCTATACTGGGCAGGAGAAGACATGGAGGCTATCATCGAAAAGGTTGCATCACCCGACATTCGCATCATCTCGCTAACAATCACTGAGGGTGGATACACTCTAGATAGCGACAGCGTGAGAGACGACCTAAAGAATCCATCTCAACCAAAGAGCGTATTTGGCTATGTAGCAGAGGGACTTCGCCGCCGTGCAGCAAATGGAGCTGGCGCAGTGACAATCCTCACTTGCGATAACCTTCAGCACAATGGTGATGTTTGTGGTAAGATCTTCTCTTCATTCTTTTCTCAGCAAGACCCTGAGCTAGCGAAGTGGGCAGAGCAAAACGTGAGCTACCCAAATAGCATGGTTGACAGAATCACCCCAGCAACAACGCCTGCTGACATCGAGAGAATCAACAAGACACTAAATAAGACAGACAACGCTCCAGTTTATTGCGAGGATTACATCCAGTGGGTCGTTGAAGATAACTTCAAGGCTGGTCGTCCAAGTTGGGAGCAAGTTGGCGTGGAGTTCACAGACGATGTTGCACCTTACGAGACTATGAAGCTCTCGCTTTTGAACGCATCGCACACCCTACTTTCATACCCATCTCTGCTTTCGGGCTACCGCAAGGTTGACGCTGCAATGAGAGATAGCCGCATTATCAAGTTCGTTGAGGATTTCATGAATATCGATGTCACTCCTTACGTACCTGCACCGAAGAATACAGACCTTACACAGTATAAGAAAAAGCTTGTTGAGCGCTTTGCAAATAGCTCAGTTAGCGACCAGATCTCACGCCTTTGTGGTGATGGCGCATCGAAGTTCCAAGTGTATGTTATGCCTATCGTGAAGCAGATGCTTGCCAACGATGACAACATGGAGCGCATCGCATTCCTTATCGCTGCATATCGCCACTACCTAAAGTATCAGATCGACGACAAGGGCATCAGCTATGAGATCTTCGAGCCATGTATCACAAAGAGCGACACTCAGATGCTCAGCTCTGACGATGCACTACTGTTCCTTGGCAGCACACCATTTGCAGCGTCTAAGCTTACGGAGTATCCTAAGTTCACGGAGCAGTACCTATCTATGACAAAGCTCATCAAGGAGCAAGGAGTCATGGCAACTTTGGAGTCATTGAACTAAAAAACAGAGGGTCATGAACAGCAAAAATTCATATGGACTAGCACCATTTGCGCTGCTTACGTTCATCTACTTCATAGTGGGTTTCCTAACCACTGTCAATGGTCAATTCCAAGCTCCGCTTCAGATAGCATTCCTCTCAGAGGTCGAGAACTTGCGCAACACACTGGCGACTCTAATACCATTTGCATTCTTCCTGGGCTATCTAATCAATAGCCCCCAGGGAGGCAAGTGGATCGACAAAGTGGGCTATAAGAGAACAATGCTCAGAGCTCTGCTCTACATGATTGGCGGGGTTCTACTCTACCTAATCGCATCGCTCTTCGCAACCAATATGGTACAGTTCGGGGTGAACATTGGTGAGGATTATATCCCTTGGGGTTACTTCATCTTCCTCGTGGGTTCATACGCAATGGGAACATCGGCGGCGATACTTCAGGTTGTAATCAACCCCTATGTCAACGCCTATGATCTACCTGGCACACAGCCCGTACAGAGAATGAGCATCGTATGTGCGATCAACTCATTCGGAACAACCATCGCACCGTTCTTTGTCACTGGAGTACTCTTCGCAGGGGTTGCCATGTCGGAGGTGCAGGCTGGACAGCTCATCGTTCCTTTCTCTATCCTCGCTATCTTCATCTCGATCATTGCGCTGGTGAGCTATCGCATGAGACTTCCCGATATCGAAGGGACGTTCAGCACTGTGAAGCTAAAGCGTAGCATCTGGTCGTTTAGCCACCTAAAGTGGGGCGTGATTGCTATATTCTTCTATGTCGGTGGTGAGGTTTGTATCGGAGTAAACGTCAACCTCCACGCCATGGAGCTAATCGAAACTGGCAGACCATTGCTATTCTTCGGTAGCGAAAACCTAACAGTCGCAGGTCTAGAGCTGGGCATACCCGCACTACTTGCAACACTCTACTGGGGTGGATTGATGGTGGGTCGTACCCTATCGAGCTTCGTGAGCCACGTAACTGCACGCACACAGCTAGTTGCAACTGCTGTTCTAGCAATAGCCCTTACGCTGGTAGCCATCGTAGCTGAGAATCTATGGGTGTTGGTTGCTGTGGGACTATGCCACTCGATCATGTGGGGCGCGGTGTTCTCGCTAGCGGTAGATGGACTAAAGGAGTACACATCTAAGGCATCGGGTGTCTTCATGATGGGTGTCTTCGGAGGGGCGGTATTCCCACTCCTACAGGGAGCTATGGCAGATAGTTTGGGTTCATGGCAGTGGACTTGGGCGATAGTTATTCTTTGTGAAGCGGTAATTCTTTATTACGCACTTGTTAAATCAAAAATCAAAAAAGAGGAGTTAATCTAATGGAAAAGTATATAGTTGGAATCGGGGAGGCACTATGGGATGTGCTACCTGAAGGGAGAAAAATTGGCGGTGCACCTGCAAACTTCGCATACCACGTATCGCAGTTTGGGTTCAAATCAAAGGTTGTGAGCGCTGTTGGAGACGATAAATTGGGCGCTGAGCTACTAGAGCAGTTCGATCAAATTGGGCTGAACTATCAGATCGCAAACGTGCCGTATGCAACGGGAACTGTGGGCGTTGAGCTCGATCCGAATGGTGTTCCAATGTATGAGATCAAAGAGGGCGTAGCGTGGGACAACATCCCATTTACAGATGAGCTCAAGGAGCTTGCTCAGAACACGAGTGTTGTCTGCTTCGGTTCGCTAGCACAGCGCAGCGTTGTCACTAGAGAGACTATTCACCAGTTCCTCGACAACATGCCATCGGAGGAGAACACCTACAAGGTATTCGACATCAATCTTCGTCAGGGCTTCTACACCAAGGAGATCATCACAAACTCTATGGAGCGATGCAACATCCTAAAGATCAACGATGAAGAACTAGTCACTATCAGTCGCATGTTTGGCTACCCTGGTATCGACCTACAAGACAAATGCTGGATACTTCTAGCGAAATATAACCTCAAGATGCTGATCCTCACGTGTGGTATCAACGGCAGCTACGTCTTCACACCTGGTAGCTTCTCGTTTGTAGCGACACCAAAGGTCAACGTTGCCGACACGGTTGGTGCTGGTGATTCATTCACCGCGACTTTCATCTCTTCGATCCTGCGTGGCGAGTGCGTGAGAGATGCACACCAACGTGCCGTGAGAGTCTCGGCGTATGTATGTACTCAAAACGGCGCTATGCCAGTTATCTCTGAAGAGTATAAGCAGTGAGGCGCTTAGTTCTACTGATCGTAATCCTTATCGGCTCCTCATCGATCGTTGCGAGTGCGCAACCCTCAATGAGCGTGAACCTTCAAAATATGCACCTTTGGCGAGGTGGTGAGGTTGCTGATGGATTTGTAGTGACAACAGATGTGGGTTTCGATTTTCTCTCGAAATCTACATCTGAGACACTAAAGCTAGGTTTTTGGGGTGGTGCAAACTCCGTTGGCGAGTACAAGGAGTTCAACTTCTACGCTTCGTACAGCGCTAAGGGATTCTCATTTATGCTTGCCGACACCTACAACTTCTCGACCTATGCGACCTACAACAACGAGGAGTTCTTCAACTATCACCCATCTCAGACGGGGCGATTTCTCGACGCAAGGCTAAAGTATCGCTTTGGGGAGAGTTTCCCTCTGCTTGTTGGGTGGTCGACAGTGCTCTTTGGGCGAGATCGAAATGCGGATAATAGTCGCAATATCTTCTCGACATATTGTAGCGTAGAGTACCCTATCTACACTCAAGATTCATGGCGTATCGACGCTGGTGTTGGTGCAGCTTTTGCACTAGCCCAGAGCGGCAACAAGCCCAACTTCTATGGCGATGAATCGGGCGTAGTGCAAGCGACACTCAAGGTTTCAAATAGCGTCAACATAGGCACATACAAGCTGCCCGTTTTCGTTTTAGCGATGTGGAATCCACAATCCAACAAGGGCTATCTGCAGGTTGGAGTGAACGTGTTGAATCTATAGAGTGCTAATCGATATTTACACAATATGAGCGATCAAAATTAATTGATCGCTCTTTTTATGTTCTCAACTATTTTATTTTTAAGTTCCGAGAAAATTGAACGCACTACACTAGATGATATGGCGCAAAAACCAACTTGTTTTCGTGCTAGCCCAAAAAGCCGATATGCTTCGATAGGATTGCGTTGCATGTAGTATATGATCCTTGGTGCATACAACTTTTGTAACTCATGATTAGCCACTTCATCGAACTCTGTGTAATGCTCCTTCAATGCTATCCAAAATTCGATATACTTTTGAAAATCTATCTGATTTGAAATTCCCCCTGGATGAAGGCGATATGTGGACATCTTATAATCTAAACCATACAGTTTTCCGTGCAGGCTTGCATTAAATAGTGTCAACAGATCCCCCATAAAGAATCTCTTATCACTAGGCATTGTCATCATCACCTCTGAAGTCATCATCATGGAACCTGTTGGCATGCACCAATTATAAATTGTGTCATGTATGGTATACTCCCGTCTTTCTAAATCTTCATAGCATCTTGCCACATTTTCTCGATCATCCTCCCTCAGAATATTTGCTCTATGAAATGTAAGAGAGTACTGTGGATTCGCCTCCATGAAGTCTACTTGAATTTGAAGTTTATTGGGATCACACCAAAAATCATCACCCTCACACAGAGCGATATACCTCCCCCTAAGCATGCTATTCACCTGCGATCTAATCTCGCCTGCCTTACTCTTTGAAAACAAATTCTCGGTTTGGTATATAGGTTTTATAATATCGGGGTATTGCTCTGCAAACTCTCGAATTATCTCTTGTGTTCCATCAGTCGAAGCATCGTCATGAACTATCGCTTCAAATCGAAAGTTTGTTTTTTGCATTACAAATCCCTCAAGACATGCTCGAATATATTTCACATGATTATATGTGAGGCATTTTATTGAAACTAATATCTCTGATGACATATCTATATTTTTTTTAATGAAACAATATCAATAACTCTCGAAATATCTTCGTCTGTGAGCCCCGAATAGATCGGCAAACATATCACGCTATTAGCCAATTTGTGAGCATTTGGCAAGTTTGCAGCCGATGCTGACTCCAAGTTTCGATAGGTCGCAAAATCACTAATTAGTGGGTAGAAATATCGCCTTCCGATTATATTTTCGTTCTTCATGATGAAGTAAAGCTCGTCACGGCTCATTCCATACTCTTGCTCATCGATGAAGATTGGGAAGTAGGCGTAATTGTGCTTAACACCTTCAATATCTTCAAAATAACGCACACCCTTAACACCCGAAAGACCCTCTCTATATTTATCGGTAATCTGTTTACGCTCCTCGATTGAGGCATCTACTTTTTTGAGATTCAGCAATCCAAAAGCGGCTCTGATCTCATCCATCTTGCTATTGATTCCTGCTGCTACGACCTCTGTCTCGCCTGCAAAACCAAAGTTTTTCAGATGGTCAATATGCTTCTTCATTGCCGAATCGCCAACTACCAGAGCACCGCCTTCGACAGTGTTATATACTTTGGTTGCGTGAAACGAGAGAGTCGACATATCGCCATAATTCAATATTGACTGCCCTTTATACTCCACACCAAAAGCGTGTGCCGCATCGTATATCAGCTTTAGATTATACTTCTGTGCAATCTGCTCAAGGCGCTCAACATCACACGGATTACCATAGACATGAACGGGCATAATTGCGGTTGTTTCGGGAGTAATAGCCGCCTCAATCTTATCGGGATCTAGGTTACCATAAACAGGGTCTACATCCACAAAGACAGGTTTGATATTATTCCACCACAAAGAGTGAGTAGTAGCCACAAAGCTATAAGGCGTGGTGATCACCTCGCCCTTTATACGCAGGGCTTGCAGTGCTGTTATTAGAGGTAGAGTACCGTTCGTGAATAGACTCAGGTTCTCCACACTGAGCCATTGACTTAGCTCTCGCTCCAACTCCTTGTGGTAGTGACCATTGTTCGTGAGCCACTTTCTATCCCAAATATCCTTCAAAAGAGTTGTATACTCCTCCAAATCAGGTAGTAGCGGAGAAGTAACTGTTATCGCTTTTTTCATCTCTATGTGTAATTAAAAAAAATGCTTTCTTGACATTCACACACCTCGTCAAAACATCTACTGGATTGCGTGTACAAATATCTAATGCACAAAAGTACATATTTTTTTCAAAAAAGAGCCTATTCCATT
>CAYJIY010000015.1:37957-57361 GCA_964370415.1 uncultured Alistipes sp.
CAAATATCTAATGCACAAAAGTACATATTTTTTTCAAAAAAGAGCCTATTCCATTGATATTTATTTTCACACAAACACCCACTAACACAACAACCTAAGCAGCAAACAACTACACATACAAAAAAACTCTGCCCACTTCGAGTTAATTCAAAGCGGGCAGTGCTACTATTTATCGAAGCATCTATATGTTTACTCAAAAATAATTACTTATTCTCGACTAAAGCATGAGATACTATCGACATTAAATATAATACCAGCGCGAAGATAATGCTTATAAGCATCGAGCGCACACCTCCCCAAACTAGCGTTGTCGGTATATCCCCAACCGCTACGACTACTCCCGCTGCATTCATCAAACCAATTGCTGCGTTAAGCAAAGAGGCAACGACCGCAATTTTCCCAAGAGGCTTGACAAACCTTGGAGCCGTCCAAATGCAGATAACCAATAAGATAAGCAGAAGCACTAGGAGAGACATAATAACAGGACCTCCTGAAATAAATAGATCTAACATAATGATTGTGTTTTAAGTTGTGTTTTAAATGAACTCTACTACCTATTTTTTCGGAAGCTTAAAATCTTCATCCATCTCTATGACCCTACCCTCTGACTCTGGCACTACAACGCTGTATGGCAGCTCATCTACGCTATCTAACACCCTAATGTTGTCCATGTAAGGACTTCTAGTTGCCGAATAGTTGTAAGTAGGCGAATAAATATGCTTCGTATTACCCATATAATCTACAAATTTAACATCCTTCGCAAGGGGTGGGTAGATAGCCGTAAGCACTACGGTCTTACCGTTCAACCCTTTGAACCAAATAGCCCTATCGATCGGCACATTCACTAGAGTTTCGTAGTGCATATATTTGTCACCTGTTTTCTTATCAAGCAGATAGGACCTAGACGACAGCTTATACCAGTGCCACTCCCAATTCACGTTTGTCACAAAATCAACCTGCGTGTAATCCTTATGACGAACTACGTAAATGTGATACATGCCCATATTTTTTCGTGGATCATGGTACTGAACTACCTTATAGTCGCCAGGTTTGAACGTTATACGCTCATCGAAGCTCTCAGGCTTAACTCGTGGGTCGTCTACCAAACTTTCAGCTACCTCGAAAGGTATGATTCCTGTTCGTCCTTGTAGATTCTTATAGATATTAGAATTTTTATCTAATTTTTGAGTAAATACATTAATACTCACCTGCTCCGATCCAACACTGTCGATCTTTGTTACGATCATCATGTCATCTTTGACCTCCATCGTCTTGTGAGTCCTTCTCTCGTCTATTCTTTGTGGTTCTTTCGCCTGAACAGAGATCATTGTCGAGATCGAAATGATTAGAAATGCTACTGCTGTCATGAGAACTCTTAGCCCTCTATGACTTACCGTGTAATTTTTTTTCATTGTAATAAATCTTTTTTTAATCTGAGAACTATTTAAACCATTTGCAAATGTCGGAACTGGAGTGGTTGCCTCCTCGAAGATGAAGTGCATGTAGGCAGTGATATCGCTGCTACTCTTCACCACTTCGTGGTCTGCTTCATACTCATGAATTAGAGACAACTCACGCTGGATAATCCTCACAACGGGATTAAACCATAGGATAATCACATATATCTCGGCGATCATCTTATCGATGTAGTGGCGATGACGAATATGCCCCGCTTCGTGGCAGAGAACCATGTCGAATTTATCGCCCTTAATCGATTGACTCATATAGATACCTCTCCAGAACGAGAAGAGGATATTATCACTATCAAATCGATAGATTGTGTAGTCTTCACGCTCCTCGCTATTAGCAAGATAGCGTAAATGCAAGATCTTACGCAAACGAACCGCAAAGAGCACTATAAGCACTATCGATGATAGCACCCACACTACGAGCGCAGCATCATTCATAAAGGGCAAAAGATCGCTTGATCTCTGACTTTGCGCTCGAGCTAACTGCTCGTCATTAGCAGGAACTGACTCCAAAGACTCATCTCCTGCTGTATTGAATAGAGTTGAGTAGTTTGAAGGTTGAGTACGCTCCAAATTAGAGCGAGCGTAAGAGGCGGCATCTATTCTCTGCATATACACCTCTGAGCTACTAAGTTCATCGGTCTCAATCTTGATGAGATCAAATGATATGAGGGGTGCTACTATCGCCATGATTGGTATAGACAGCAACATTATTCGCTGCGCCTTATAGGATGCTTTACCTCGAAATAGCGCCACATAAAGAGCATACAACAGTATTGAAATCAGTAGTGATTTCACCAAAAAAATCAAAACTTCTAACATATCTACTCCTCCTTTTTTTCGTCAGAGAGCATAGCAATCAATTCATCTCTCTGTTTTTGATTAATACTCTCTTTCTTAGCAAAAAACGACAGCATATCGGAATACGATCCGTCGAATAGGTCATACTGCATCTGCTCGATAGCGCTAGTAGAGTACTCACGTTTGGTGATAGCTGCCGAGTAGCAGTTACTTTTGCCGTAGCTCTGAAACTTTAGAAAACCCTTATTCACAAGCGTCCTTACAACCGTAGAGACCGTTGTGTAGGCTGGGCGTGGCTCATCAATTGCGGCGTATATGTCGGCAAGGAAGATATTGTCGTTTGCCCATATTATTCGCATGATCTCCATCTCTGCTTTTGTCAATTCTCTTATACTCATAACTCTTTGATTTTAATCTCTAAAACAAATATACAACTATAAATCTAATTATACAACTATTTTCATAGTTATTTGATAAAAAAATCAAATTTAATGTTTTTACAACATCTAAAGCCACCTATGCAACATGTAGACACATCGCAGCCTGCATAATATATAGGTGCAAACATTGGATAAATGAAATAAAAAATATATCCTTGCGCTTGGTTTATGAGGAGATTTGAAAACATTGATATACTGAGAGGATTAGTCATGATACTTATGTGCATAGACCATGCACGTGACTATACAAGTATCTTCCCCTCTGATCCGATGGACCTAAGCCAAACTCCCATGTGGCTTTTTGCGCTAAGAGTTCTATCTCACCTATGCGCACCAACCTTCATCCTTTTGTCGGGAATTTCAGCAGGCATCACTAGCAAACGCAAGAGTCAGAGGGAGCTATCACAGCACCTCATATCACGTGGTGCAATCCTATGCCTACATGAGCTAACACTCGTAAACTGGGGCTGGAGTTTCAATCCGCTATACAACACGATCTACCTTCAAGTTATATGGGCAATCGGTATCTCCATGATGCTTCTTGGCGTGATGATACACCTACCCAAGAGGGCTATTCTTGGCACAAGTGTCGCAATTCTTGCTCTGCACAACCTCTTTAGTGGTGTGCACTTTGGAGATTGTTCGGCACTGCATTATGGGTGGAGCTTCACGCTTCAAAAGAACCTACTTCCGATTTTTGAGGGTCTGATGGTACGAACGACCTACCCCGTCCTACCAGTATTTGCAACGATGGGAATAGGCTACTCTCTCGCTACATGGTTCACAGACCTAGACCCCGCAAAGCGCAAACGCAATCTATGGACTCTATCAGGGGCTATGCTCTTCGCATTTGTGCTTCTACGTGTGGTGATTGGCTATGGCGATGCCCACCTCTACCAGAGCGAATATCCGATAATGTCGATTTTCAACCTCACGAAATACCCCCTATCGCTCAACTTTGTACTGCTCTACCTATCATTCGCCACTGCATTTTTGGCTCTGAGCGAGGGGTGGAGACTCTCTGAGCGCAATGTACTCATTGTATTGGGGCGTGTGCCGATGTTTTTCTATATTGTCCACCTATACCTTCTACACATCATCATTCTTGGCTATCTCATAGCTGCGGGCTACACTCTGGACTTTGGTGCGTCGCTTGGGGCTGTACCTTCGGGGGTGGGCTATCCTGCATGGTGGCTATGGTGGATAATCCCTTTTGTGGTTGCAGCGATGTATCTACCATGTCGATGGTACTACGGAGTAAAACTACAACACAAATTTTGGATAAGTAAATATATATAAATCAATAAAAAATGAAGAGACTAATTTTAGTGTTTGTTGCAATTTTTGCCGTAGCTGCTTTTATCATCTACAGCAACTACATCGCACCTACACGGATTGCAACGATCAACTTCCCCGACTTCTCAGTTGAGAAGCTCATTCGCTCGAACGACAACCCGTTCGTGAAGATCCAAGCAGTGGAGCTTGACGATATCGATCGTATCAAGAAATTCGATGTTGTTCTGGTTAGAGTTCACGGCTCATCGATGAACGCCACACACTTTGCCGCCATCGAGCAGGCTATGGCTAAGGGCGTGACAGTATTCTCAACGGAGAGCGACAACGAGAAGATCAACTCCCTGAAGGGACAGGAGCTAAAGTACTTTACCGCCTTGATGGATAACAGTTCGGTGAAGAACAACCGAAGCCTATTCAACTATGCTCGCAAGAACATTGATGGCAAGAAGTTCTTCAACGGAGAGTACTCTGAGCCTATCATTGTGCCTGCGGATTACTACTTCCACCTGGGCGACGACAACTTCTTCGCCACTTTTGAGGAGTATGACCAGTACTACAAGCAGGCAGGGAAATATAAAGAGGGAGCGCCACGCATTGCGTTGCTCGCAGGAAATATCAACCTTCAAAACTCAAACGAGGAGCACCTAGCTGCGCTTATCAACTCTCTTGAGAACAAGGGGCTGAATGTCTACCCTATCAGCTCGTTCGGCATGAAGAAGCTACAACTCATCAAGGACATAAAGCCGAACCTTATCATCAACAACCCTCACGGGCGTTTGGTTATGGGTGGCGCTGCTGCAGGTGAGGCTCTGCTCGCATCGCTCAATGTGCCAGTTCTAGCACCAGTTACGGTGAGCGAACTACACGACAAGTGGCTCAAGAGCCGCCAAGGGATGGAGCAGGGAGGTCTAACTTCGATGAGCGTTGTTCTACCTGAGCTCGATGGTGCGATTGCACCTTTCGCTGTGGCTGCTCAGTTCGAGAGAAACGGCTACAACATCTTCGATGCAATACCTAACCACACCGAGAAGTTCTGCTCGATGGTTAAGAACTTCACGGAGCTACAAACAAAGAGCAACGACCAGAAAAAGGTCGCAATATACTACTACAAAGGCACAGGCAAGGGCTCTATCGGAGCGGGTGATCTGGAGGGTGTTCAATCGCTCTACAACACGCTCAAACACCTAAAGCAGAGCGGCTACAATGTCGAGGGGCTACCCTCATCGGCAAAGGAGCTAGAGGCTATGGTTCAAAAGCAGGGTTCAGTGCTTGGCGCCTACGCTTTGGGGGCGTATGATGAGTTCATCAAGAACGGAGACCCTGAGCTTGTGAGCGTTGAGCAGTTCTCTCAGTGGGCTGAGAACTCACTCCCTGAGGAGCTGATCGAGAACATGCGCTCGCAGTATGGCGAGGCTCCAGGTAGCTATATGTCACACGAGCAGGATGGTGAGAAGTTCATCGCCGTAGCTCGTCTTCAATTCGGAAACGTGGCAATCCTTCCTCAGCCAATGGCCGCTGCGGGAGATGATGTCGAGGCGATCACTCACGGTGTTGAGGGTGCGCCAGCCTACCCTTACGTCGCGTCGTATCTGTGGACACGCCACGGATTTGAGGCCGACGCTATGATCCACTTCGGAACACACGGCTCGCTGGAGTTCATCCCAGGCAAGCAACTCGCTCTGTCGGACTACGACTGGACGGATGCTCTTGTGGGCGACATGCCACACTTCTACATCTACACGATCAACAACATCGGCGAGGGAATCATCGCTAAGCGCCGTAGCTACGCAACCCTTATCGACCATCTCACAGCACCCTTCATGCAGGGTGAGCTGTATGGCGATCTACAAAAGCTAAAGAGCAGAGTTCAGAGCTACGAGCAGCTAGACGAGGGTGAGGTCAAGCAGGAGTACCGCAAGACAATCACGGAGCTTGGGCGCTCGCTAAACCTGTGCAATGCGCTGGGTATCGACTCAACAAAGGTCTTCGATGCCGAGGCGATGGAGAAGGTACACATGTACCTCGAGGAGATCGACGGAGCGAAGGTAACGGATGGTCTCTACACACTTGGCGAGCCATTCTCAGAGGAGAATGCCGACAACACGATCCGCATGATGACAATCGACGCTGTGCGCTACTCCCTTGCATCGATCGATGCTGCGAAGTCGAAGATCTCAGCCGACAAACTAGATAACATCTCGTTCATCTCGAACAACTATAGCAGCAAGGCGAATAGAATCATCGACCGTGCTCTGAGCGGTGAGAACACAGATCGCATATTTAACTCTGTGATCTCTAGCGCCGATGCAAAGCTCTATGCAGATCATACGGCAGCTGAGCAAGCGAAACTAAACGCTCGCATGAAGATGATGCGCTCGGCTATGGGCTCAATGGCTAAAAAAGAGGAGGCGGTAACTTTCCTCGATGCTGACGGCAAGATCAAGGAGGTCACAGAACCTGCACAAGAGCCAGAGCAGGAGCCTAAGCGACCATCAATGATGGAGAGCATGGCAAAGGCCGAGCCTCAGGGCGCAAGCGAACCAACGGACTCGAACCAAGAGATCATCGATGCTATTGACAACCTCAAGAGCACTATCTCGATGATCGCCACAAAGCGTTCGGAGCTCGTCGCAAGTACTACTCTTGAGCAGAAGGCGCTCATCAACGCTTTGAACGGTGGCTACATCCTTCCTAGCTCTGCGGGCGATCCAATCGCCAATCCAAACGCAATCTCTACGGGTCGCAACTTCTACTCTATCAACCCAGAGACGACACCTACTGCCGAGGCTTGGAAAGCGGGTAAGCGTCTAGCTGAAAACCTACTAGAGCAGGAGCTAGAGACTAATGGCAAGTACCCTGAAAAGGTGAGCTTCACGCTATGGTCTACGGACTTCATCTCTAGCGAGGGTGCAACCCTTGGTCAGATACTATGGATGTTGGGTGTTGAGCCCCTGCGTGATGGGTTTGGATATATTCGCTCGCTTAGAGTTGTTCCAACCGAGGAGCTTGGTCGCCCACGTATCGATGTAGTTATTCAGACATCGGGACAGCTTCGTGATATCGCTGCCTCACGCCTAGAGCTCCTGAATCGTGCCGTTGCAATGGCTGCTGAGGCTGAAGATGGCGACAACGAGAACTACGTTAGCAAGGGTTTCAGAGATGCCGAGCAGAGACTCCTAGAGAAGGGATTCTCGCCTGTCGACGCACGTAAATACTCACGTGAGCGCATCTTCGGAGGTGCTGGTGGCAACTACGGAACTGGCATCATGGGGATGGTTGAGGATAGCGAGAACTGGGACTCTCAGGATCAGATCGCAAAGCAATATATCCAGAACATGGGTGCTCTCTACTCATCGAACGGAGCCGAGCAGTGGGGCGAGATGCGTGAAGGTGTCTTCGAGGCGGCACTTCTCAACACTTCGGTTGTTGTTCAACCACGTTCGAGCAACACATGGGGACCACTCAGCCTAGACCACGTCTATGAGTTCATGGGTGGTATGTCTGCCGCAATTCAAGACGTTACGGGCAACGACCCTACGGCATACTTCAACGACTTCCGCAACACGAGCCGTGCGAAGGTGCAGGGTCTGAAGGAGGCTATCGGTGTGGAGACAAACTCTACGGTCTTCAACCCTAAGTTCATCGCCGAGAAGATGAAGGGCGAGGCTAGCTCATACAACAGCCTCTCTGAGACTGTGAGCAACACATTCGGATGGAACGCCATGAAGCCATCGGCCATCGACGAGCACATCTGGGATGAGTACCACGAAGTATATGTTCGTGACAAGCACAACCTTGGTGTTGTCGATAAGTTCGCTGAGAAGAACCCATACGCTATGCAGGACCTCACGGCCGTGATGCTGGAGTCGGCACGCAAGGGTATGTGGGAGGCCTCGCCAGAGCAGATCTCGGAGCTTGCAGAGCTTCACACCAAGATGGTTGTTGAGCACGAGGCTGGTTGTAGCGGATTCGTTTGCGACAACGCCAAACTGCGTGAGTTCATCGCTGAGAATGCACCGCAGAGCGCCGAACAATACAAAGAGTCGATCTCTCAGGCTAGAGAGGTGCAGCTAGATCAGCAGCAGGTTGACAATAGCGTTGTGCTCAAGAAAGAGGAGTCGGAGCAGACACAAAAGAGCTCGGCACAAGATGCTCAGCCAGAGAAGAGTTTTGCAACTCTATACATTATTATTGCCCTATTTGCTCTGCTTACGGGGTGGGTAATCTACAGAAGAAAACGTAAATAATGGAGACGATAATTCAACTTATATTTGTTGTCGCACTACTGAAATACTGCCTTAAGGCGGCCCTATCCGCACGATTGCTATACATCGTCGGATATGGCTTCGCCATTGCAGCCCTGTCGTTTGCGCTCTACCCTATTGTGATAAACCAACCGCTCACGATCATCTCGCAGCTGTTGGAGAGTCGCGCCGTTGTCGAAAATATCGCCCTTATAACTAGCGCTGAGTCAATTGTCGGGGTATTCATCTCGATATATCTGCTCGACAACTACTTCCGCCCAAGAGCCAAACGCACAGCATGGGCACGCTTCATAAAGATCGCACCAGGGGTCGTATCGCTCTTTGCGGTGTGCTACTTCGAGCTGCTATTCTTCAAATGGAGAGTGGGTGGCGATTTTCTTGTCACAGCGCTCATGTATTCGGGTGCGCTACTCGCTGCCGTAGTGGGGATGGCTCTACTACTGCGCACACTAATCGAGGGCGAGAGCCTCAAGCTGGAGCTCAAGCTAATCTTCAACCTCGTAATCCTCACTCTTGGACTCTTGGTGAGCTCCTCGGTTGCGGACTACAACACCTCGAACGCACAGACCACAATTGAGTGGGGTGCGCTCATCACAATCCTCCTTGGCAGTGCACTACTCATTGCCAGCGGTGTATGGCTACATAAAATTAATTTTTCACAGAAAATATCAAACTTATTAAAATGGAACAAGTAACTAACATTCTCTACTGGCTCTCAACGGGACTCATGATCCCCGTGACGCTATGTCTAATCTTCTTTTTCGTTCGTTCGATCATCATGATCGGTGGATTCTATGGCGCATACATCTCACGCACGAAGATCAATGTGAAGATCCACAAGGAGCTCGACACGATGGATAGCCGAGCATTCCTTCAGACACTAGAGAGTTACGACTCAAAGAAATCAACTCTCATCGAATCACTCCTAAAGATCAGATCAGTAGAGGGTAACAACGCAATGATCGACAAAATTGTGGGTAACTACGAGATCATCGCCGACAAGGAGCTAGGAAGCTCAAAATTGCTTGTAAAACTAGGCCCTATGCTTGGACTTATGGGAACGCTTATCCCTATGGGACCAGCTCTTGTTGGTCTTGCGACGGGTGACATCTCATCGATGGCTAGCAACATGCAGGTGGCATTTGCTACGACCGTGATTGGTATCATCATCGGAGCCGTTGGTTTCATCACCCTGCAAGTCAAGCAGCGTTGGATGGCAGACGATATGAACATCTTGGACTACATTAGCGAAACAGTAAAGCAATAGAGCTATGGCACGAAAACGACGATTAATAAAGGATATGGACGACCACGATCCATTGGCAGTACTCACCAACCTCTTCGATGTGGCCATGGTCTTTGCTGTCGCACTGATGGTTGCTCTTGTCACTCGCTTTGAGATGACTGAGATGTTCTCTCAGGAGGACTTCACGATGGTTAAGAACCCTGGTACCGAGCAGATGGAGATCATCACCAAAAAGGGTGAAAAGATCGAGAAATATACCCCATCAGAGGAGCAGGACGACTCTAGCAACTCACGAGGCAAGAGAGTAGGTACAGCCTACCAGCTTGACAATGGTGAGATTATCTACGTGCCTGAGTAGATCTCAAAGGCATATATACAAAAATAGCGACTAGCTCTTGGGAGAGTTAGTCGCTATTTGTTTTAGAGTGTAAACCCTACTCCGCAGTGCCCGACCCCGCCGAGTCACTGACCCAAGGGGTGATGGTAGCACTCGATACCACCAACTCGTTTTGGTTGATCTGGATGTTATAAGAGTAGTTATCCCCCGAATTGAACGTTAGGTTGCTAATATCCCAACGGTAATCTCTCCCCTCAACAGTAAATAGAACCACTGCATCGGTAGCCATCGTCTGAGGAACTACGATAACAGACGCCTGATCGTTAGCGACCTGTACACCAAGATCTGCAACGCTTCCCGCGTTAGAGATCACATCCGTGAAGATATTATACTCCGCTGTTGTCATAGAGCCAACAACTTTGGCGGTGATCTGAGCGCTTGTTGAGATATTATTTCCACGTGTAATGTTCATCGTGATCTGCGCTAGGCGGTGCTCAAATTGAAGCGCAACCGATGGACTGTCCGCATTGTGGCTCGCAGACTCAGCACGCAAAAGATCGATATCGGCAGCGACTCCTGAGCTAACATCTACCCCTACGATACCGCTTTCGCTCACGCTCTGCGAGTGAGGATAGTAGGCGTAGAAATCCACCATTTCGCCCATAAGTGGCATGTAGATAACCGTGCTCACTGGCTCAAACGAGCTCGATGAACTAGAGCTAGAGGCTTGATACGCCACATTTGCCTTCGCATCGATAATCGATGTGCCTGCCGACTCGGTCATAAAGACTCCTATCTGATCGCCCACGACCCACTCATTGCCTGCGGTGCGAGTAATCACCCCTTGCGAGAACTCCACCTTTACGGCTGTTTGCTCCACCGAAGCGTCTATATTTTTGCTACAACTAGCTAGTGATATCACAGCTAAAGCTATTATTATTTCTCTTTTCATAGTTTTATCAATTAGTTAGTTGGGTACTCATTTACTAGCTCCATAGTAGCTGTGCCCGTATGCTCTCCATCTGCCGATCTAGTCGCTGGGTGAGTAAGCGTAACCTCATAATCATAGGTGTAGCCACTCTTAAAGGTCACTGTTTTCGCATAAACTTGGAACGTGCCGTAGCCCTGAACTGTAAAGGCGAAAATTGGGATAGTCATATCAGGTACCACAAGTAGTTCGGCTGACTGGCCATTGGCAGCCACCGCTACACCGAATGCCGAGGCATACTCACTAGTCGCTACAAGACCTTCACTTTGAGAGTATCTAGCCTTACTCTTAATATTGTGGGCATCACACGTCAATGCCTTTAGGCGATCTGTTGTGATCGCGCCCTCGCCTTTGATCGTGATGTTTATCTTTGCGAGCATGTGCTTAAAGTTGAGGTCGATAAGATCTCTGCTCTTCGCCACATCGTCGACGTGTGCCACCATAAAGTCGATCTTCGACAGGTCGCTCTGGTCGCTCACATCGATCAATCCATCATAGCTACTCGAATATGGATAGTAGGCGTAGATATCTACATTACCGCTCTGAGGGTAGTACAAAGGGGTTGATGAGCTTAGCTCAGTTGAGCTCCCTGAGTTGGAAGCCGTATAGAGAACATTATCGGCCAAGGAGCCCAGAGATGATGAGTTAGATGAGTTCATAAAGACTCCAATCTTATCGCCTTGTGCCCACGACGAATCGCTTGCACGAGTGGCAGCAGCAGCTCCTAGCAAGATTACATCATCTTGCGGCGATTGGGTCGGCTCCAACTCTTCGATTTTATTGCAACTCGCCAACACTACGAGTGCGAGTGCTGCATATATATATCTTTTCATACGATTATTATATTTTTATTTTTTAACCAAATATGGAGGTGTGTTGTCATTAGCACCAGCTCTATAGTCATAGTTATCGTGATCCTGATTAAGGTCACCAATCTTTGTGTTTAGCTCCTTTATCGATCCTACGCGATGAAGATCACTAAGATCTAATCCAAAATCAGCTCCAGCAATATAGTAGTTGTTTTTTGTCGTGATTTTATTAGTGTTTTGGTCACCAATTATTGGTCCTTTATGTACATTAGAGGATACAGATCCTGTGTTGTAGCACGATATTACATCGATTTTATTTTTTTCAGAATTACCCGACAATCCAACAATACCGCCTATGCTTGGCTCAATATAACCCGAGGTATAACCACTACCACTCACTGCACCATGGTTATATGAAGCTATAACTCGAACATCAGATTCATCAGTGATTGGCCACCCTGTAGTTCTCATTTCGCCAGCTATACCACCAGCATAAGATTTGGTAGTGTGAACTTTTCCAGTGTTGTAGCACGCCTCTATTGTAGCCTGCGTGTTCAAACCTACAATACCTCCAGCACGTCCACCTGAGTAGACATAGCCTTTGTTCAGACACGCCGTAACTTCAGCATAATAGCCGATATCACCCGCAATACCGCCAGCACCATTGAGACCTGAACCAGCAGCTTCCACACTCACTTCACCGAATGATCTTTCATGGTTGATACAGTTGATTATTGTGGAGTTGGACAGACTTCCTGCAATACCACCTACGACACTAACACCACTTATATAGCCATAATTATTACATCCGCTAATTATACGCTCCGATGCCTTACGAGATGGATCTTCACCTCGACTCCACCACGTACCTACGATTCCTCCGATCTCGTCTTCACCACTAATCGACCCTGTGTTCGAGCAATTAGTTATCTTAACCATACCGATTATAAGTCCCGTGATACCGCCAACCTCGTTTGCAGTTGTGACAACACTAGCATTATTTACGCAATCCTCTATGACCCTATAATCAGTGTACGAAGAGTGCATACTTCCACTAATACCACCTATTGCTTCATCAGAGCCTTTTACTACAGTTTTGTTGTCTGTTCTACTATCAAAAATATTAGCTGCAGTTTGCACACCGATAAAACCTCCAACATTAGTTTTACCCTCGATAGTACTTGCGTTTACATTACACTGAGATATCGAACATCCATTTGCCTCTCCAACTAAAGCTCCTATGTTGTACTCGCCCTTAATATTGGAGTTAGATATATTTAATCTATATATCACACTTGCGGTAGCTCTACCAAATAATCCCTGATAGTCGGCAGCGATGTCGATATATAGATTACTTATTGTTTTATCATTCCCATCAAATGTCGAGCCGTAGAATGGTGCATACTGACTATTCCCTATCGGGCTCCAGTTACCTATATTTGGGCCACATACTTCACTCAGGTCGATATCTGCCATCAATTTTGCTGCTACGTATTTCTTAGCAGATCCAAAGCCAAGATTTTGCCCTGCGGTTGTAGCGTTTGAGCTGTTTGAGTTACCATTAACAAGGTCAGCTAGCGCCACTAGCCCTTTAGCTGAGTAGATTTCATAGATCCCATTGATGAGCTTAATATCAGAGACCATCAGCGATCCATCTATCGAATTGTCACTGCTATCAGTATCGGCACTCCAAGGTGTGATACTCGCACCGTTGATCTGAACTCCCGTTTTATTGATTGTCACATCGTAGGAGTGGTTCACACCCTGGTCGAGCGCAACCGACGATACATCCCACACATACTCAGAGCCATTGACTTCGAATATTACGGAGCTGCCACTCACAGCTTGCGAGGGCAGTAGAATGAACTCATATTTGCTTGCATCTACGGCTGTGTAGGCAGTCGTTGTGCCCATCTGCTGTGATGGCTCTAGCGCTCCTGTCTCAATATTGTAGTTTGTGATTTGAGTGCGACTATCGATTGAGACTCTCATCCCCGAAAGATCGCTGCGTGAGAATCCAGTACCTGAGGTTACGTTTATCGTCAGTTTCGAGAGTGCGTGCTTGAACTGCAGGTCAATGCTACTATTGCGATTATTGTAGACCTCACCGCCATTATCCTCTACGCTCGCAACCAAAAGGTCGATAGCCGAAGGGTTCGACTGATCCGTGAGATCGACAGGGATCATTGCTCCCTGAATCGCTGATGTGTATGGATAGTAGGCGAAGAATCCTGCATCGGCATCTGTTGTTGGCAGGAGAATATCACCCTCTGCCGCCGCGAAGCTTGTCGATGCACCATCGGCACCACTCTTAGTGTACTTTACGTTTGAGTTTGCCGCTACTAGCGCCTGATTTTGGGTCATAAAAACTCCGATCTGATCGTCATCTTGCCACATGTCGTTCACAACACGTGTCGAAACCGAAGTCGAGAACTTAGCCACATTGCTCTGGCCTGAGTCAATCACATCTTGATCCACTTTAGAGCAAGATGTTACCGCCACTGCTAAAGCTCCTAATAGGTAGATTATTTTTTTCATATTTTTCTTACTTAATGCCAAATATGGCATATACTTACTTTATTTTTTTGCTCGATTGTGATTAGTCTGCCGAAGAGTCGCCCCCATTCACTTGATTCCAATCCGAGATACTACCCTCCGACTCTAGGTCTGTGGGAAGATACATATTACCCCTCAGGCTCAGTGGCGAGAGGTTGCTATTGAAGTTTGCGAGTTGGGCGCTAAGATCTGCCTCCACAACTTTTGTTTGCCCATCGACAGTTGTGTATGTGAGTGTCAGGATTTGGCTCGATGAGACTACACCTAGGAGGTTGTAGTTTAGCGTCAGCTCACTTTTTGCAGCATCAACAACAGCATAGTGCGTAAGAGTCACTGGATCGAGAAGAGCATCGGTGCGAAGATTGCGCGATGCGGCCACTCCACTCAGGGTTGCAACGGCGCTCTTTATGTTCACCACTTCGCTCGACTTGTAGTCTAGGGTTATGGTCAGGGGTGCTGTCCCACGATTTGCTGTGACTGTGACGTTCATCACATTGTCCTTGATTAGATCTAGCTCTAGTCGACCATAATATAGCGAGCCTGGCTCTGGTTCTGGGTCTACTGCTACACGTGCGGCCTCGCCAAGAGTCGCCACTCCATCGGTGATTGTGATGCCACTAGGGGTGTTATACACAAGGAAACTCTCGCTTGAGATTGGCTCGAGGATAAGAGTAGTGTTTACATCTGAGATATCGTAGCGATCCTCACCTACGTATAGTACATAGCTACTCGGAGCGCTTTCGCCAGTGTGCAGATTACTCCACAGGGTTGTAAACTCCGCTGTTGCGCTATCGGGGTACGGCGTGTTGTAGATCGTCTCTTTAACACAACTAGCGAGCATTGTCATTGCTAGTAGTGGTAGTATTAGTCTTTTCATTTTATTGTTCTTCAATTATTAAACTACTTCTTAATTATTGCGATTTTTGGCGCAATCACTATTTACATATCTTCCAACTCAGCGTAACGCTCACTTGGTTTATACCGAAGTACTCTCGGGTATCACTGCCTTGGAAAACTCTCACACCATTAATATGCTTGTAACTATCGAACGGGAACTTCGTGTAGCCCGCTCCAATGCCCAAATCCAAAGAGAAAGCATCGCTCAGAGCAAGGGCATAACCTGCAACTAGACCGAAAGAGTTGTAGTGCTCCGACGACTGGTAGCCAAGTTCAGGGTCACTCGCCAATAGGAAGTTCTTGAAGTCACCCTCACCAATTTGGTACTGAAGACCGATGTAGGGTTTGTGGCTCTTGGCGAAGTAGTAGCGAAGCTCAGGGCTGATCTGCCACTGTGCATAGCGACCATTTCCATCATCGAGTTTGCGATCTGCATATGTACCGTGAACCACGGCGCTTAGCTTGTTCGAGAACTTGTACTCAACGCCTAGATCCGCCGCTAGTGTTGCCAAACGTGCAACGTTAGTACGCAGATGCAATGAGCTCTCTTTTGTAGTAGGTTGCTCAACGACAACGGTTTGAGTCTGAGCCTCTCTTTGACGCTCAAGCTCCTCTTGTTCGGCCTTTTGGCGTGCCTGCTCTTCGGCAGCTCTCTGGCGCGCTTGCTCCTCTTGAGCGGCTTTGATTGCAGCTAGCCTATCCTGCTCAGCCTTTTCACCACGCAGGCGCTCTTGTTCGATATTGCGGTAGTACTCCACGATTCTGTCGGCTTTCTCATCGCCTAGAATTTCTCGAACCTTCTCTATCGGAGCAGGGAAAGTTAGAACGACCACATTGCGCTGGTCTCCGAGTGGAGCCGAGTTGTAACCATCGGTTACGAACATCTGCTCAACGGCAGCACCACGAGTAATGAGCTCGCTCTTCACACGATTTCTCTCAACGACCGAGATCTGAGCAGGGCTCTGCTCCTCGTTGCCACTTGTCGCATAGCTCGCAACATATATATATGCATAGCCATCCTTCAACAGCTCCTGATTCTCGTTGATTAGCGACACGAAATCATCGAGGTTCATCTCATTGTTGTGAAACGGGATGTAGAACATGTCATTTCCCCTAACAAATTTAAAGGCATAGCTCTGTTGCTCGCTATCCTCCTGAGCTTTTGCTCCTAGTGCTAGGAGTACAAAAGAGATTAAAATAAAGATTTTTTTCATATCGAAATTGGGTTATTATTTACGTTTCGCTTGTGTAAAGCTAACTATATGTCCCAATAAAGAGAAACGATATAACACTAAATTGATGTCATATATTTTGATCTTTATGACACATATCAACCAACGCTGATTATCAGACAATTACACACCTCGACAAACTTTACTCTGTGCCATTTATTTTGAAAAAATGACATACAAATTCTGCTGTTTCCAATCTAATCGCCATCAATTTAGGCACTCCGCACAACAAAGCAAATTAGAATACCGAAGCTCACAAAGAGAATTACACATGGCTAGTATCTCAAAAACTATATGTAACTTTGCGCTTTAGGTTATAACACACTGTAGAGATGATGATGGAGAGTGAGCAGAGAGATTTTGCATCTGCAAGCATAAAAAAGCTAATTATAAAGTTTGGTATCCCTGGTGCTTTGGGGATGCTCATGGCTGGGATGCAGACCATCATCGATGGATTGTTTATTAGCCGCTATGTGGGCTCCGATGCACTAGCGGCGGTCAATATCGTTATGCCTACATACTCCGCTATCATTGCGGTGTGCATAGTCATTGGTATTGGTGCTCTCACGGTTATGGGCATGAGTCAGGGCAGTGGCAATACCCAACGAGCTAACGATGCCCTGCGCACCTCGTTCTGTTTCATGCTGCTTTTTGCAACCGCTTCAGCGCTGCTTTTTTCGCTATTTTCGGAGTCAATAATCACGGTGATGGGAGCAGATTCCACTCTTTTGGCAGACTCGAACAGCTATCTCAAGACCTTGTCACTCTTCATGCCTGCAGTGGCGATCACCTTCACTGGCGACTACTTCCTGCGTGGGGTGGGCAAACCTCTCCATGGCCTTGCGCTCATCGCTACAACCGTGATATTCAACGTTGTACTCGACTATCTGCTCATCGCCAAATTCGACATGGGAGTCTTGGGGGCTGCACTCGCAACGGGCCTGTCATTCACCGTCACGGCAGTTGCGGCACTTGTTCTCATGCTGAGACCAAAATCGGGGATAACGCTGCGCAAGGGTCGCTATGAGTGGAGATTACTCGGCCAGATGGCGTATAATGGCTCATCGGAGGGGGTCTCTGAGATCTCGGCAGGAGTCACTCAGATGATCTTCAACATCGCCCTGATGAAGCACATCGGTAGTTCGGGTGTGGCAGCATTCGCAACGGTCAACTACATATGCATTGCCGCAATTCTGGTCTTTATCGGGATCTCAAATGGTCTCGTTCCAGTGATTTCATACTCCTTTGGTGCAGGCAATTACAGACGACTAATCTCTGTAGTGAGGGCTAATATCATAGCCAATTCTGCGTGGGGTGTACTCTCATTTGTGGTGCTATTTTTCGGAGCCGAGACTATTATCTCACCATTTTTCACTGGCGAGGATAGCAAGACCCTTGAAATTGCAGTTGCCGGGGCTCGAATCGTAGCTTTTGCATCGCTTTTCAGCGGAGCAAACATCGCAATTTCGAGCCTATTCACAGCTATAGGCGATGCCAAACGCTCAGTTATTGTCTCAGCGCTACGTGGCCTATTGATGATAACAGCAGGGGTCTACACCCTACCCCTGATCTTTGGCACCGATGGCATTTGGCTATCCATCCCTGTCGCTGAAATTACAACAATCATCATAGCGTCTATTATGCTACGCAGCAGATTGAGTGCTAGCAATATGACAAAAAATTAGCTATTCGAGAGATTCATTCGTCGGTATGTCTTCACAAATCTCAAATAGAAGACTATGCAGGCAAAGAAGAAGCCCACAGGATAGGCGAGCCACACCCCCGAAATTCCCCAATCTAAAATAAACCCAAAGAAGTAGCCCGCAGGAAGTGCAATGGCGAAATAGGCGATGGCGGAGATGTACATTATATACTTCACATCCGCCAAACCTCGCAGAGCGTTAGTGAGAACGATCTGAATCCCATCGCTAAAGACGTAGACCATCAATATCGGCATCAGCGACGACACGATAGCCGCAACCCCTAGATCCTCAGTGAAGAACATGCTAATATCGCTAGTCCAGAAGTAGAGCACAACGCAAATTAGCACCGATATAAATAGGCTGATCACCGCACCTGCCTTTGTCGCCTTGCGTATTGAGAGAGCATCCCCCAGACCTCTAAAGTAGCTCACACGTATAGCAACAGCATTGCCTAGCCCCAGGAAGAGCATATAGCAGATCGACGATATGGTCACCGACACCTGATGCGCTGCCATATCGAAAGCACCCAGCCACCCTATCATAATTGCCGTGATGCTGAATGTCGCCGCCTCGAACCCCTGCTGAAGTCCTATCGGAGAGCCTACCTTTATGAGAGCGTTGATCTTCTCCCTCTCCACTCTGCCTTGTGAGTAACCAGCTCGATACTCCTTATAATACTTAGCCATGATAATCACAACTACGAATGCAACCAACATAAAGCAACGAGATACGAGCGTACTTACACCTGCACCGTAGAGCCCCATTTCGGGCATTCCAAATTTACCATATATGAGGATGTAGTTACCCACGATGTTCATGATATTTCCGATCAGGAAGATCCACATTGAGGTTGTCGGCTTGAGCACCGCCTCAACAAATTGGCGAAATGTGCTGTACAGCATCACAGGGATAATCGACAAGCAGTAGACTATGAAGTAGGGTTTGATGAGGTGCAGCAGCTCTTCGGGCTGCCCCATTCTTTCGATATTGAGATACACAACCCCAAGCAAAAGAGCCAGAGCGAGCCCCAGCACAGTATTTACAGCAAGACTATTCCTAAGCCAGCTCCCCACGCTTCGCTTCTCACCATTGGCAAGATCAGCTCCGACCAAGGGGGCAAAATTGAAGGTGAAGCCCACCCCAAAGATCATGAATAGATTGAAGACATTATTCACAAAAGCCGAAGCAGCTAGCTCATCGGTGCTGTGCTGTCCCACCATTATTGTGTCCGCAACTCCAGTTATGATTGTTCCAATTTGCCCAATGATAATTGGTAGCGCTAGATAGATAATGGATTTATAGTACTTCATTGTGTCTCTGTTTTTTCGGCTGCAAAGGTAGTAATCATTAGTTAATAATGGCTAA
>CAYJIY010000016.1:0-43578 GCA_964370415.1 uncultured Alistipes sp.
TGAGAGTAGCTTCTAAGTGCAAGGTTCTTCACCCAAATCACAAAGACTCCTGTCAACACGAGGTTGAGAACCAGTGTTAGGATCGAGATAATCAATGCTGGACCACCAAGGTTGTAACCTAGCGCTACGAATACTACGGCAGCACCCACCTCACCACGTGTGAACATACCAATCGAGAGTGCTAGACGCTCGCTGATCTTTCTATCACGGTAGAAGAATATTGGGAACATTTTACCCATATTAGATAGCACCGACACGATCACTACGTGCATTGCAATCTCGCCCCATGATAGCATAGGCATTGCAGCAGTGAGAGATGTTGACGCTTCGCTAACAGCTGAAGATGCAGCCCCGATGAATAGTGGCATACTTATACCCACTAGCAACATAAATAGGTATGAAATACCGCTCGAAATGCGTCTTTCAGTTGGTGTATCAATGTGCTTAGACTTCATCACCATACCCCATACGAACGCTGGCAAAAGTACCTCGATGTGGATACTTCCATCTGCACCAAACATATTCTTCGATGCGATGTAGATCGCCTGAGTAAGACCCGCCACAACAACTGCGTAGAATAGGATCGCTTTCCAGTCCTGTCGAACGTTGTAGGCATTGAGCTTGCGCCATCCCCACATCAGTAGCACGATAACCACCAATAGGATAACAAATAGCTGCCAACGCATACCCACCATAGCCATCTGAAGTGGAATCATAAGGAGGATTGTATCTAGGTCGTCAAAGATCGCTAGAACCTGAATCTTCTTATACATCCAGCTCGACTTGAGGTTGATTGCAGCGAGCATCGTAAATAGGATACCTGCCGATGTTGGCGCAGCAAAACGACTCAAAAGAAGGTTCTCCTTCCACGCCTCCCAGCTACCCCACATCTCCGATGGCATAAGCACGAAGATGAAGTATGCGGCGATCATCAACCACGGCATAGCAGCCGTAGCCATAGCTATGAAGTAGTCCTGAGCGTAGCTTCTCCATCGAGTTTTATCCATCTCGAACTCACGCCCAACATTAATCATAATAAACGCCAAGCAGACGTACAAAAGTGTATTAGTAACACCCTTTAGTGATCCATAGCTCGCATCACCCATCACCCCTGGAAGGAGCTGAGATGCCACAAGACCTAAAATCAAAAAGAGCGAAAAAAGAAGAACTTTTCTCATAGATTTAAATAAATATATAGTTTATAATTAGGTTACGAATAAATTTTCGAGCTACAAAGATAGTAATTTAATCAATATTTTGGATATATAATTGCAATAATTCACGTTATAATAACATTGCAAAGTCCCCTTGTAGGCTATCTATTCATAGATTCGGCAACGTAGCGGATGGTTGCAAAGGTACCTTTAAAATACTCATCTCGCTCAGATTTATCGCACCACTTAACTTGATCGATACCCTCCTCTGTCTGTGGAAGAAGCCCTAAAGAGGAGTCACCATGCATACGATACCAGTGCGTGCGTTTGATCTCCCATGCGCCGTGCATGATGTAGCAATGGAGCGTATAGCAGACCAGCTCTCCTAGCTCAATGTGGTGCAGTCCAGTCTCTTCACGCACCTCACGCAAGGCAGCCTGAGGAAACTCCTCGCCCATCTCGACATGCCCTTTGGGCAGATCCCAACGGCCATTGCGGTGGATCAGAAGCCACTCATCACGATCGTTTACCACGACTCCTCCCGCTGCCTCTATCCAGCGAAAATCGATGATAAAGGTTGCAAAATCTCGCTCAACGTCATCACAAAGCACCTCAACGAGGTTGCACGATTCCAAAATTTTTAATACCTTAGCACGCGATACACCATCTTGGCGAAAGTGTAGCTGTTTGGTTGTCTCACCTGAGGGCTGCTCTACGAAGCGCACCTGCTTATTTATGAAGTATAGGGATATGGATGGTTGTGTGTTCATCACTCTATGGTTTAGTGTTTTACGCCCATTATTGACGTTCATCTAACAAATATAATAAAAGAGCCCAATTAAAAAAAATTAAATGAAATAAAACTTTTATAATAGTAATTATCATGACAAAAACCCTCCTTTTTATGGCTATGGCAGCTATTGGAATCTCTAGTTGTGCTCCCAAAGCAGAGCCCATAGAGATCGACAACTCGCTATCTCAAGCTGAGATTCAAGCGGGCGTGTTTACTCCAGACGTGATGTTGAAGATGTCTCGTGCAGGGGCACCCTCTCTCTCACCTGACGGATCGACACTTCTCTACACTCTCACTAAGTACAGCGTAGAGCAAAATCGTGGTTTCACACAGATCTACACCGAAGATCTAGCATCGGGCACAGTGAGTGAGCTCACCGACCTATCGTCGAGCAACAACTCACCACAATGGGGCGAGAATGGCACGGTCATCTACTTCATGTCTAACCGTTCGGGATCGATGCAGGTGTGGAGAATGGACAAAGATGGGCAGAACATGCGTCAAGTTACGAGCGAAGAGAGCACCCCATCGGTTGAGGGATTTGGCGTTAGCCCTGATGGCTCTAAAATTTGGTTTGTCAGCACAGTTCACGTCGAGGCTCGCAGCTCGTCTGAGATTCACGGCGACATGCCTAAATCGAAGGCTCGCATATATGACGACCTAATGGTGCGCCACTGGGACTACTGGGATATGGGCGACTATCGCCACATCTTCGTAGCTGACATCCCTGCTAAGGGGATGGTTACTGAGGCTGTAGATATTATCGGCGAGAACTCAGCATGGGATGCACCTCTAGCACCATACTTCAGCATGGGAGAGATCGCTTGGTCACCAAACAACCAACAGTTGGCATACACATGCAAGCCACTCACGGGGGCGGAGTATGCTGTATCGACCGATTCGGATATCTACATCTACGACACAGGCTCGAAGCAGACAACAAACATCAACAAGCTCTCAGGCAAGGATCACTTCGTGGGCTACGACAAGTATCCAGTGTGGTCACCTACGGGGGATCAGATCGCATTCTCATCGATGGAGCGTCCAGGCAACGAGTCGGACAAGTCGAGATTGATGGTCTACAACTTCGCTCTCAACCGCTTCACATACATAACTGAGGAGTTCGACTACAACTCTAGCAACGTGGTGTGGGAGGATGAGAACACAATCCTATTCATATCTCCAATCGAGGCGACACACCAGATCTGCCGTGTGCAGTACGACTCAACAGAGCAGTCGCCAACACTCAAGAGCAAGAAGGAGCCTATCCACAGCAACGCCTCTCGTGTTGAGGTTGTCACATCGGGCGACCACGACATCACTTCGTTCACATACAGCGAGGGCAAGGCTGTTGCCGCACTTACAACTCTATCTTCGGCTACGGAGTACTACTCTGTGACTCTAGGTGATGGTGCGTTGACTCAAATTTCGGAGTTCAATGAGCAGATCTACGACAATATCAAGATGGGTAAAGTCGAGAAGCGCTGGGTTGAGACAACCGACGGCAAGCAGATGCTCGTGTGGGTTGTTCTTCCGCCTGATTTCGACCCTACGAAGAAGTACCCTACACTACTCTACTGCCAGGGAGGACCACAGAGCACAGTATCTCAATTCTGGAGCTATCGTTGGAACTTCCAACTCATGGCAGCTCAGGGCTACATAGTTGTTGCGCCAAACCGCCGAGGACTACCATCATTCGGGCAGGAGTGGCTAGATCAAATCTCGGGCGACTACTCTGGTCAGAACATTCGCGACTACCTATCGGCAATCGATGATGTGGCGAAGGAGCCTTGGGTTGATTCGGAGCGTCTAGGCGCTGTGGGAGCATCCTATGGAGGCTACTCGGTGTTCTACCTTGCAGGTAACCACGACAAGCGCTTCAAGGCGTTTATCGCTCACTGCGGTATCTTCAACTTCGATTCGATGTATGGCGAGACTGAGGAGCTATTCTTCGTGAATAACGACTACAAGGGCTCATACTGGGATAAGAGCAACCCTACTGCACAGCGCTCATACGCCAACTCACCGCACAAGTTCGTGCAGAACTGGGACACTCCAATTCTCATCATCACGGGCGAGTACGACTACCGTATCCCATATACTCAGTCGCTTCAAGCATTCACGGCAGCACGCCTAATGGGTCTTGATTCAAGACTAGTGTCGTTCGAGGATGAGGCGCACCAAGTGTTCAAGCCTCAAAACTCACTGGTTTGGAATCGTGAGTTCTTTGCATGGCTAGATAAGTACCTCAAGTAAGCAAGTGAGGTAAAAGCAAAAAATGGGTGTCACTTTAGCGGTGACACCCATTTTTCATATAATGATTGTTCGATTAGATCGAGAACTCACGCTTTAGGTTCTCAACCTCATCGAGACGCTCCCAACCGAAGAACTCGATCTCACGCTCCTGAGCAACGCCATCGACCCAAACTGTCTGAGTCTCTGTGTATGGGCGGCTTCCGAAGTGGCCATAAGATGCTGTAACCTCGAAGATTGGATTCTTCAGACCGAAACGCTTCACGATAGCCGCTGGACGAAGATCGAAGAGCTTAGAGATACGCTCAGCTAGCTCACCATCCGAGATCGAAAGTTTGTTAGTGCCGTTCGTATTAACATAAACCGACAACGGCTCTGCGATTCCGATTGCGTAGCTAAGCTGCACTAGCACCTCATCTGCGATGCCCGCTGCAACCATATTCTTTGCGATGTGGCGTGATGCGTAGGCTGCCGAGCGGTCAACCTTCGAAGAGTCCTTACCTGAGAAAGCACCTCCTCCGTGAGTTCCACGTCCACCATATGTATCAACAATGATCTTACGACCCGTAAGCCCCGTATCTCCGTGAGGACCTCCAATCACGAACTTACCCGTTGGGTTTACGTGTAGGATATAATCATCACTGATCAGATCCGCGAGTTTATCACCAGCACGCTCCAAACGAGCCTTAACTCTAGGGATGAGGATCTGCGCAACGTCAGCCTTGATCTGCGCCTGCATCTGCTCCTCAGCTTGCTTCGAAGTAACACCCTCCGATTCGACGATAAACTCATCGTGTTGAGTCGAAACAACGATAGTGTGTATCTTTAGCGGTTGACGCGAAAGCTCATCATACTCGATAGTCACCTGACTCTTAGAGTCTGGGCGAAGGTATGTCATCTGCTCACCCTCACGGCGAATTACAGCTAGCTCCTTTAGGATTACGTGTGAAAGGATCAGAGTCGCTGGCATCAACTCACGTGTCTCGTTGCACGCAAAACCGAACATAATACCCTGGTCACCTGCACCTTGCTCCTCTTCGCTTTGGCGGCAAACTCCTTGGTTGATATCTGATGATTGTTCGTGAATAGCCGACAGCACGCCACACGAGTTGCCGTCGAACTGATACTCCGATTTTGTGTAACCAATGCGGTTAATCACCCCACGTGCTGCGCTCTGCACATCGACATAGGCGTTAGATTTAACCTCTCCTGCAACAACTACAAGTCCAGTCGTGCAGAGTGTCTCGCACGCTACTTTAGCCTCGGAGTCGTGGCGTAGAAATTCGTCAAGAATGGCATCGGAGATTTGATCCGAAACCTTATCAGGGTGTCCCTCAGAGACAGATTCTGATGTAAATAGAAATTTTCCCATTATTGTCAATAAAATTAAATTATCCAAAAAGTTGGGAGGGTTGAACTGGCGACAATATAGGAATAAAAGAGTGCTGTTTTAGCAATTTTTTATTGTGGTTGCAATCAGTCCAAATCTCTCCACAGTGCCCTATAATACAACGATTAAAGGGAGTGCAAAGGTATGAATTATTTTTTGAACTTTGCAAATAAATCACAAAAAAAGGTGTAAACAGCCCCAAAAAGCCATTTACACCTTAAGTTATTGAGAGATCTTAGACTATCCCTTGATACGCTCGTAGTACTCACGTGTGCGAGTGTCTACACGGATCTTGTCGCCTGTGTTGATGAACAAAGGAACACGAACCGTAGCGCCTGTGTTAACAGTAGCTGGTTTTAGCGAGTTTGTCGACGCTGTATCACCCTTGATTCCTGGCTCTGTGTATGTAACCTCCATATCAACGATAGCTGGAAGCTCTGCCGAAAGAACGCTCTCCTTCTCAGTGTGGAACATCACCTCAACGATCTGACCATCAGCCATTAGATCGTAGTTTGTGATTAGGCTCTTCTCGATATTGATCTCCTCGAAAGTCTCAGTGTGCATGAAGTGAGCACCCAAATCATCCTCATAAGTGAACTGATATGGACGACGCTCAACACGTACTGCCTCAATCTTCACACCCGACGAGAATGTGTTATCTACTACACGACCATTCTCAAGGTTCTTTAGTTTTGTACGTACAAAAGCTGGACCTTTACCAGGTTTCACGTGCTGAAATTCAATGATTTGATACGTCTTGCCATCCATTTCGATGCACATTCCGTTCTTAATATCTGCGGTAGTTGCCATAAATATTTATATGTTGTTTAATTTATTTGGTTACAAATTTAGAACTATTTTTCGAGATTTCCAATTTATCACAAAAATCACAGCTCTATGCTCTTGCACACAAGCCCCAACTCTTTGATTCTCTCCAGAGTGCGAGGCAGGGCGTAGCGAAGATTTCTAAACGATTTTTCGCTATCATGAAACACCACAATCGCCCCTGGTTGGAGATACTTGGTCACATTGCGCAGACACGTGCGTGGCGGAATATTTCGGTTATAATCGCGCGAGAGTACATCCCACATCACAATCTTATAGCGCTGACCCAAGTAGCGAGACTGAGCGGGTGTGATCTGACCATAGGGAGGGCGAAACAGAGGACTATTAATGAAGTCATTTGCAAAATCAACATCTTCGGTATAGCGCTCCAGACTCATACGCCACCCCTTTTGGTGCGAGTAGGTGTGGTTACCGACCTTGTGTCCCTCGGCGAGGATCTTCTCATAGAGATCGGGGTACATCTCCACATTTTTCCCCAAAGCGAAGAACGTTGCCTTTGCGTTGTACTTCGCCAACACAGATAGCACCCACTCAGTTACACCTGGTGTGGGGCCATCATCAAAGGTTAGAAAAATCCCATCCTCATCGGGAATCTCCCAGATAAGGTCGGGCATCAAACGTTTGATTATTTTTGGGGGGCGCAGTCGCATCCGTGATCTATTTTATTACAATTTCACAAATTTACTCATTTTTTCAATAGTAGCAAACCTATCATGCTTTATCTTAATTATCCCTCTAATTGACGATTGTCATTTTTTGCGAGATTTAGTCCATCAAAGCCTCAACTAAGCAGCATAAATAGCAAAATATCGGCACAAATATTGCCAACTTGATAATTTTACCTATCTTTGCTTGAAATCATATACTTAAATCAAAAATTAAGTGCTTAAACTATGAAAAAATTAATCTACAATCTATTAGCTCTCTCGCTAGTTGTGTTGGGAGTCCAGAGTTGCGACATCTTCGACTCAACCTCGAGCATCAGACCTACCGCTCAGGGAAATCCCTATGAGCTGATTGTCGTATGTGAACAGCCCGTTTGGGAGGGTGAACTTGGCGACTCGCTTCGCACAATTCTTCAAGAACCTGTTGCTTGGCTCAACCAAGAGGAGGCACGATTCGATGTTATCCGCATTGTTCCACGTGCAATCACAAACATCACTAAGCGCCACCGCAACATTCTAAATATCAATATAGATCCATCATTTACGGAGGTTAAATCTATGCTCAATGAGGATATAGAGGCAACTCCTCAAATCATGGTTACAGTCAGTGGCCCCGATCAAAAGAGTATTACGGAGTACATCTCGGAGCACAGAGAGAACCTAGTCACTGTGTTCGAGCAAGCGGAGCGTGATCGTGCACTAAAGCACACCGAAAAGTACAACGAGAGCTTCATCGGAAAGACAATACAGGATAAGTTTGGCGTAAGCATAGACGTTCCAAAGGGGTATATGCTAGCCGATGACCTCAAAGATTTCATCTGGGTAAGATACGAATATCCCGAAGCGAGTCAAGGCTTTATGATCTACACCTATCCATACAACGGCTCTGACGTTATGTCGATGGAGTCGATCATCACGGCTCGCAACCAGCACGCAATGTTCATCCCAGGACCTGTCGAAGGCTCGTACATGACCACCTCAACGGCATTCACCCCTGAGATACACTCAGTGCGCATCAACGATCGCAAGTGGATTGAGACTCGTGGATACTGGGACGTTGCGAACGACTTCATGGGAGGCCCATTCGTGAGCTACACAACAGTTGATCAGGAGACAAAGCAGATCTTTGTCATCGACTGCTACATATACTCGCCTCGCCACCCTAAGCGCAACTATCTGCGTGGAGTTGAGCACCTAGTTCACTCTATCGACTTTAACCCTGCTCAGCAAACAGAGCAGAGCGCATCCGAGGAGCTAGCAGCGGCAGAGGTTGACAAGATTGAAGAGTAGAGAGACAACATAATTTACATATTTAGCTCTCCTGCAATGTTTCATAAGGCAGGAGAGCATATTTTTATACACAATACAAGTGGGAGAAGTAAGAGCAAAAAAAGCGTTGGGACAACACTTCCTGACCGACCTAAATATAGCGCGCAAAATCAGCGATTCGCTAAGTGGTTCATCGAGTGATTCACCGTGCAACGTACTCGAAGTGGGGTGCGGAATGGGGGTGCTAACCCAGTTCCTGCTCCAGCGAAAGGACATTGTAACCTATGGAGCAGAGATCGACTCGGAGAGTATCGTCTATCTAAACGAGCACTACCCCGATTTTGCACCACGACTCATCGAGGGCGATTTTCTGAAGATGAACCTCAGAGAGCGATTCGAGGGTGAGTTGCGTGTGATCGGAAACTTTCCATACAACATCTCGTCTCAGATCTTCTTCAAGGTGCTCGAACATAGAGATCTTGTGCCTGAGTGCGTGGGAATGATACAGAAAGAGGTGGCTGTGCGCATTGCAGAACCTCCTGGGTCTAAGGAGTATGGAATCCTTAGCGTACTGCTCCAAGCGTGGTACGACATCGAGTATCTATTCACGGTTAACGAGTCGGTTTTCAACCCACCACCAAAGGTGAAGAGTGCTGTTATTCGCTTACGTCGCAACTCTACTCAGGATCTTGGATGTGACGAAAAACTATTCATACGAGTTGTCAAAGCGTGCTTTGGACAGCGACGCAAAATGATACGCAACTCACTAAAATCGATGTTTGGATCATTCAACGGCAATGAACACCCATTCTTCACTCAGCGAGCAGAGCAACTATCTGTGGCTCAATTCGTAGAGCTAACTAACTGGGTAGCAGAACAGATAAAAATTAGCAACGAACTATCTCAAAAGGAGTAGATGCACGAGCGATAAAACTGCTCTAGTTCATCGACAATCTTTTCGATGCAGAAGCGTTCAATTATAGTGTTATGACCCGCCATCGCTACCCTATCTCGGAGCGCATGGTCTTGGGTTAATAACACTATTTTTTGTGCTATCTGCTCTATGTTATCAGGGTCGACAAGCAGTCCATTCTCACCATCAACTATTAGCTCTGCACCCGAACTTTGCGAGGTGTATATCAGCGCTCTTTGGCGTGCCATGACTTCGAGTGCCGCCATGCTAAAAGACTCGTAGTAGCTTGGTATACAGATAAATGATGCAGAATCAATTGCTGCTTTCACACCCTCACGATCCATCGCACCCAGAAACTCTACTCGACCTCTAAACGCAGGATCGATTAAGCGCATAGCCTTTTGTTGGTCGCCACCACCGAGCAGGCGAAGTCGCAACGAGCTATTCTGTGCAGCACAGATGTTAAAGGCACGCAACAGAGAGTAGCACCCTTTATCTCTAATTAGCTTGCCCACAAAGAGTATCACATCATCGCTTTGAGGGTTTGATTTGTTTATAAATTCACTCTCCACACCGTTGTATATCACCTCCTTACGCCTAAAACTAACGTCATAGAAGTGCTCTTTCATGTAGTCCATAGCGTAGCGACTCACTGCGCTCACGCTATCACATCTATCGAAATGAGACCTGTCGTTCTCACTGATATAGCTCTTCGCTCGCCCTCCACGCTCAAATACAAATGATGCCGAGCCGTGCAGACGCAGAAGTGTAGCCACACCAAATCGTCTATATTTTAGCCCTTTTGCATGAATGTTGAACTGCATGAAATCGGGAAATTCGACTATATCTATCGATTTTCCTGCAATAATACGCTCTATTTTATGCTCCACGAAGTTTATTTCACGCTGTATGATCGTTCGACTCAGCCCCACTTGACGTAGGAGGTAGGTGAAGCCATGGCGTAATTTTGTTATGCGATACCCTAGATTATAGCGGTAGATGTGGACACCATTGAGCTCGACACACTCCTCAGCCACAACATCATAGGGATAGTACCCCACCACATAGACGCTGTGCCCTCTACGAACCAACTCCTCGGCAACCACACGTGTCGTGCTTCCGATTCCTCCACTTCCATAGGGTGGATATTCATCGCAATAGAATAGTATATTCATCTTTACAAACCTCGTTTTAGCACCCTTGCAAGGGTCATTACAGCTCGATCTAACAGCCTTGCAGCGCCGATCCAACCTCTTGAATATAGGCGCAGTATAGTGCGACGCACTACCGACAATCGAGGGTGTCGATCCAGATACGGCAGAGCCTCCCTAAACAGCCCTCTAGCCTCGGAGATATACCCCTCACGAAAGAGCATAGATCTTATATTTAACTTTGCAAACATCAACTCATCGTGGAATAACTCCGCCCCAAAGCAAGCCACCAATTCACTCTCCACAGTGGCGACAACCTCCACTGCATCCATTGCTGCACGGCGGCTAATTCGGTTTGTTGCCGAGCTCGCACGCTGCACATAATGCAGATAGGCACGATCCAAATACTCGACTTTAAGTGGCTGCATCAACAGCCTTACACACACCAAAAAATCCTCCATCAAGCAGGTCGATGTTGGCTCTTGAGACTGCATAAGCCTCGCAGCAATTAATTTATTAGACAAAGAGGCGTGCACGTCTCCTATTAATATTTTTGAGATCAAATCCTGACGGCTAAAGCCAGCAAGATCTACACGTTGCAACCTGTCACAGAGTCCATCCTCAGATGTCATATAGTAGTTGCAAATCACCATATCAGCTCCTCGACTCTTCGCCGTCAGATATAGCTCTTCAAGCATATTTTCTTCGCAATAATCGTCGCTATCTATCTGTACTATGAACTCAGCGGACGCGTTACGCACCCCCTCAGCTCTGGTGTAGGAGATACCCATATTTTCTGCATGCTCTATGATCTTGACACTCTCAGCGCGCTGAGGAAACTCCGCCAAGACTTCACGCACAAGCTCCATCGAACGATCCGTTGATGCATCATTGATGAGGATATACTCCACACTGTCGAGACTCTGCCCCAGAAGCGAGCGAAGGCTCCTTTGGACATATCTCTCGACGTTATAAATAGGAATTATAACTGCAACTTTTTGCATAACATTATCTTATTTCGTGAAAAATTCCTTCAAGCGAACTTTATATTTATACAGCAGTTTTCGCCAACGAGGGCGTTTCAAACACGCCTCCACCAACTGAGCAAATGGCTCTCCACGGTGCAATCCTGCAAAGAATTTTGCTCGCTGTTTTGGCTCCCTCACAGAGTACGAATAGGCTGTATTACACGCCACAGCGGCATCAAAATTCACAGGTTTCAACCCCATTAGATCATCACCCATAAGCGTGCGTGCATGCTCATTATTTACAATTACTAGCGAGCACCCTTTATCATCGTCTAGCTCTGGATTCACCCCCTCAACACCCCAATAGTCGGCAATTGTGATATCACTACCCGATCGACCATCTTTAGCAGGGCACTTATGACACGATGGGCGCAGGTATATATCCCTTAGAAAACCTCGCACAAAGGGATCCTTGGAGTGAACCACACTATATGGTGCACGCTCAGGGTCGAAATACTCCGCCTTTGTTGAGAAGCGTCGCCACCCCAACGTCTTGTCTCGGAACGTGAAACTCTTGATCTGTCCACCTACAACATCAGCCAAATAAAGCTGAAAAACAGTTGGCGAGGGCACACCGTGACATGTAAAATCCACTAGTATCAGATTTTTATAATCACTCGCAAGATAGTTTCTCAGACCTGCCGTTTGGCATGGGGAGCCCGAAAATAGCACCTCCTGCCCCGATTTTAGAGCACGCTTTACCTCACGAAAACTATCATTAAGACTACTTTGCAGATACTTAGAACCACGCATCTGAGCCAACTCACCCTTCGAGTCAACACCTCGGTGCACAACATACCATTGATCGTCAAACACAGCCCCAAACACTAGCCCACCACGAGATAGCGTTTGCTCTGCTAAGAGAGTAAAAACACCACCCGAGGAGCTCTCAGATCTGACCTGCTCATTTGGATTAACCCCTCCATAGGCACACCTCTCTGTCGCTTGGACGAGTGGATTTATTACGGGGCAAACCCTATCACACAATCCACAATCCACACACGCATCTCGATCGATGTGGGGGTACTCAAAACCCTCCTCATCACGTGACATATCAATACATCGCTTTGGGCACACCGCCTGACAAGCGGTACACCCAGTACAATCATATTTACTCTTTAGCTCTATCATCTCAGCGCTTTTTTCAAAAAATCGGCACTCTTCACACGCAACTTCTCTAACTTTTTAGCCACACCTGCATAATCTATCTCTGTGGCTAAAATTGCATCTAGGGATCTCCCCGTCTCAACAACTCGCCCCTCGATGCCTAGCATCTCAAACAGCGATGTGAACCGAGAAGCCCCCCTTTGTTTATTAACAACAACGGCAAATGGTTTCTCAAACAGAATCGAAAATACCACACCATGAAACGAGTCTGTCAACACAAAATTTGCATCACGCATCATCGCCAACCACTGCTCCACAGCGGGGAAAGGCTCTCTGCACTGCTCATGTGCTAAATAATCCTGCTGCGAGACAAAACCGTTGGGTATAACGTCTCGCACCCCACACCCTAAGCTGCGAGTTAGCTCTTCGAGTAGCAGTTCCGCCTCTTGGCTCTTATGCAAAAAATAAGCAGCAACGCAACTCTCCTGAACTGGAATACTGGAGCAGAGCTCCAAATAGTGCTCCCTATCGAGTAGCATAGTTGGATCTAGCACATGCTCCGCCTCAACACCAAAGAGTTCACGAGTGAGCGCCACGCCCGACTCTTCACGCACAGAGACAGCATCGAATCGCTGAGCCAAAGGCGCACAAACTCTCAACTGCTCATCGCTATACTCTCTTTGGTCTGTCCCAAAAGAGACAGCATAGGCTACTCTTCGTACCTGCATTTTCTGAGCAAATTTCAGGAAATACTGCTCCTGTCGTGTGTTATAGATTGGTCGCCACACCTGGTCGCTCCCAACAACAAACGTATCAAATTGGCGCATGACTGCCATATCTGCCACCCCATAGCGCTTAAAAGCTTCAACGGTCTGCATTCTACACTCCACGAATTTTCGAGTCTCAGAGCTAAGTATCATCTCACAGCCATAATGCGTCTGTGCGGGGTCAAACTTCCAACTTCGACCACCCTTAGCCAGCGAAGCTAGCGCATGTCGCACGCGACGCACCGCCCACAGGGGCTCTGTTGCTCTATAATTTCTATCTGTCACAACCCTATGACCCAACCCTCGCAGGTACTCTTGCAGAGCATACGCCTGCAAAATTCCACCATAGTTGCGCCACAAAGATTGTGTAAGTATCAATATATTTCTCATCTTCGCCCCCATCTTTTCATCTTTTTATATGCGCCATAGAGCACAGGGCACACCATAGCTAGGCGCATAAGCTCCACCTTTAGAATCTCGCCCCAAGCACCTCTACCTCGCAGAAGGGGCATAAGTGTGCGGTAGTTAGCAAAGAAATCATCTCTTCTCTCATATATCACCGCATAGCGGACAAACGCCATGGCGTACCACTCACAGAGTTGCGCTATATACTTTTCACGTAGAGTCGCATCATCAAATTCGATGCGCTGCAGTGTGCTGAGCGCCGTTCGCTCGTAGCACTCGTTTAGCTCCACTAAGCGATCATACTGCCCCACAGTATCTCGACTATGCGATGCAGAGCGCACCAAAACTGAACTCAGAGTATCAGCGATAGAGACAACATCGTATCTACTGAGCAGAGGGAGCATCAACTGCACATTTTGCCCTGCACGCTTCTCGGTGTATATCTCACGATTGGGAATACAGCGATCCAAAGCCGACACCCTAGCGCAGTAGCATACTGGAGGAAAGTAGTAGTTGTGCCCCAGCATACACTCCTCGAATGGGCGAGAGATGCTCTCCTGCCCCACCCCAACTCGCCTTAATTCACGGCGACTCTGCTCATCAACTTCAATAGCACCACAACGCACCATCGCAACCGAAGAGGGCGAGCGATGAAGCGCCTGAATCATCCTCTCCAGCGCCCTATCATCACAGTAATAGTCATCACTATCTGGCCAAAACAGATACTCGCCACGCACCATTTTTAGTGCGTTATTCACTGCCACCGACTGCCCCGAATTCTCCTGTCGAATCATCCTAAGAGAGTATCCCCTCTTCTCAAATAGAGGGAAATATGGCTCGACTGCCCCCTGAAGATCATCCTCGGAGCCATCGTCCACAAGAATCATCTCCACACGAGGATAGCTCTGCATCAACACAGAGTCCAGCAAGTAGTGGACGAAACCTGCCGAATTATAGCATGGCGTTATGATCGAAGCGAGCTCCATATAGTTACTATTTTTTCATTTACCTGCTTGCGCACTTGTGCGCCAATAACAAACCAGTATACAATAGCAGCGTTCAGCACAACCGACACTACGCAAACTGTAATCAATCTCAAATATTCACTCTCTATCAACCCCCTCACTAGAAGCACTCCACCAAGCGACAGCGCCGAGACTAGGAGACAGACCCCCATCACCTCAACAAAAAATTCACGAAGTGGATACTCACGCATATAGCGCCTTATCGAGATAGCATTGAGACACGCCCCAAAGAGCACGAAGATCGCATTTAGAAGATATGGCACATATGGCGGAAGATCAAAGACCTTGAATGCAAGGTACGACAGCGGCAGGACCATGAGGTATAGAGTGCCATTAATCAAACTTGGGCGCTTGACCTTGCCCAGAGCGTGGAGTCCCGACACAACGACCATCGACACCACTGCAAAGAGGTTGAAAACCAGAGTCAACTGTGCAAAGATATCGGTATAGGCTGGCACAGAATCGCTCAACCACAATCTCAGCACCAACGGCATCTCAACCAACAGAGGCAAAGAGATAGCCCACATCAGGAGGTAGGCGTACTTCGCCCCATGGTTAATTAGTTTATACATCTCGGAGTAGTTCTCCGCCGAGTAGCACTTCACAACTTGCGGTTTTATTGCTGTCACCACGTTAGAGCCAAACGCCATCACTGCCGATTGCACCTGAACAGCCACACCGTTTGCAGCATTCACAACTGGTCCAAAGAAGAGATTTAGCAGGATATTAACCCCCTGCACACGCCCCAAAACACTTATATTTCCGACCACATCCCAGCCAATAAAACTCGACATCTCTCTGACCAGAGATCGCTCCATATCAAAGCGCAAGCGAGCCTCGGCAAACTCCCTTCGAGAGTACGCCACGTAGAGCCCCTGAGCTAGGAACAGACTCAAGAACATCCCCCCAGCGTATAGAACTAGCCTATCGCCCTCGTAGAGCGTAATCAGAAGAACAAGCCCCAACTTTAGCGCCACCTCAACAACACTAACCAGAGCAAATATATTCATCCTCTCGTGCGAGATAATGAGCGAATGATAAGGAATAGAGATGGTGCTAACCACAAAGCTCAGGATCGAGAGCTGATATATCACATTGGCATCGGCGAGCCTTTCGGGTGGAATAACCATCACGTTATTTAGAAACCATAGCCCGATGCTCTCACCCAATACGACCACCAACAGCGCCATAGCTCCATACCCCATAAGTGAGGTCGAGAAGACTCTCTGTAGGCGTTGCACATCGCCACGCTGAATCTCAAATGAGAGGAAGCGCTGCGTCGCACCACTGAGCGCTCCATTCAAAAAGCCGAGCATCACGACCAAACCACCCACAACATTGTAGATACCATAGTCATCCTCGCCCAACATCTCGAGAACAACCCTAGAGGTGTAGAGCGATATGAGCATGATAAAAATCATGCGCACGTACAACATCATCGTATTTCGGGCTATCTTGCCTCTATTGATCTTTGACACTTTGGCTACAAATTAAATCGTGCGAACACATAGAACAAAGATAACGTTTTTTTTTAACATACCATACCTCACCCCATTTTGCACCTGCAAACAAAAAAGCGACCCAACCCTTTTCAGGATTGAGTCGCATTTTTTAGCGTATTATACCGCAGTAGTCTGCACTACTATGGGTTTTGATCGTTTGCAAGCTCTGGGTTACTTGCAATCTCTGCATCTGGAATCTGACAGTAGAAATTCTTTGCACCTGCCTCCAAAACCTTTGGAATAGTGTGATTGTTACCCTCATAAGCACGGTTTACACCCTTCTTCAGGCGTAGGTAGTCAAAGAAGATTTGTCCCTCGCCCCATAGCTCTAGACGCTTCTGAAGGAAGACATCCTCAACTGTAACTGTCGATTTGCTATAAGCTGGATCACGGTTAACCATTAGCTCCATTAGAACTGTTGCTGCCTCAGCACCCTTATTCTGATGTGCTAGAGCCTCAGCCTCGATTAGAACCATCTCCGATGCACGCATATAACATAGGTCGTTCAGCCAGTTTGGTGCACTTCCAATCTTAAAGTTTGTTCCGAATGGGAAATCAGCACTCTGACCATCAATGTTGTATAGACCACGACGAACATCAGTAGCAGACATCTGCTCAGAGAGTCTCTTATCGATAATCTTGTAGATACCGATACCTGCATAACCAGCGCTATATGTCGCCATATGCGATTGAAGCGATGCAAAAGCTGTAGTATTCTCTGATGTCACATCGAATCCCCACATCCACTCAGCGTTTGAAATGTCGTTGTAACCGCTCGAAGCAGCCTCTTCAGCCGTCATTAGCGTATAGCCTGCGCGAGCCGCCTTTGCCATCTTTGCCGCCTCTGTGTAGTTGCCCATAGTCATATAGACACGAGCCAAGAGACCCTGAACAATCGATGTATCAAAAGCACCTTTTACTGTTCTCTCATACCCTTCAAGCATAGATAGAGCCATTGTGTAGTCCTTTAGGATACGATCATAAACCGACTGAACTGTTCCACGACTCGCAACCGTTGGCGCATCATCCTGTGAAGTAAGAATCACAGGAACACCTGGAAGCTCCTCATTGCCTTGATAAGTTTGTTGGAAGCGCTGAATAGCGATGTGCATCGCAAAAGCACGACCTGCAAGTGCCTGCCCTAGGTTTGGCTTTAAGACATCAGGCGTATCTGTCTGTGGAATCTGAACAATCACTTGATTCGCAAGTTGAACCATTGTGTAACAGAACTCCCAAGTAGAGTTAGTACGACGATATGTAGCATTTCTATTATCGATATCGTAATCAAAGTAGAAGAAGTGGCTTGCATACTGCACCATATCCTCTGTGCTGAGGTCTGCTGCCAGACCTATCGATGTAATACCGAAGATGTCGTGATTACCTTGATACGCTGAGGTGTGACCATACATACCCTGAACGATAGCGTCTGTCACAGTTACGATTGCCGATGGGTTAGTCATAGCAAGTTCATCTAGTTGAGACTGCGTAACTGACGATTTTGACTCTTGATCCAAATCGCCACAAGACGTAGTGACTGCAAGTGCAAATCCTGGTATGATTAATAATTTATATATTGCTTTCATAATTTTATCTCCTTTATTTATATAATCGTAAACTAAAGATTAGAAGTTAAGGTTAACACCCACAGATACTGTTCTTGTCATAGAGTAGTTGTACTCTGTACCACCACCGAATGAGATACGAGGGTCGAAACCTTTACGAGCTGACGCCAACCATAGGTTATCACCCGTTACGTAGAAGCGTAGCATAGAGATACCCAACTTCTTGTTTACTGACTCAGGAAGTGTGTAACCTAGAGTAACGTTCTGAAGTGTAAATGCACTTTTCGATGTTAGGAAACGATCCGATGTAGCGTTCTGGTCTCTTAGTAGGTACTGAAGAGCAGGAACATCAGTTACATCACCTGGAGCAGACCAACGATCAAGTGCATCAACGTGGATACCATTACCTGGAGAGTCCATATTGTGCATCAAACCTTGATACTGAGTATCAAATCCATAACCACCGATCTGGAACGAAGTCTGAACCGATAGGTCGAAGCCTTTGTACATAACAGTTGTCGAGAGACCACCATAGTAGTCAACTAGACCACTCTTACCTACCTCATAAAGCGTTGCGCTTCCATAGTCAGTTGTTGTTGTCTTACCAACTACATTACCCTCAGCATCAAGCTCATCCATATACCACTGCGAGAGACCTGTATTTGAGTCAACACCTGCGAACATATAAGTGTAGTAGTCGTAGATGCTGTTACCAACCTTATAGTAGTAGCTACCGTTACGGTACCCATCTTGATCCTTATCAGATGGAAGAGTTCTAAGTTCGTTGTTCTGGTATGTAAGGTTTGCCGAAACATTCCACTTCACCTCACCCTTCTTAAGAATGTCGTAGCTAAGGTCAACCTCGAAACCGTTGTTTGCCATATCGATCGAGTTCTCATAGATCCAGTCTGGAGTACCGAACGATGGTGCAAGAGGCTTTTGGTATAGAAGACCATCAGTGTACTTGCTGTAGTACTCAGCCGTGATGCTTAGGCGATCCCATAGCATAGCGTCGAAACCGATGTTGAAGTTATTAGACTTCTCCCATGTTAGCTCGTCGTTACCACGATAGAAGTAAGTAAGACCGATCTCACCACCTTGTGAGCTTACATAGTACTGATCTTCATAGGCGTTAACTAGCTGAGATAGAGAGAACGCACCTGGCATCTGAATAAGGATGTTATCGTTACCTTGTGTACCATAAGATGCACGCAACTTAAGTTCGTTTAACCAGCTTGTTGTATTCTGCATGAAATCCTCTTGGTCGATTCTCCATGATGCACCAACAGCCCAGAAAGTACCCCATCTTTGATCTGGGTGGAAGCGAGACGAAGCATCGCGACGGATACTTGCATTGAAGTAGTACTTGGAGTTGTAGTTGTACTGACCACGTGCGAAGTATGAATCCAAAACGATTGATGTAGCACTAGAGCCAAGAGACGAGATGCGAGCCGCATTGTCGAGCTCAGAGTTGTCTGGAACTAGGAAGTTCTCCTTCTGTCCATATAGAGTGTTTGTCTCATATACGTTTGTCTCGTGACCAAGAAGAACATCTACAGAGTGAACGTCGTTCAAAAGCTTGTTGTAGTTCAAAAGCTGCTGAGAGTTCAGAGCAAAGTTACGGTATGCAGTACGTGTACCACGACCATTTACGTTTAGAGCGTCACCACCGATAGGTGTTTGGAACTCATTTTTGAAGTACATGTAGTTCTCAGCACTTACGTTAGCCGTGAACTTGAAGTCTTTTAGGAACTTAACCTCAACATAACCAAGAGCAGTTACTTGGTTAGCGTCTGTATCATATAAGTCATTAATTTGTTGAGCCAATGGGTTAGAGTTCGCACCATAAGGGCGAGTTACACCATTGTTACCATAATCATAAACACGGTTACCGTTTGAATCATAAACTGGCGCTCCTGTCTCTTGGTTGTACTCATAAACTGGGTAGATAGGGGCGATCTGCTGAGCAAACATGAACATATTTGCAAATGCGCTCATCGAACCTGGGTTGTCCGCCTTAACACCACTAAGGTATGACTTAGCGTATGACATATTCATTCCAAGCTTGATCCAATCCTTAGCTTGGTGATCAACCTTAGCACGTGCAGAGAAACGCTCGTAAGCTGAGTTCTCTACGTAACCCTCATCCTTTAGATATGTTGTACTGATGAAGAACGAAGTCTTATCAGAACCACCCGACATAGAAGCGATATACTCCTGACGTGGAGCTGGCTTGAATGGAATATCCAACCAATCGTCATGATATAGTAGTTGTGCAGACGGGTTTAGCTGACCTGTCACAGGGTTGATAACCTGATCTAGAGCAACACCTCCATATGGAGTGTACCCCCCTGTTCCATAAGTAGTACCAAATAGTTGTGCAGATGCAGCCTCACCAGCCGTTGCATAGTTACCCATGAACGCCTCTGCGTCTGTACCACCATACTGACCGAAGTTGCGAAGCGACTCCCACTGAAGACCTAGGTACTCACCTGGATCACGCACAGTCTCATAAGCAGGCACACCACGTGAGTTGATACCACCACGGATCTCAACATTCACCTGAGTTTTACCAGCCTTACCACGCTTAGTAGTGATTAGGATAACACCATTAGCACCACGAGCACCATACATAGAGTTAGCGGCAGCATCCTTAAGAACTGTCATCGACTCGATGTCACTTGGCACGATAGATGAAAGTGAACCATTATAAGGTACACCATCCAACACGATAAGTGGATCCTGGCTCGCAGAGATGGAGCCGACACCGCGGATACGAATTGCAGAAGAAGATCCTGGCTGACCCGAACCTACTGTTGTTTGAACACCCGCCGAAGCACCTGCAAGTGCTTTCGACACGTTTGATACTGGGCGCTTAGAGATAGCATCTCCCTTAACAGTCGAAACCGAACCTGTCAAGGAGCGTCTATCTTGAGTACCATAGGCCACAACCACGACATCCTCGAGTTGTTGCGCATCTGGCTCAAGCACCACCACCACGTGAGTCTTACCACCGAGGGCAACCTCCTGAAGTGCGTATCCGATATAAGAGACCTCCAAAGTTGCTTGCGCAGGAGCACTTAATTCGAAAAATCCGTCTACGTCTGTTGACGTACCGTTAGTTGTACCCTTCACAACAACACTTGCACCAATAATTGGCTCGTTGTTTGAATCTGTTACAACACCACTCACAGTCTTGTTTTGCGCCACCGCAGAGGCACATACAATAACTAGAGCAACTAGCAATAAAGTAAATTTCTTAACCATAAATATTACACCATTTTAATTAAAAAACAAAAAACTGAGTTGCAAAGGTCGTGTTTTTTTATGAAACAACCAAACATTTTAAAATAAATTAATAATTAAGTTATAATATTTATTTTCTACAATACCATCTTATTTTGATTCTTAACTAAACAAAGCCGTATAATTACAATATAAAACCACTAAAATGGCTAGACAAGCAATGAATTAGCTCAATTATGGCAGAGTTTATGTTTAGAGCGGGGTTACAATTTGTTAGTTTGAGTGCAAAATTTGGTCATTTAAACAAACTCTAGCGCAACTTAAAGTCAAACAAAACGGATCTCATAAAAAACACATATTTTAACTTGTAGCCACACATACATCCCCACCCAAAAACCATAGAGTCAAACATTTATAACTAACTAAATTTTTCATACAATACAGCCACCAAACAGAACTATCAAACTGTTAGTAAAATAACATCAAAATGTTTGATTTTTTTACCTCTTTTTTTACCAAAATATGCACTATTTTTATATCTTTGCAGACAATACCCAAAAATGGATAGTAGAAAAAACGATAAAATACAATAACTAATCAACAATTTAAAATTACAGAAATGGCAGAAAAAAAATTCATTACTTGTGATGGAAACTACGCAGCGGCACACATTGCGTATCTTTTCTCAGAAGTAGCTGCAATCTACCCTATCACGCCGTCATCGAACATGGCGGAGTATGTAGACGAGTGGTCTGCGCAGGGGCGTAAGAACATCTTTGGTGAGACTGTAAACGTTGTAGAGATGCAGTCTGAGGCAGGTGCAGCAGGTGCGGTTCACGGCTCATTGCAGGCGGGAGCACTTACAACAACTTTCACGGCATCACAAGGTCTTCTCCTTATGATCCCAAACATGTACAAAATTGCAGGTGAGCTTCTTCCTAGTGTTATTCACGTCTCAGCACGTGCTCTAGCAGCTCAAGCGCTATCTATCTTTGGTGACCACCAAGATGTTATGGCTACACGCCAGACTGGTTATGCTATGCTTGCAACTTCATCGGTTCAAGAGGTTATGGATCTTGCGGGTGTTGCACACCTTGTAACGATCAAATCTCGTGTTCCGTTCCTACACTTCTTCGACGGATTCCGTACATCGCACGAGATCCAGAAGATCGAGGTTATGGAGTCGGAGACTCTAACATCTATGTTGGATAAGGATGCGCTAAAGTCATTCCGCCAAAGAGCACTTAACCCAGAGCACCCAGTGACTCGTGGTACGGCTCAAAACCCAGACATCTACTTCCAGTCACGCGAGGCATCAAACAAGTTCTACGATGCTATTCCTGATATGGTTGCTCAGTGTATGGAGAATATCTCAAAGGCGACAGGTCGTCAGTACAAGCCATTCACTTACTATGGTGCTGAGGATGCTGAGAACATCATCATTGCGATGGGTTCTGCTACTGAGACAATCAAGGAGACAGTTGACTACCTAACATCTCAGGGCGAGAAGGTTGGTCTTATCACAGTACACCTATACCGTCCATTCTCGGCAAAGTACCTACTAAACGTTCTTCCTGCGTCAGTTAAGCGCATCTGCGTTCTTGACCGCACTAAGGAGCCAGGAGCAAACGGAGAGCCTCTATACCTTGACGTTCAGGAGGTATTCGCAACTGCAAACCTTGAGCAGAAGCCACTAATCATCGGTGGACGCTATGGTCTATCATCTAAGGATACAACTCCTGCACAGATCATCTCTGTATTCGAGAACCTAGCGATGAACGAGCCAAAGAATCAATTCACAGTTGGTATCGTGGACGATGTAACGTTCAAGTCACTACCTTTGAAAGAGGAGATCTCTCTAGCTAAGCCAGGAACATTCGAGGCACTATTCTTCGGTCTTGGAGCTGACGGAACGGTTGGTGCTAACAAGAACTCGATCAAGATCATCGGTGACACAACAAACAAATATTGCCAGGCATACTTCTCATACGACTCTAAGAAGTCGGGAGGTTACACATCGTCACACCTTCGCTTCGGAGATACACCTATCACATCTCCATACTTGGTGACAACACCAGACTTTGTAGCGTGTCACGTGCCATCTTACACTGGCAAATACAACATTCTAAAGGGTCTTAAGAAGGGCGGTTCATTCCTTTTGAACTCTGTACAAGATGCTGAGACAACTCTCAACACCCTACCAGACCACATGAAGTCATACCTCGCTAAGAACGAGATCAACTTCTACATAATCAACGCAACTGCTATTGCTGCAAAGTTGGGTCTAGGCTCACGCACCAATACAATCATGCAGTCGGCATTCTTCAAAATCGCTAACGTAATCCCATTCGACAAGGCTGTTGAGCAGATGAAAAAGGCGATCCTTAAATCTTATGGTATTAAGGGTGAGGATATCGTGAACATGAACAACTCGGCGGTTGACGCTGGTGGTGACGCTGTAATTAAGGTTGAGATCCCTGCTGAGTGGGCATCTATTCAGGCGGAGTATACACAACCTGAGAGCAAGTCAGGCTGCCCAGAGTTCGTGAAGAACGTAGTTGAGCCTGTGAACTCACTTAATGGTGATCTACTTCCTGTTTCGACGTTCAACGGACGTGAGGATGGAACATGGGAGAATGGAACATCTGCATATGAGAAGCGTGGTATCGCAACAAATGTCCCTGAGTGGCAAATGGATAAGTGTATCCAGTGTAACCAGTGTGCTTATGTTTGTCCACACTCTGTGATCCGTCCATTCCTCGCAACTGAGGAGCAGGCTGCGGCATCGGGATTGGAGTGGAAACAAGGTACTGGTGAGACTAAGGAGTTCAAGTTCAGATTGCAGGTATCTCCACTAGACTGTACAGGTTGTGGTAACTGTGTACACGTTTGTCCATCTAAGGAGAAGGCTCTCATTATGCGTCCACTAGAGGAGCAGATGCCAGAGCAAACAAACTGGGAGTGGGTTGAGAAGAACGTTGGCTATAAGCACCAATTCGATAAGACGAAGAGCGTTAAGAACCTTCAGTTCGAGCAGCCACTATTCGAGTTCTCAGGAGCTTGTGCTGGTTGTGGTGAGACCCCATACATCAAGGCTATCACTCAGCTATTTGGCGATAAGATGATGGTTGCAAACGCTACTGGATGTACATCTATCTACTCTGGTTCAGCGCCATCAACTCCATACTGCACAAACGAGAAGGGACACGGTCCAGCATGGGCTAACTCACTATTCGAGGACAATGCAGAGTTTGGTCTAGGTATGCACCTAGGAGCTGAGAAGCTTCGTGATCGTCTTGAGAAGATCATGACTGAAGCTATCGCAGATTGCTCTTGCTGCTCTGAGGAGCTCAAGGCTGCAATGCAGAAGTGGATCGATTCAAGAGGTTCGACTGCGGCATCGGCTGCAGCATCTGCAGAGCTTCTACCAATGGTAGAGGGTTGCGATTGTGACTTCTGCACTCAGATCCTAGAGTACAAGGAGTGGCTCACGAAGCGCTCGCAGTGGATCATCGGTGGTGATGGTTGGGCTTACGACATCGGTTTCGGTGGTCTCGACCACGTAATCGCATCGGGTATGGATGTTAACATCCTTGTTCTCGACACTGAGGTTTACTCTAACACGGGAGGTCAATCTTCGAAGTCGACTCCAGTGGGTGCAGTTGCTAAGTTTGCATCTTCGGGTAAGCGTATCCGCAAGAAGGATCTTGGAGCTATCGCAATGACATACGGTTATGTATATGTTGCGCAAGTTTCGATCGGAGCGAACCAAAACCAACTATTCAACGTCCTTAAGGAGGCTGAGGCATACCCTGGACCATCAATCGTTATCGCATACTCACCATGTATCAACCACGGTATCAAAGGCGGTATGACACACACTCCAGGCGTAGGTAAAGAGGCTGTTGCTTGTGGTTACTGGCACCTATGGCGCTATAACCCACAGCTTGAGACTGAGGGTAAGAACCCATTCGTTCTTGACTCGAAGGAGCCAGATTGGACTAAGTTCCAGTCATTCCTAAAGAGCGAGGTTCGTTACAACTCACTCATCAAGGCTTATCCAACTGAGGCACAAGAGCTATTCGAGGCTGCAGAGGAGAACGCTAAGTGGCGCTATAACGGATACGTTAGAAGATCTAAAATGGAGTTCTAGTCCATTACTTAAGATAAACTCTTAACCTAGAGTGGTCGACACATGAGTTGACCACTCTTTTTTTGTTCAAAAAAAACCAAAAATAGAGAAAAAAGGCTATCTTTGCAGAAATTTAACACATTAAGATATGGAATTTGAAGGAGTTGTATTTAAGATGCTAGCCCCAACATCAGGAACATCTGCTCGTGGTGAGTGGCAGCGTCAAGATGTTGTTTTTGAGATGAACGACGGAAGTCAATATACGCGCAAGATCTGCGTTACATTCTTTAACAAGCCTGACGATGTAGCCAAGCTTCGCGAGGGTGCGACCTACAACGTATCGGTAAATATCGAATCACGTGAGTTCAACGGCAAGTGGTACACAGACGTTCGTGCTTGGAGAGTGCAGCCTAAAGAGAGCGCACCAGCAGCTCAACCAATGGATGAGATGCCTCCATTCGCTGAAGAGCCACAATACTCGGCACCAGTGCCAACGAGTGACGTGGACGATCTTCCGTTCTAGTCATCAAGCACAGAATATATCGCAAATAGGGTGACCAACAATCAAGTTAGTCACCCTATTTCGATCTCTAAAATAGAGTAATATGTCGATTCGCAACAAGATTATAGATCTGATGCTCAACCGCTACTACGAGGATTTCGCTGCCACCGCTGCGAGGGCAGTCCTACAGATGGATGGCGTAGAGGAGCTATACTCTCTGAGCACAGACAATGAGTTGAACCTCCCGTTGATCAAAAAGGAGAGGGTGATCTTCCGTGCAGCCTACACGCTCGAATACATATACTTCAACCACTCGGAGCACTTCGCACCATTCACACAACGACTCTTCGACGACATGCCTAAGTGTCAAAACAGCAGCGCCAAGCGCATATTCGGCAAGATCATGGCGCACATGCTCAAAGAGCAGAGACCATCTCCAGATCAGATGAACGCAATAGCTGAGGCCGCTGCCCAGTGGGTTAGCGACCCCAAAACAAAGGTTGCAGTCAAGGTTTGGGCTATGGCGATTCTTAAATCATTGCGCTCGCAACTTAGCTGGGTCGATCTCATGTGGGACGATCTGGAGACTATCGCTAGCCAAGATGCAACACCTGCGATCAATGTTCGCTTTAGGCGTGGTTGGTAGCCCCGCTAGCGTCTCTTTTTCGATATAGGTGTTCGCTCGCCTGTCTTCTCTCGCTGAATCACCTTTTTACGGCGAATCGACCAGCCAAAATGACCTATCCCCTCACCTAGAGGGTGGTACTCTCCATGGGAGTATGCCAATAGATCGGCGGCCTCCAAATCGAGCTTACCGCTCTGTGGGTCGATATACTTATCATCGACCTGCACATTGACAACCTCCGCCAAGAACATATCGTGAGAGCCTAGCTCCACAACCTCCCTCACACGACACTCAATCGACACTGGCGACTCTTCGATCGCAGGAGCCGAGACTACGCTCGATGCAATGGGTGTTAGTCCCGTCTGCTCAAATTTGTTGAAATCTCGCCCCGACTTCACACCACACCAATCAGTTGCGTGCGCCATTGAGCGTGTTGTAAGGTTAATTACAAACTCACCCGTGCGGCGAATAATATCGTAGGAGTGGCGCTCCTTTCTGATTGACACATAACACATTGGCGGATTTGTACAAACCGTACCAGTCCACGAAATGGTAATCATATTATACTCTTCGGGACTCTCTCCACAGCTCACCAACACCGCTGGCAGTGGGTAGATCATAGTCCCAGGTTTCCAATTCTCTCTCATAGCTATAGATGTTAGCGTTGATAGATTCAAAACAAGCACTACCCCCTAGATTAGGAGATAGTGCTTGTAAATATTATTTGTAAAAGATTACTTGCGATATACCTTCTCGTAGCCGTAGATAGCGTTGTCACCAAGCTCCTCTTCGATGCGAAGAAGTTGGTTGTACTTAGCCATACGGTCTGAACGAGACATCGAACCAGTCTTGATTTGACCTGAGTTTGTAGCAACTGCGATATCTGCGATTGTTGCATCCTCAGTCTCACCCGAACGGTGCGACGTTACGCTTGTGTAGCCTGCACGGTGAGCCATCTCGATAGCATCGAGAGTCTCTGTAAGGGTACCAATCTGGTTAACCTTGATAAGGATAGAGTTTGCACAACCCGTCTCGATACCACGCTTAAGGAAGTCCACATTTGTAACAAATAGGTCATCACCTACAAGTTGGCACTTGTCACCAAGCTCTGCTGTGAGTAGCTCCCAGCCCTCCCAGTCACCTTCGCCCATACCATCTTCGATAGAGTCGATTGGGTACTTCTCAACAAGCTCCTTAAGGTATGCAACCTGCTCCGCTGGTGTACGCTTAGCGCCATTCTCACCCTCGAACTTAGAGTAGTCATACTTTCCATCAACGAAGAACTCCGACGATGCACAGTCCATAGCGATAGACACATCACCACCCTCGCACTTACGACCTGGCTTGTAACCAGCCAACTCGATAGCCTTCAGGATCGACTCCACAGCATCCTCCGTGCCATTAAGTGCTGGGGCAAAACCACCCTCGTCACCCACTGCAGTAGATAGGTTGCGATCGTGAAGAACCTTCTTCAATGCGTGGAACACCTCTGCTCCCATACGCACAGCCTCTCTAAATGTTGGCGCTCCTACTGGGCGGATCATGAACTCTTGGAATGCGATAGGCGCATCAGAGTGCGATCCACCGTTGATGATGTTCATCATCGGAACTGGTAGAGTCTTTGCGTTAGTACCGCCAATGTAGCGATATAGAGGCATACCGAAGTAGTTAGCCGCAGCGTGTGCCACAGCCAAAGAGACTCCAAGGATTGCATTTGCACCCAAGCTAGCCTTTGTCTCTGTGCCATCAAGCTCGATCATAGCCTGGTCGATACCCACCTGATCGTTTACATTGAAACCAACGATTGCTGGAGCAATAACCTCATTTACGCTCTGCACAGCCTTCTCAACACCTTTGCCTAGGTAGCGACTCTTGTCGCCATCACGAAGCTCTAGAGCCTCATGCTCACCTGTTGACGCTCCGCTTGGAACTGCCGCACGACCAAAAGCACCCGATAGGGTACGAACTTCAACCTCCACGGTTGGATTGCCTCGTGAGTCAAGTATCTCACGGGCATGAATGTCTACAATTTGCATAGTATTATAATTTAACTTAAATGTTTTTTATCATTTTGCATGTGCAATATAATCAAAAAAACATCTCAGACTGCAACTATTGTACTTTTTTTTGAGATAAATACCTAAATATAGGTATCATTTCGCCCAAAAATAACAAAAAAATTGAGGGTGATCAACTCGTGCTGATCACCCTCAAAATATTTATATCGACTACGAGATTACTCCACTGGAATATCTTTGTTCACGTTCTTAGAACCGATAAGTGCGTAGTAAAGCATGTAGACACATCCTGCTACGATCACCCAGTAGCTGCTCATGAATCCTGCCATATCCGCAACCTGACCCTGGATAAGTGGAAGGATACCACCACCACAAACCATCACCATGAAGATACCAGAACCCATCGCTGTGTACTTACCGATACCCTCAACTGCAAGGTTGAAGATCACACCCCACATAACCGATGTGCACAATCCGCAAAGAACTAGCAGAAGAACGCCCATTGGAACCGCTGCCATACCAAACGAGATATCAGACTGGAATACTGGCATCGCTACGCTCGAATCAACTGGCATGAAGATCGCTGCAAGTGCCAAAACACCCGCGATAGACGACACTGCAACCAACATGCTGCGAGGTGATACCTTAGCAGCGATTGCACCACCGAAGATACGACCAATCATCATTAGGAACCAGTATGTACCTACAACAGAACCTGCGATTGTAGTCTCAATACCACGACCACCCTCTGCCAATGGCGTTGTGAGGAAAAGGTTGATGAAGTTAGGAATACCCACCTCGATACCAACATATACGAAGATAGCAACCGCACCCAATACAAAGTGACGGAACGATAGAGCTGAGTGCTTATCCTTAGTCTTGCTCTCTACTGCTGATGCGCTGTGTGGCTCAGGAATCTGCATGATAGCCAACACTACGAATGCAAGAGCGAAGATACCCATAGCGATGAATAGCGCTGGGTTAGCGTTCTTGATCGAGATTTGGTTACCGATCAAGTATCCTACGAATACTGGAACGATTGTCGCTGACAAAGAGTTAACAGAACCTCCAAGCTGGATGAGCTGATTACCTTTATTACCGCCACCACCAAGTGTGTTAAGCATTGGGTTAACAACTGTGTTAAGCATACACATCGAGAAACCTGCTACGAAAGCACCAGTGATATACACCGCAAAGCTCTGAGCAACACCCGAAAGATACATAATACCAACACCTACGAATCCAATAACGATCGCAAGCAAAGCAAGCTTCTTGTAACCGATACGCTTTAGAAGCATACCCGCAGGGATACCCATAAATGCATAGGCGATAAAGTTAGCGGCGTTACCCATCTGTGACATGAAGTTCGACGCACCGAACTCCTCCTTCACAATAACACCAAAAGGGTTAGATAGACCCGTCACGAATGAGATCATCGCAAATAGCGCGAACATCATAATAATGGGCAGTAAGTAGCTCTTTTTCTGTTCCATAGTTCTTTAATTTTTTTTGTTTTAAGTTTGATTTATGTTCTAGTTATTATTTCATCCGTTTATTTATCTCTCTGACCGATATAGGCACAAAGATTCACAAGAGCATCTCTATACTCCGAAATATCGTACTCCGAGAGGATCTGAACCGCTCGTGAGAGGTAGTTCTCCATAACTTTGGTTGCCGCCTCTATACCACCCTGCTCCTTCACTATCTCCTGCAGTCGATCAACGCTCTGTGGATCATCAGCACAGCGTGCCAAGAGCTCCAAAAGCTCATCTTGACGCTCCTTTGTGCACTGCTCCAACACCAGAATCAGAGGTAGCGTGATCTTGCCCTCCCTCAGATCGTTGTTGCTGCTCTTACCCGTCACAGAGCCACTGCTATAGTCCAGAATATCATCCTTGATCTGGAATGCTATTCCGATAGCCTCGCCAAAGGCGCGCATCTGAGTGATTCTATCCTGTGGCGCCTTCACGGCGATAGCGCCCATCATAGCGCTCACACCCATAAGGCTTGCAGTCTTCTTATTTATGACATCGAAATATCTTAGACGTGAGAAGTCCTTTTGTTCAACACTCTGACTCTGAATGAGCTCACCCTCGCAGAGTTTAGCCAATGCTTCGCTCACGTGAGATACCAGATCGTACTGCCCGCTGGACATACCTAAACCGATATTCTTTGCCAAGATATAATCACCAATCAGCACCGATTTATGAGACTGCCAACGTGCATTGACCGATGGCATACCACGACGCATATCAGCCTCATCGATCACATCGTCATGAATGAGTGATGCCACGTGGGTCATCTCGATCAGCGATGCCGCCAGAATCACACGCACGCTCCCTGCCATTAGTGGCGATGAGCCGTTTATGGCAGCAGAAAGCATCACTAAGATTGGTCTCACGCCCTTACCTCTCGAGGTAAGGATATAGTCGATCATCTCAGCAACAATGCCATCTTTTGCACTAAATTTATCACGTAGAAACTGCTCAAAACTCTCTAGTTCACTAGATATTGGTCTTCGTATCGCTTCAATCGTTATCATTCTCTTAGATTATTCTCAATGTACAAATATACACAAACTTTGCGATTTTACAAGTAATTATCGCAAATTAAACCACTTTACAAGAAATTCTTATATCGCAAACAAACCACTGCCTAGCTAGAAGTAAATAACTTATGATTGCCATTTTTATATGTGTAGTTGGATTAAAATCCACGATTTTTTTATACCTTTGACCTCGACAAAGAGATAAGACATGATGAAATTTTCGAAATTCATACCCACCGCTGTCGCCCTGATACTATTCTGGGTGGTAAGCGCCGTATATTTTTTTCCTGAACTAAAGGGCGAGGTGCTCCCTCAGTACGACATGACGCAACACAGCGGAATGGCCGAGGAGATACACGATCACAAACGTGCTACGGGCGAGGATCCTCAATGGACTGGATCGATGTTTAGCGGCATGCCAAGCTACCTAATCAGCATTGAATACCCCTCTAGGGTGATATACAATAGTTTCACGAAAATTGCAGATGTAAACTCTCCAATATGGGCGCTGTTTCTTTCGATGCTCATAATGTGGATTGCGCTGCTAATCATGGGGGTTAACCCATGGGTCGGGATTGTCTCAGCGCTGGCATATGGACTCTCCACCTACTCCCTGCTGATACTCTCCGCAGGACACATATCGAAGGTATGGGCGCTGATCTACGCTCCGCTGATGGTTGCTGGTGTATGGTACACCCTGCGCCAAAACATGTGGACGGGGGCGGCGATCACGGCTCTTGCCACATCTCTTGAGATCGGCACAAACCACCCTCAAATCACCTACTATTTTGCGATGGCGATGGGAGCCATGTGGCTCAGCGAACTATATTTTTCATACAAAGGCAAGGCGCTCAAAAGCTTCGCTAAGCGAACAGCACTGCTCTTGCTAGCGGGGGGACTTGCCATAGGGTCGAACTTCTCGCAACTGTGGTACACCATGCAACACAGCTCCGAGACCACAAGGGGCGGATCGGAACTCATTGCCGAGGGCTCTGCAGGTGCTCAAGGCTCAGGTCTTGATCTGGAGTACGCAACAGCGTGGAGCTACGGCATAGACGAGTCACTCAATATGTTGATCCCAGATTTTCAGGGTCGACAATCAGCTACAACATTCTCCTCGGATGGTGCTGTTGCTGAGGCACTAACCAAGAGTAGATTCCCAGCCGAAGTGGCAGAGCAACTCCCTGCGTACTGGGGCGATCAACCATACACTGGCGGTCCAACGTACATCGGGGCAGTGATTATTCTGCTCGCAGCACTAGGCGTTGCACTGAGCTCAAACAGAGAGCGTTGGTGGCTGATTGCCATATCTATAGTGATGATAATGCTTGCGTGGGGATACCACTTCATGCCCCTCACTGAGCTAGCATTTAAGATACTCCCTGGTTACAATAAATTCAGAGCCGTGTCTACCGCTCTAGTTGTCGTTCAGTGGAGCGTACCGCTATTGGGGGCGTTCGCACTAATGAAACTTTGGCGAGCACAACTCTCAGAGCAAAAGATCCGAAAGGGGCTAATGTGGGCTGTTGGAACAACGGCTGGACTCTGCCTGCTACTCATGCTCGCAGGGGGTGCGATCTTTGGCTTCGGGCAGGATCAGAGCGCCGAGATGATAGTTCAGCAGTTCTACCCAGTCTACGTAAATGCAGGCTTCACAGCTGAGCAAGCCGCCGCACAGGTCGAAGTTCTAAGCGTAGAGCTAAGCCAAGCGATGGCTCAGGAGAGGGCATCGATGATGAGCTCCGACGCTCTTCGCTCACTTATATTCATCCTTCTAGCAGGCGCATGTGTATGGTTATACTCAAAGCAGAAAATTAAGCGTGGAGTGCTCGTTGGTGCACTTGCGGTACTTGTCCTTGCCGACCTTGTGCCAGTGGATCGACGCTTTATCTCGGAGGAGAACTTCACATCGCCTCGCACAACGCAGATCACACCTTCGCCTGCCGACAAAGCGATCATGGAGGACACAGACCCTGGCTATCGTGTTCTAAATGCGACGGTGAGCACCTTCAACGATGCTACAACATCATACTTCCATCGCTCAATCGGAGGCTATCACGGAGCAAAACTATCACGCTACCAAGACCTTATCGACAACTACATGCAACTAGGGGGCGAACGCTGGGGTGTTTCGCCTCAGGTGCTCGATATGCTCAACGTGCGCTACGTCATAGAGCCATCAGAGCAGGGACAAAAGGTTGTGCGCAGACCATCAGCCAATGGTGCAGCGTGGTTCGTCAACCGCATTATTCCTGCCACTAGCGCACAACAAGAGATAGAACTTTTGGGCGATATCGACACGAAAACCACTGCTGTCACAGGTAAAAACTACACAGCGCAAGGAGCCCTACCTAGCGATGATTTCCAAGGGGTGATATCGCTCGTGGAGTACACTCCAAACTATCTAAAATATGAGTACAGCGCATCGCAGAGCACGCCAATCATCTTCTCGGAGGTCTTCTACGACAAGGGGTGGCAGGCGTTCATCGACGGAGAAGCAGTGCCATATTTCCGTGCCGACTACATCCTGCGTGGAGTGTGGGCACCTCAGGGCGAGCACACCATCGAGTGGCGATTCAAAGCACCTAATTGGGGCGCAATCGAAGGCGTTGCATGGGCGTGCTCAATTATCATAATCCTTGCACTGGGAGCGTCGATATACGTATCTACTCGTAACCGCAAAGAAAACGAAGAAAACTAATATGAAGCAAGACAATAGACTTAAACGTAGAGTAAGAAACTCATACATAATCTCGACTGCGAGCATATCACTCGTACTGTTTCTGCTAGGATCGGTTGGCTACCTTATGAGCGTTGCTCTATCGGCTGCCAACACCATCCAAAAGGGTATAACTGCGAGCGTGGAGATCAGCGCCGAAGCCACTCCAGAGCAGCGCGAGATCATCAAGCAGCGCCTCTCGGCATCGGAGCTCGTAGATTCTGTCAAGCTCCTCACCAGGGAGGAGAAATCCTCTGACGAGGAGTTTAGAGCTATCTTCGCAACCGAGTACGAAGAGGTACTGGGCGAGAATCCACTGAGAGATTCATACGAACTTACGCTCACTAGCGAAGCCTCGGACGATCAACTCCTCACCGCATTTATCAACAGAGCGATGACAATCGAGGGTGTTGAGCACGTCTCATGCCCTGTGGGTGTTATCGACAAGATGTACGCTACGATCAACGCCGTGAAGAGCATCTTCATACTCTTTGGCGCAGCGCTGCTGTTTGTCTCTTTGGTGCTACTGAGCAACACTATACGCCTGGCGATCTACTCCAAGCGATACTTAATCAACACCATGAAACTAGTTGGTGCGACCAAACTATTTATAATGCGTCCGTTCCTCGCTAGCGCAACCACTCAGGGGGCTCTAGCTGGTGTGATCTCATCACTCCTATTCGCCATTGCTCTGTGGGGCATAACGGGCACAATCCCTGAGATTGCATCGCTCGCAAGCATGACTCACATCGCAGTAATTGTTGGTGTGATGATCTTCATGGGTGTCGTAATATCTGTGATATTCACCACCCTAGCGCTGAATAAGTTTATCAACATGAAATCTAATAAAATACACCTATATTAATAGAGATAACTATGAAAGAGAGCAACAATACTCCTCAATCAGAGAATCCAAAGATGCCTCTGACACGCAAGAACTATATCCTGTTGGCTATTGGCTTTGGACTGATCCTTCTTGGATTTATCCTCATGACAGGGGGCAAGAGCGAGTCACCAGATGTGTTCAACTACGAGATGTTCTCGACTAGACGCATCACCATTGCACCTATTCTTGTTGTTGCGGGCTTCGTCGTTGAGGTCTTCGCAATAATGAAACGTTTTGACAAATAAAATTAGTAAATTATGGATATCATTGAAGCGATAATTCTTGGAATAGTTCAAGGAATTACCGAGTTTCTACCCGTATCAAGTAGCGGACACCTACAAATAGCCAAAGAGGTGCTAGGCGTTGAGTTGGAGAATAATGTCACGTTCGATGTCATGCTCCACACAGCAACCGTATGTAGTACGATCCTCATCCTATGGAGAGAGATCGCTCGCATCCTTCAAGGGCTCTTCACAAAGGGGTACAACGAACAGAAGAGTTATGTCGTAAAGATCATAATCTCGATGATACCAGCGGGTATTATCGGAGTGCTATTCAGCGATCAGATCGAGATGCTATTCTCGTCTCTCACATTCGTTGGGTGTATGCTACTGCTTACAGCCGTGCTTCTGCTATTTGCATACTACGCTAAACCACGCCTTCGCGACACGATCTCATATCGAGACTCCCTGATTATTGGTCTAGCGCAAGCCGCAGCCACAATGCCAGGTCTCTCTCGCTCGGGATCGACAATCGCTACGGGACTTCTGCTTGGAAATAAGAAGGATAGCGTTGCTAACTTCTCATTCCTGATGGTCATACCCGTAATCCTTGGTAAGATGATCCTCGATATCAGTTCGGGGGAGCTCACATCGCTCAACATCGACACAGCACCACTGGTGGCAGGATTCATCGCAGCGTTCATCTCTGGAGCCTTGGCTTGTCGCTTTATGATTGAGATCGTAAAGAGAGGTAAGCTAGTATGGTTTGCCGTTTACTGCCTTGCGATGGGTGCCGCGTCGCTCATCTACACGCTGATTTAAGTTTTTTATAATGCAATTAGACACAGATTTTCAAGACGTAAACTTCGAGGAGGGCTACATAGCCGTCATCGACAAGCCTCTAAACTGGACATCAACAGACGTAGTGCGCAAGGTCAAGAGCGCACTCAGAGGTCGAGGTTATCGAAAAATAAAGGTCGGACACGCTGGAACGCTCGACCCACTAGCAACGGGAATACTCATCGTTTGCGTTGGGCGTGCTACCAAAATGGCGGAGTCACTTCAAGCCGAAGAGAAGGAGTATATCACAGATATAGAGCTGGGTGCAACTACGCCTAGCTTCGATCTTGAGCACCCAATCGACGAGCGCTACCCATACGAACACATCACACGTGAGATGGTCGAAAAAGCTCTTTCGGACCTATGTGGCGAGAGAGAACAGCTCCCTCCAATCTACTCTGCAAAGAAGATTGATGGAGTGCGTGCCTACGAGATGGCACGAGCTGGGGAGCAGGTGCAGATGCGCACTGCCGTAATCAATATATATGAGATGGAGCTCCTAGAGTTCGATCTTCCACGCATTAGAGTAAAGGTGCGCTGTAGCAAGGGTACCTATATCCGCTCTCTGGCTAGGGAGGTTGGCCAGGCGCTCAATAGTGGCGGGCACCTCACATCGCTTTGTCGTACTCGCAGCGGTGGTCACACACTCGATTTTGCGTGGTCACTCGATAATTTATTAGAAAATTTGAGACCAAGTGAAACAAAATAGCGTTTTTTACGTATATATTGTGCTACACTTTATTGTTTTTTCTAAAGTTCAAAGTTAAATAGTTATGAAACTATCTCAATACGGGTACGATTTCAACCCTGAAATGCTGGCGAAACACCCTACAGACAATCGTGATGATTCACGCCTTATGGTCTTTGACCGTAAAACAGGAGAGATCCAGCATAAGCTCTTCAAAGATATTATCGAGTACTTCGACAGCGAAGACCTCTTCGTATTCAACAACACAAAGGTATTCCCTGCACGCCTATACGGTAACAAGGAGAAGACTGGTGCTGAGATCGAGGTTTTCTTGCTCAGAGAGCTAAACCAGGAGCAGCGCCTTTGGGACGTTCTGGTTGACCCTGCTCGTAAGATTCGTATCGGAAACAAACTCTACTTCGGAGATGATGATCTACTCGTTGCTGAGGTGATCGACAACACCACATCCAGAGGTCGCACTCTGCGTTTCCTGTTCGATGGCACATACGAGGAGTTCAAAGATGCGCTCTACAAGATGGGTGAGACACCTCTTCCGAAGTGGGTGCGCCCAGAGGTTGAACCAGAAGATGCGGAGCGATATCAGACAATTTTTGCCGAGCATGAGGGAGCTGTTGCAGCGCCTACTGCTGGTATGCACTTCTCGAAGCACCTGCTCAAGAGAATGGAGATCAAGGGGATAGAGACTACGGCGATCACTCTTCACGTGGGGCTAGGAAACTTCCGTGCAGTCGATGTCGAGGATCTATCAAAACACAAAATGGACTCGGAGCAGTTCATAGCAACAGAGGAGACTGTAAAGTCTATAAACAGCGCAAAGAACGATGGCAGAAAAGTTGTATCGATTGGCACAACGGTAATGCGCACGCTAGAGACCGCAATCTCAACCAAAGGCATGATCAAGCCGATGGAGGGGTGGACTAACAAGTTTATTTTTGCACCTTACGACTTTTCGGTAGCCGACGCAATGGTCACAAATTTCCACCTTCCATACTCTACTCAGTTGATGATGGTGGCGGCTTTTGGTGGCTATGAGCAGGTGATGAACCTATACAAGGTTGCCAAGGAGGAGGGCTACAGATTCGGAACATACGGAGATGCAATGCTTATCCTATAAGCTGTTTTATTTCATATATTTCATTTAGTAACAATTTTTTACTACCTTTGCAGTTAAAACAAACGCAAGCATGGCCAATAGAATATTATATCTACACCAAGAGGTAACACCATATCTTCCTGATAGCAAACTCTCGCTAATGGGTCGCAAACTCTCACAATCAATGCAGGAGAAGGGCAATGAAATTCGCACTTTCATGCCTCGCTATGGCATTATTAATGAGAGAAGACACCAGCTACACGAGGTTATTCGCCTATCGGGAATGAACCTAATTATCGACGATACGGACCACCAACTAATCATCAAGGTTGCATCGATCCCTGCGGCTCGTATGCAGGTCTACTTCATCGACAATGAGGACTATTTCTCTCGCAAGGCTATGCTGCACGATGAGAATGGAGAGCTATTCGCTGATAATGACGAGAGAGCGATCTTCTACTCACGTGGGGTGCTGGAGACAGTAAAAAAACTTCGCTGGACACCATCTATCGTACACTCTCATGGATGGTTCGCTAGCATCGCTCCTCTATACCTAAAGCATGTTTACTCTGACGATCCAGTATTCAAGGATGTGAAGATCGTTGTTACTGTAGACAACGAGGATTTCGAGGGTTCACTAGACCAAAATTTCATCAACAAAATCAAAGGTGAGGGGATAAATGATGAAAATATTGAAATTCTTAGCAATCCAACATACGAAAACTTTTGGAAATTCGTTCTAAAATACGCAGATGGTATTGTAATAGGTGACGAGCAGATAAACGACAATGTGCGAGAGGCAATTCTCGCAACGGGTAAGCCAACTTTGGAGTATATCGCACCTGATGCAGATGAATTTAGTGAAAAATATAATCAATTCTATGATAGTCTTTAGTAAAACGACTCTTCGCACAGTTTTAGCGGCGGTATCTATTTTTGCACTTTTTAGCGCTTGTACTAGTGTCGACGACACTCTCGGATCGGCTATGATCCCAAGTTCTCAGGATACAAAAATCGGTGCAGCAACCATCTCAGCAAAGCTCGATGATGGATCTTTAAATCCAAAAAAATACATTGAGACACGCCTATTCCAGAGCGATTCAATCGTATCGTCGAATCTAACTGTTGGCTACATGGGGCAGCGCATTAACGATACTATCGGTAGCACTAGCGCTGGTTTTATGACACAATTCGTCTACTCTACACTTGTGGAGGATGGATACTTTGGCTATGACCCTATCATTGACTCTGTGGTAATGATCTTCACATTCAGTGGCTATGGGGCAGATACAATCACACCGCAAAAGTTTGAAGTTTATGAGATCAACCAAACCGTTGATGCGCTAAACTCCGAGGAGGTATCATACACGACTTTCGACCCAACACCTTACTATGATCAAAGCGAACCTTTGTTCTCGTTTGTATTCCCTAATGAGAATGTAACTGGTCCAAGTTCGTATTATGTCACAGTAGATATGACAGATGCAGGTAAGAACTTCATCAAACGTCTGATGATTGATGAGGATCTAGCACCAGGTGAAAGCCCTACGGTTGACTACTCAATGTATGAGTATGAGGCTGAGCAGTGGGTAGAGCAGTTCAAGGGTCTATATATCAAGCCTGCTGGCGTGGTGAGCGACGATGTAACAAAGAGCCGTGGTACGATCTACAACCTCGATCTTTCGGGAACTGGATTCACATTCTACGCTCGTAATCGAGTTGAAAGTGATCCAACACTTATTCAAGATACGGTCGGTGCAACCTACTCGTTCTATGTTCCTGAGTTGGAGTATCAACTAGCATCGATCAACAGCATCGAGCATGACTATGCAGGAACGGCAATCAACGAGGCTGACATCGTTGAGTCAAATGAGAATCGCCCAGAGAACAGCACCATATATATTACAGGTCTTGGTGGTGTTATCTCAGAGCTTACATTCACTCAAGATTTCTTCGATCAAATTCAAGAGATCATCGACACGGAGAATGCAACAAGCGGTGAGAACTATGGCTCAATGGCGTTCAACCAAGTAATGATGCAGATATACTTCCCACAGGCGGAGTATAACTACCTAGATATCAGCACGCCAGAGTGGGATAATATCATCGATGATATGAATGCCTCTATATCAAGAATTGGCGCATACACTGATTACTCCTCATTCATAACTGTTAGCGACTACGACTACTACTCTGAGTCGAACTACGGTACAGCACTTCCATATGGAGGCTATATCAACCGTACAATGGGTTGCTACAAGTTAGACATATCGGCACATGTGCAGCAACTATGGCTCAACTACCTCGATGAGCTGCAAGCTGCGCAAGATGAGAATCGTGCAGTAGATCTTAATAATGTCGATGGTTGCAATGTTTATTTAGGTCCAGATATTAATAATATATATACCGACAAACACATAATGCTTCAAGGTGAGAGCTCAGCACTAAATAGTGCACCTATCAAACTAGATCTAATCTACACATTGATAAAGTAGCCTCGCAATAGAGTGATATTAAATAGAAGTACTAACGCTATAAGCGATCAACAACCTAAGTTTTAAGAGCTTAGGTTTTCGCTTATAAATTGTAGATATTTGTTATGCAAGAAAATTTGGTAATTGTTGAGTCCCCTAAAAAGGCTAAGACTATCGAGCAGATTCTCGGTAAGAAATTTATCGTGAAATCGAGTATGGGACATATTCGTGACCTCTCGAAGAAGGATCTAGGTATTGATCTAAAGGGCGGGTTCAACCCCGTTTACGAGGTTTCAGCTGACAAGCAGAAGGTTGTCAAAGAGCTCACAAAGCTTGCTGAGGGTAAGACCGTATGGTTGGCATCCGATGAGGACCGCGAGGGAGAGGCCATTGCGTGGCACTTGACAGAGGTACTTGGCCTTCCAGTCGATCAGACAAAACGTATTGTATTCCATGAGATCACGAAAAACGCAATTCTTGAGGCTATCGATAACCCACGAACTATAAACATGGATCTAGTAAATGCCCAGCAAGCACGCCGAATTTTGGATCGCTTGGTGGGTTTTGAGCTATCTCCAGTTCTATGGAAAAAGGTTAAGCCATCACTCTCTGCGGGGCGTGTGCAGAGCGTTGTTGTGCGCCTAATCGTGGAGAGAGAGCGTGAAATCATAGCTTTCCAATCAAAGCCATACTATAGAGTCGTTGCGCAGTTCTTTGCGACAAACTCTGACGACAAGCGCCTATTTAAAGCTGAACTTTCGAAGAGATTTGAGACTCAGGAGCAAGCCGAAGAGTTCCTCTCAAACTGCTCTACTGCGGAGTTTAAGGTAGAAAAATCGGAGGAGAAGCCTGCACAGAAGAAGTCGGCACCACCATTTACAACATCTACGCTTCAACAAGAGGCTGGACGTAAACTTGGAATGTCGGTATCGCAAACTATGTCGGTTGCACAGCAGCTCTACGAGCAGGGTCTTATCACCTACATGCGTACTGACTCGGTGAATCTTTCATCACAAGCTTTGGCTCAGTGTAAGGAGGAGATCATCAAGTGCTTTGGAGAGAAGTACTCGCACGTTCAGAAATATAAAACCAAATCTAAAGGGGCACAGGAGGCGCACGAGGCCATCCGCCCATCATATATTGATAGACACACCATTGAGGGAACATCAGCCGAGAAGCGACTCTATGAGCTAATCTGGAAGCGCACACTAGCTTCGCAGATGTCGAAAGCGGAGATCGATCGCACGACGATCACAATCTCTGTTAGCGGTCAAAAGGAGCACTTCGTAGCCACAGGTGAGGTTATGCGCTTCGATGGTTTCATGCGTCTATACACAGAGTCTCACGATGACGAGAACTCGGAGCAGAGCACCGAAGGAGTTCTCCCTAAGCTAACAGCTGGTGATGCTGTATCTTCGGATCAAATCACAGCGACACAACGCTTTACACAGGCTCCAGCGCGATTCAATGAGACATCTCTTGTCAAGCGTATGGAGGAGCTCGGCATCGGTCGTCCATCGACCTATTCGCCAACGATCACAACGATAATCAATCGTGGATACGTCGTGAAGCAGAGCAAGGATGGACAGAAGCGCTCATACACACAGCTAACACTCTCAAATGGAAAGGTGACCTCGAAGAGTGCAACCGAAAATGTTGGTAAAGAGAAGAATACACTCGCACCTACGGATATAGGTATGATCGTGAACGACTACCTCGACAATCAATTTACTCAGATCCTAGACTACAACTTCACGGCAGATGTCGAGAAGGAGTTTGACCGCATCGCAGCGGGTGAGATCACGTGGGCAAAGATGATTGATGACTTCTACACGCCATTCCACAAACTCATCGACACAGCGATAGAGACACAGACCGACAAGCAGAGCTTCGTTCGTGTGCTTGGAAATCACCCTCAGAGTGGGCTTATCGTGAAGGCACGAATTGGACGTTATGGTCCAATGGTTGAGATCGAGGCGGCAAATGAGGAGGAGAAACCTAAGTTTGCATCTCTCAAAAAGGGACAGCTCATCGAATCAATTACCCTTGAGGAGGCACTAGAGCTATTCGCTCTGCCTCGCAACGTTGGACAGCTCGATGGTGAGGATCTAATTGTTGGTATTGGTAAGTATGGCCCTTATGTGCGATTCGGGAAGTCGTTTGCATCGCTAGCAAAAACAGATGATCCATACACAGTGACTCAAGAGCGTGCAATTGAGATTGTTAAGGCACACCAAGCGGCTCAACTACTTGCGAACACTCCTCTCAAGAGCTTCGAGGAGGATACAGATATGCTTGTAAAGAGCGGTAGATATGGCGCATACATAGCCTATAAAGGTAAGAATTATAGACTTCCAAAGGGCACAAAGCCTGAAGAGCTAACTCTTGAGCAGTGCCAAAAGATCGTTGCTGAATCTAAAAAGTAGAGACACTAACAAAAAAATAAAACTATGAGAAGAGTACTTACAGCTCTCGTGATGCTAGCTATAGTAGGCACAGCATCTGCCCAAGAGAAGAAAGAAACTGAAGGTTACAAATTCAACGACACAAAGATCATCCCAACGACACCTGTTCGTGACCAATCACGAAGTGGTACTTGCTGGAGCTATGCTACCCTATCGACACTCGAAAGCGAGGTCATTCGCAATGGTGGCGAGGCTGTTGAACTATCGCCAATGTGGGTTGTTCGCAACATGTACTTCGAAAAAGCGGTGAAATATGTTCGCCTTCACGGCCACCTTAACTTCGCAGTTGGTGGTGCTAGTGATGACGTTCTTCGTGCGATCAAAACATACGGTATCATGCCCGAAGAGGCATACACGGGTCTTCAGTATGGCACAGAGAAGCCTGACTTCACAGAGATCGATGCGGTACTCAAAGGTTATATGGATGCAGTGATCAAAGCTGGCGAGAAGGTACAATCACGCAACGATGCAACGGGGCTAACAAAGGTTTGGCAAGATGGACTAAACGGCATCCTCGATGCTTACTTTGGTGAGCGCCCTGAGAGCTTCACATACAATGGCAAGGAGTACACACCTATGAGCTATGCTGAGTCTCTACCGATCGATCTTAACGACTATGTAGAGCTTACATCATACACTCACCACCCGTTCTACACTCAGTTTGCACTTGAGGTGCCTGACAACTGGACGTGGAGCACTATGTGGAACGTCCCAATGGAGGAGCTAATGGCTACGATTGAGAACTCTGTTGATATGGGCTACCCTATTGCATGGGCTGCAGATGTTAGCGATAGAGGTTTCAGCCGCTACAAGTCTGTTGCGATCATTCCTGAGGCTGAAGTCGAGAACATGAGCGATACTGAGGCATCACGATGGGGCGGTATCTCTAAAACTGAGCGCGAATCGGCACTTTACAGCTTCGAAGGTCCTGGACCAGAGAAGAAAATCACTCAGCAGATGCGCCAGGATGCCTATGATAACTACCAAACAACTGACGACCACGCAATGCTTATCATGGGTAGTGCGGTAGATCAAAATGGCACACCATACTACAAAGTTCAGAACTCATGGGGAGAGAGAGGCCCATACAATGGCTTCTACTACGCATCAGTGCCATTTGTGGCATACAAGACTATGTCTGTAATGGTTCACAAGGATGTACTTCCAAAAGAGCTTCGTAAGAGACTAGATCTATAACGAACATAGTTATAACAAAAAATCCCACTGAGTGATCAGTGGGATTTTTTTATTTGTTTACCGCAAATATCTT
>CAYJIY010000017.1:0-10033 GCA_964370415.1 uncultured Alistipes sp.
CTTTAGGCCATCTCTCATCGAGAACTCAGGTGCGTATCCGAGCAGCGATTTTGCTTTGTCAACGCTAGCCAGAGAGTGGGGGATATCTCCCGCTCTATTTGGTCCATATTCGACCTTTACCTCAGCGATCTTTGGGTCGTACTCCGTTAGGAACTCCTTGATCGAACCAACCAGTTGGTTTAGTGTTGTGCGCTCCCCAAATGCTGTGTTGTAGACCTGATTTACAGCCTCAGGATTTTCGCTCTGGATGGCAAGGATATTCATCTGAACAACGTTGTCGATGTACGTAAAGTCACGGCTATACTCTCCGTCACCATTAATCACTGGGCTCTCGTGGTTGATGAATTTCTTCACGAAAAGCGGAATCACAGCGGCGTAAGCACCATTTGGATCTTGTCTGCGTCCGAATACGTTGAAGTAACGCAAGCCGATGCACTCCATGCCGTATGTCTTTGCAAAGACATCAGCATATAGCTCATTCACGTACTTAGTAATAGCGTATGGCGAGAGAGGTTTTCCGATAACGTCCTCCACTTTTGGTAGGGATTTGCTGTCTCCATATGTTGAAGAGCTCGCAGCGTAGATAAAGCGCTTAACACCAGCGTCACGAGCCGCTACTAGCATGTTTAGAAATCCGCACACGTTCACATCATTCGATGTTGCAGGGTCCTTTATCGAGCGAGGAACAGAGCCTAGAGCCGCCTCGTGAAGTATGTAGTCAACCCCCTCGCACGCTTTGTGGCAGGTCTCTATGTCGCGTATATCGCCCTCGATGAGCGTAAATCTCTCGTTCGATAGGAACGGTTCGATATTGTGACGATGTCCCGTCGCAAAATTATCCAAACAGACAACCTTGTAGCCCATGCTAAGGAGCTTTTCACAGAGGTTTGAGCCAATGAATCCTGCTCCTCCTGTTACCAATACACATTTCACCATATTTTCAATCTTTTATCGATTATTGTATGCAATTTGCCTACAAATGTATAAAAAAAACCAATGAAACTACTATTTTTATGTGATATTGTGAAATAAATTTTGCTATCACAGTGTGGCGATGTGCTATTGTGCGCTTATTATTTTTTGTGTTGTTACTGGTTTGTGAACTCCGTTTTTTGTTTTGATGCTTGATGTTGAGGTTTTTAGGGCGGTTTAACATCTCTTTAAGTGCCGAAATAGATCGAAAAGTAGCACAAAAACGACTAAAATAAATAGTTAGTTTTGATGTGAATTTATTTAAGTTAACCTTTTTGTTTTATCGCTTAATGCGAATCTCTACAATTAAGTATTAAACAGGCTAGATGCTGTCTTAGGTCAAAAAATGCAAAAAAAATCACGTACCGAAGTGTTTGTAGGCGGTATTTATCTAATTTTTTTCAAAAAAATAGTTCGTTTTATTATATCTCCCAATCTCAACAATTTGGCTCCCTGGTTCTAATATTACAGCACTTTGGCTGGTCGGCTTGCTAAATGCCATCCATTTTAGGGTGTATGGCGGATTTGCAAGAGAGTTTTTAGTCTGCTTTTTTGCTTGCAAATCTCATGCTTTTTTATATATTTACATCTAGGAATTAGAGTTGTTATGTGTCTAGTATATAATATTATACACATATAATATTTAGAAATAATTGTAAGTGTTTCGTAATGTCGTTTTGGACTTGTGATGTCGGAGTCGCAGAAGAAGTGGCGAGATAGCGAACCGAAAAACTTACCCAAAGAGTTTAATATATAGAATATAATGAAAACGGTCGATTACATAAAAACAAAGGGTCTCTTTATCATACTGAGCATCTCTGTGCTGCTACTCTTCGTACCTGTGGAGATGAGTGCGCAGTCACGTGAAAAGAGCTCACGAAACAGGAGAGACAAGCAAGAGTCTGTGGCTAGTGAAGAGACCTTTGAGGTGAGTAGCGATACCACTTATAAAGAGATCATCACCTATGATGCACTACGCCGAGATGGGAAGATAGATGTGAAGTTCTATTTCGAGGTCGATAAGTATGATTTCGATCCGAACTTTGCGGATAACAAACTAATGCTACAACGACTAGATAGCGTAATGCTAAGCCGTGATTTGACTTTTAGCCTTGATTCGCTAGTGGTACAGGGACGAGCGTCGATCGAGGGTACAGAGCGCAGAAATGCAGTGCTGGCTGAGAACCGTGCAAAAGTAGTTAGAGAGGTGCTTTTGCAGCGCTATAAATCGCTAGATTCAACAAAGGTCTTCTCTCGTTTTATTGCCGAGGATTGGGTTGGTTTCAGAGCTAAGGTCGTGGCGGACGATAAAGTCCCATACCGAGATCAGGTTTTGAAGATTATCGACGATTCGCGCCACTCGAACGGTAGCAAAGAGTGGCTTCTGAGGCAGCTAAGAGGAGGTGAGCCTTGGAGATATCTTCTCGAACATATCCTCCCTGAATCACGCTATGGAGCGTCAGTGGTGCTCTACCACAATTTTGATAGCCTAAAGAGGGTGAGCCACGAGCAGGTGATAACCTATGATACACTGCCTTTGCCAATCCCGCAAGTAGAGAGGATTCAAAAAGGATTTGCAGTAAAAACTAATCTGCTCTATGACGCTGTAACAGCCCTAAATATAGAGGTGGAGATCCCTATCGGGGAGCGCTTTTCGGTGGCTGGAGAGTGGATCTTCCCATGGTGGAATAGCCGCAGTGTCTCAACTACGAGCAAGCGCCGCTATCTGCAGATGCTCAACGGAAATCTCGAGGCCAAGTATTGGCTGGGCGATAGAGCCGATAAGCGACAACTCACGGGTTGGTTCTTGGGGCTCTATGGCGGTGGTGGTTACTACGACTTTGAAAATAAGTTCAAGGGCTATCAGGGCGACTTTTGGCATGCGGGGGTGAGTGCAGGTTATGCGCATACACTCGACAAAAAGGGAAATTGGCGAATGGAGTACTCTTTGGGAATGGGCTACTTGAATAGTAGCTACACCTACTATGAGGATCACTACGGCTTCCCGCTCGAATGGCACCCATTGATTCAGAGATATGAGACTCTAGATTGGTTTGGTCCAACGAAGGCGAAGATCTCGTTAGTTTGGTTTATTAATTACAATAAGAATAAGAGATGATGAAACAGCTATATAAAATAATTGTTGCGCTACTTATTGTAGTTGTCATGGGCGTCAGTTGCGAGCGAAAAGATCTGTTGCTTGAGTGTGTTTGCCAGCTTGAGGCACGTCTTCCGATTCGTATAAACTGGGAGCAGTTGGATACGCCACCACAGAACGTTACGGTCCTATTCTACGATCAAACGACGGGTGCGCTAGCCCATACCCACACCTATGAGCATAACGATCAAGAGGTTCACTCATACGCAGGTCTTCGAGAGGGTATCTTCACGGCAGTCGTTGTCAACGAGATAGCGCTACGAGATGGGCAGCTCAAGAATATAGAAGCTAAGGGATCGGACAAGCTCTCGACCCTAGAGTTTGTCTTGAGCGAAGCACAGCCTTTGGTGACAAGGCAGGATACAGATCTAGGCTATGTAGGGCAACCCGATCAACTAGCGGTGTTGGTAGTCGAAGATATTGAGATCGACCACAATATTATCCACATTATGGCGGGCGATATTCTCCCTGAGAAGTACAGCGGAACGGATGCGGCGGTTCAGAGCCATAAGCTCCTGGATATAACGCCAGAGCTAAAGACCTACACCTTGGATTTGTCAATTCATGTTCAAAATTTGGAGGATTCACGCATGAATGTACTCAGCGAAATACACCATATTGCGAGCTCCTACTATCCACATGGCGATAGGAATAGCACCACATCCGTAAGACAGCAGTTTGAGATTGGAGATCCCGTTTACGATGCACCACGCTCTAGAGATGGCACGATCAGCGTGAGGATTACGAGCCTTGGAGCTTTGGGCGTAAGAGGTACAATGGCGGATCAGCCCGATAATGCGTCAAACTCGCTCTCGGTAAATGCACTTTATATGCTAGTGGATCACACCGATACACACGAGAGCATCGAGGATAGAGAGTACCCGAACTTGGGTAGTAGTGTAGAGTATCTGATGTTCCCTTCCGCGACACAGATTAGAAATCACGTAAGGATCCATATCGCCGACCAAGAGCCACTGCCAGATGTTATCCCTGAGGGTGAGACTGCAGCAGGCTGGGGTAGCGATGTGACCGATTGGGATGTGATCGAAATTCCACTTTAAAACTTAACAATAGAACTTTATAGTTCGCAACATGTATAAATTTCCATAATTAACACCTTTTTTTAAATGAAGAAAATCTTATTTGCAGTAGCAATGTTTGCCGTAGCGGCAAGTTGCTCAAAAACAGAATCGGTTGACGTAGTTGGCACAAAACAAAACCCAATCGAATTTGAAACTCTGCGTTATGTGCCAACAAAGGCGGCAAACGACGACTCTGATAACTACAAAGTCTATGCTCAGTACACTGATGCAAGCAAACTTAGCGCTTGGTTTATTGATGGTCATGACTATACAAGTTCGAATGCACCTACGCCTGTTGCCTATTATGTGTGGCCAAGTGATGGAACTCTAGATTTTTATGCTTACTCTCCAGCTGGTTCTACAAGTATTGCCCCAACAGTGGTAGAGCCTGAGTCAACAACCCCAACAAAGGGCTCTGTTTCGCTCGCTTACACAGTTCCTGCGTCTGCTGATGAGGACTTTACAGTTGCAACGCCAGTAGCAGGTCTAAGCGAAGGAACAGTTGCGCTTACATTTAACCACATGCTCTCTAAGGTCCTCTTCGAGGTGAGATTGTCAGATGATCTAATCGGTGGCGTTGCAGGTACTTCGGTGGCTGATATGTTTGAATTTGGCACAGGTAACTCTCCTGTAATGAACTTCGGCGTTAAGCGCAATAGTGGTGCCGTTACACTCAATGGCGATGCACCAGTTTTTGTTGTCGGTGGAACTGACGCAAGCCCGCTACACTCTTATACAGGTATCGGTCAAACTACTGATGTGGGCTCAGGTGTTGATGGCAACTATTCAGTGTCGTTCAACATTGCGCCACAAGTGAGCGAAGGTTCAACTATCGACATCTCTGGTATCGTGATTAACAACAAAGCGACAGGTTTGCAGCACTTCGCAGGAAGCCTTAGCACGTTTACACTCGCAGCTGGTATGATCGACAATACGCTAGCACACCAAACAAGCGCAAACCACTTTGAGCAAGGAAATGCGTATAAGTTCATAGTTGAGATCGGTTGGAGTAGCACAAGCCCAGAGCCAGGTGATCCAGATCCAACACCAGATCCAATCTTTAATATCATCAGTGTATCATCTTCGGTTGTAGACTGGGAGGATGTTTCGATTAACTTGGAGGAAATTATAGAGTAATTCTAGTGTGATCTACACTGTCTAAATAGGCAGCAGAGATAGCCCACAGAGGTTTGGTCGCCTCTGTGGGCACAAATGAAGAGAAAAAATAAATATACAGAAACAATGAAAAAGTTAGTGTATTTTACAGTCATTGCAACAATAGGACTACTGGTTGCATCGTGTTCGAAGGGGGATGAGATCAAAACCTATGAACAACAACAGATAGGATTCACTCAATCAGTGGGTCAAACTCGTGGTACGCTCATAGGCTCCACTGGCATAGTGCCAAGTATTGATATAGCAGCGTATAAGGGTGCCACGGAGTATATATCTTTGCGCTCGCTCACTCCGACAAATGCGACAAATACAGCTTGGAAGTTCACCCCAATCCAGTTTTGGCCAACCGATGGATCGGAGCTCTCATTCTTCGCTATGTCTCCAACTCAAGTTGATGGCGCAGGTGCTAGCGATGGGATCAGCAACGTGGCAATCACAAGCACATCTCTCACGCTGGACTACGCCGCACCAAGCAGTGCTCTGGAGCAGCCCGATCTTCTGGTAGCCTACACCACGGGCAGTGCTGATAATAGCCTGACTGCTCACTTAGAGTTTGGTCATGCTCTTGCCTCTGTGGGGTTCTCTGTCAAGGGGCACGAGAGCAAGAGGATAACGGCAATTTCGATTAGCAACGTCTCAAGCTCAGGAAAGCTCACATTCGACAATGCGAAAGCGATCACGTGGTCCGATTTGAGCGCAGCTACAACCACAGTTAATGCAGGCGTAGATAGTAGCATAACACCCTCAGATATGAATCAAATAGTGACTGCTGAGAACGGCTATCTGATTATGGTGCCACAAACCGTGGCGACAACAAGCGTGGTGAGCGTAACAACCACAAACGCCGACGGCACCAACGCAAAAACATCAGAGATAAACTTCCCTGAGGCACAGCAGTGGAGAGCAGGAGTAACGCATATCTACATAATAGAGGTTGATGGTGATGGAATCGCTATGCTGTTCGACATCACGGCATCACCTTGGAATGAAGAGCCAGGAGTTTTGGGCAATGACTATGACTAGCTCTCTCTTTGATTGTGACGATTTAAAATAGTTATAATATCATACAGCATATACGCAAGATGAAAAATAGAGTAAAAATATGGGGAGTAGTAGCAGTTATACTGCTTGCAGGTTGCGATAAGGCGGAACTTGCGCCAACTACATCGCCCGAAGATATAGGGAGTGTACCTATTGTTATTAATCTGTTAAATGATGGTCAAGACGAGCAAACACGCACAAGCGTCAACTCGTCGAATATCGATCGCTTTTATCTGGAGATAGATCAAGAGGGGGCAGGTTACGACTACTTAGTTGAGATGCGCAGAGAGTACACTCCAACAGAGGCTGAGAAATTAGCCCACCCAGGCAAAAGTGATCTATATAGATACTACGAACGACCTGCTGGTGTGTGGAGCGAGTGGAAGGCATACGACATTAGCTTGGGGGCAGATGGTACGAGCGTTGAGGTGTCGAGCACACCTCGCACCGAGCCTATGTACTACTACAATCTGGGCAAGCCAATAAAGTATCGTGCTTCGAAGTCTGACTACTTTACCAACGATATGGGCATCTCAGAGGGCTACGATGAAACTACTACGGGAGTCGTCTACGATAACTCGACAACATCGCTGGTGGGGTATAACAGAATCTTTGCGAAAAATGCAGATGGCGGGCTCACATACCTCACTGATGATAGCGAAAAAGTTGTGGTCTGTTTTATGGGAGATCTTAGCCCTGAGCAGATATACCATTTTGATTTTCTGCACTCTAATAGTGATGCCGCAAATCTTAGCTTTAATGCAGGTAATTGGATGCTGGATATTCATCTCAAACACAAGGCAGTCAAGGCGAGAATAGATATCGAGTTCACAGGTAACTTTGCAAAACTCTTTGAGTTGTCAGACTCCGTAGATGGTGGTGATGAGACCGTAGTAGGTGGTGTTACTCTATCGTCTACATACACTGGCGATATCTCAACACGCGATGCCCTCAATAGCTATTTTGGTACTAGCACAAGGGGTGTTACATCCTCTGAAAATGGCTCTTCGGAGAGGGATGTGATCAATATGACACCAACATTCTTTGGGAAGGTTGGCAGTAAGTGGATCGCTACTTATGAGACGCTTCTAGGTGCACAAGGCTCGCTAGATCCCGAAGTACCAACATATAACTTTAGGGTCGATATCGAGACGCTAAAGTTTGAGGTTGCAGAGTCAAAATATACAATCGACGAGACTCGCACGGATCGCCTCTTCTCATTTGAGACAGCTGTTTTTACCAAGTTCTTAGTGAGTGGAGAGCAGCTATACCTTAAATATGAACTTGGCGACGATTATACTACAGAACCATACTAAACCTTTTAGTGGTAATAAAAAATAGACGATATGATTACGTTCAAACATATATATAGAGTTGCAGCCTTAGGCTTGGCGCTCTTGCTTGCAAACTGTGTCAAGGACGATACGTATAGGCTTGAGCAGTACGGAGAGCCGATGATCTTCAGCACTTCGCTCTCATCTTATACTCGCAGCAATCCCCTTGAATCGGCAGATGCCTCAGCGCCACTCAACAATGGCGATGTTGTTGCTATATCAAAGGGCGAGAGCTCCTCTGATCTCTCGCTTGCCGACTTTTCGCACTACCAAAAGGCAACTGGCGTTTGGTCTCACATACCTAGCGAGGGTGTTGCGCACGTGTGGCCAAATGAAGCTACACCAGCCTCTAAAATGTACTTTAACGCCTACCATCCAGTAGGTGCAACAACAGATTTAGAGAACTTTACACTGCCGCTAGATCAATCGACAGTGGGGGCAATCGCAACTGCTGATTACATGACATTTGAGGGCGAAAAGAGCTATATAAGCGGTGGTGAGGTGTCGCTTGAATTACAGCGTCAGACATCTCGTGTGATTATCCAAATCGAGAATACATCTCTTATCGATACGAAAAATCTGCCGATAAAATTCTACTCGAAGTATAGCGGATACACCGATGGCGTTGTCGCAGGTTCTGCAGTTGAGGTCAAGCCATATTTTACAGAGGCAGAGGGCGACGTGAAGGCTAGCTACACCCTCTTGGTGACTCCGATGGCAGACGGCGAAACAGCTTCGTCGAGTGGTTCGTATTTCGATCAGTTTATCACCTACGAGGCAAATGGTATAGAGGGTGATACGGGGGTAGGTGTCCCAACACTTTACACCAAGACTCTAAAGACAAAACTTGAACCAGGGGTTAGCTACACATTTAATCTCTCCGTGACCGAGGAGGAGATCACTCTCTCCGATGAGGCTTTAGTTGATGAGTGGGGTGGCACTCCAGTTGACTGGACAGATATACCAGTCCATACGTTCTACATCTATGATGCGCAGGACCTTGTGGAGTTTGCACAAGTGGTAAATAGTGCAACGACACCTAGTGGTGACGAGAATCTCGACAACGGAATAACGGGCTACTTGATGAATAACATCGACCTATCGTCACTGACAAACTGGACCCCTATTGGAACAGCCGACCGCCCATTTACTGGGGTCTTCACTAGTGGCAGTTCGGAGAGTACTGTATATACCATCAGCAACCTCACTATTACGAGTGGTGGTGCCTATCAAGGTCTGTTCGGAAATATTGATGGAGCTGAGATTTCGTATATCTCGCTTGTCAATGGAAATATAAAGGCTACTGGCGATAATGTTGGTCTATTCGCTGGAGCCATAAAGAATGCTACAATCACAAATAGTTCGGTGGTGACAACAGAGGGCACAATCAACTCTATTGTCTCAACGGGAGATAATGTCGGTGGTCTCGTTGGTCGAGTTGGCGAAAAAGTGGTTCTAGTTGGCTCGCCTATTGTGTTGAGTAATATAATAGTAAAAGGTGGAAATAACGTAGGCGGTTTGGCTGGCTATGTAGAAGCGGGTGACAATGATTTGGTTGTTCCTAACCACTTTAACCTCAACGTGACTGGAACGGGTAACAACGTCGGTGGTGCTGTAGGTCTTTTGGGAGCTAACGCCTCACTTACGATGGTTAACGCTGCCGACTCTAAGCTGGTGGGTCGTGGTTACACATCAATCATCGAGGGTAAGGATAATGTCGGTGGCGTAATAGGTCTAGTCGAAGCGGATGGAGCCTCAAAAGAGGGCACGACAACTATCTCTGAGACATGGACAACGGAAGCCTCTACAGTTGTAGGCGTGAATAATGTCGGCGGATTGATTGGTTCAAACCTTTCGGCTACAACCGTCATCGAAGCGGCGCGTAACGATGCAACGATTCTCGGCGAAAATAATATCGGTGGTATTACTGGTATCAATGGTGGTGTTATCGTTGCGAGCTACAATACGGGAGATGTTCTGCATACTAACTATGCAAAGATGGCATACACAAAAGCCTTAGAATTAGGCTCAAAGATAATGGGTGGTGTTGCAGGCGAGGTTGTTGGTAAAGGGCGTATCATAGGGTGTTTTAACGTTGGTGAGGTGCTAGTCAAGGCGGTTGCCGACCACTTCTACACCGAAGGTGACGAAGCAGCACATAAAGATATTTTAGTCTCTACGGCGAATAAACTACCCGACGAGAGCACCGTTGCAACTGGCAGCCATACAACTTACTATGGATTTAGAGGTGATGGTATTGTGGGCGAGGT
>CAYJIY010000017.1:10133-43001 GCA_964370415.1 uncultured Alistipes sp.
AGGGCTTGGGTGAAGCTGGATATGAGTCTCGTGTTCAAGGTGAATATTTCGGAACATTCAACGGACACAATAGATATATCCACGATTATAAGGATACTCGACCATTCTTCACGGAGCTGAGTATAGCAGTAAGTAACGCTACAGGTGCGTTTATCAATACAATTTTCGTTAATCCAGAGATAGATGGGGAGGGTATAAACGATACTGGTGTCATACTGGGCTCCGCTACCTTTGGTACTATTATCGATAATTGCCACATTATAGGTGGCTATGTCAAAGGTGGAGAAAATGTCGGTGCTATTGTAGGTTATACTGCGTCGAATGTCTCAAACTGTACTGTCACAGGTACAGAGGTTACAGGCTCTACGAGAGTAGGGGGTATCGCTGGTTATATCGCTCTTACAAAGAAAGAGAACGAAAAAAAGGTTGAAACGGCACTTGCTGCTCTTGGATCCAATAAACTACTATTCGGACAATCAACGTCAAGTGCGAAGGTTACGGCAAGTGCCGCAAATGGTATCGCAGGTGGTATGGTGGGTAAATCATCGTCAGATATGGATTCCGAACTGTTCTCGATCGAAGCTTATGATGTGACCTTCTCGGGAGAGGTGTCTGGAAATACGGTAGGTTCGATTGCAGGAGAGATCGAGATCGCACAGTCAAAGTTTGGTTTCCATGGTATTGAAAACTCAGGTACTGTGATCGGAACGGGAACAGCTCCTACGATTGGCGGTTTTGTTGGTATTGGTAGGATTATCAGCCCAAACGCACTAACAGAAGAATCACCTGCAGAGCCTACACTTACTTCGCTTGCACTCACAGGTGTGGCGCTGTCTAATACGGGAGTAATAGTCACTCCGTCAGGAAGCTCTGTTGGAGGTATGATTGGTAAGATAGAGCTTCCATCTTCGGTTGTGACTCTAACAAGCACTGTACAAGCAGCGTATGAAACGATAGAAAATAGATTGACTGTCGCTGGAGAGGCACAAGAGGCGAAATTTATCCCATTTATGGGTAATGCTGAAAGTCTTGCAACTGACATGGCAGGTAGAGGAGGTACTATCTCCGAAAACTTTGCTGCAACTTATCTACACCCACTACCTGCGGCATCGTGGGGCTACCCTGATGGCATGTTCAGCGACCTATCTATAGTAGGACTGACGGTTGCAGTGACTGGCATGAACACAGCGTTGAAAGACATATCGCCGTTCAGCTATGATAACTCAGGAAAGCTGGTAAGACCATAGTAGTAACGATACACAGACCTCCCCATCAATAGTGCAGACACTTTAATGGATCTTGCACTATTGATGGGGAGGTCTGTGTTGTTTTATCTCGTCACTACTCGAACAAAAGTGTTGCCTGCCTGAGGGACTACTTTAATCCAAGTACAGCCATCACCTCTGAGCGGTAGCTATCGGAGATGGGGATTGTTGTGCGCCCGAAGACGATTGTGTTGCGCTCCACTATCTTTACATTCGAGAGATTGACTATAAACGAGCGGTGCACACGCCTAAATAGCTCGTTGGGTAGGGTAGACTCTATCCCTTTGAGTGTCGATAGGGTCTTTAGTTGCGTCCCATCGGCTAGTGCTATGATGACGTAGTCTCGCAAAGACTCCAGATACAAAACCTCGCTATACTGCACCTTGATGAGGCGATACTCTGACTTTATGACCATGTAATCGTTGGGAGCAACTCCCCCCGCTGCACCACCAAGTAGGCGCTCGACTTTATCGACACAACGCGAAAAGTTGTCAAGGCTAATTGGTTTGAGAAGATAGTCAATGGCATCGACACGAAAACCCTCCAGAGCGTATTGCGAAAAGGCTGTTGTGAAGACGACCTTTGTGCGATAGGTGTCGATTAGCGATGCGAGCTCTATGCCGTTCATCGAGGGCATCTGTATATCTAGGAATAGCAGATCTGGCTGCTCTCGTCTCACGGCTTCGAGTGCCTGCAGGGCAGAGTTGTACGCTCCAATGAGCTCCAGCTTTGGACTCTGCTCAATATATGACTTTACAAGTGATAGCGCTAGTGGCTCATCATCTACTGCGATACATCTAATCATTTTGCTGTGTATTAATAATTAATGTTACAATATAGCAATTATCTATAACCTTCACATCATAGGTGTGGGTGTGTGGGTAGATCAGCTCTAGTCGGCGTTGAAGATTTACTAGTCCAATGCCAGACCCACTGCGATCTTGCGTTGTTTTTGGGTGGTTGCTATTGCTGCACGTAAATCGTATGACTCCGCCAATGAGTGTCATCTTGATATTTATATACGATGCGTTGTCGGCATCCACGCCATGTTTAAAGGCGTTCTCCACTAGTGATATAAATAGAAGAGGTGCCACTCTAATGCCATCGGTGCTTTGTGGTAGATCTACACTTACGCCCACTCTCTCGCCAAGTCTCAGTTGCATGAGGTTGCAGTAATTTTTGATAAAATCTATCTCCTTGTCAAGCTCAACTTCGGCATAATCCGAGTCGTAGAGTTGATAGCGGAGCAGATCGCACACGCTCATAAGCGAGGACTGCGCAACGGTGGGGTTGAGCGATATTAACGCATAGACACTATTGAGGGAGTTGAACAGAAAGTGTGGGTTTAGTTGGTTCTTCAATGATGCCAACTCCATTTCGATTCTCATGCTCTCCGATTCGCGAATCCTTTGGCGTGAATCCAGCCATTTTGCGGTCATCTTGATGCTCAGCGATGGCGCAATAACAAGTATGCTGAATAGAATATGCCCAAAGAGGCTATGCCCAAAACCGCCACGTCGAGGCTCAACACGATCAATATGACTATCAACAAAATCTCCAACCTCAGCCATAACGAAGAATAGCGCACTGAAAATTGCCACATTGACCAAGATATAGCTCCAAACACGACCTTTGAATAGCAGTCGCTCAATGAGCACTGAGTAGTTGAGGTAGAAGAGACCTATATATATAACGTTTGGGATAATGACAAAAACATTAAAATCTCGCCCCATCATAGCTCCATAGGAGTGCATGAGGGCAATGAGTGCAGCCCACACCGAGATGTGGATCAAAGGGCCTCTCAAAGAAGAAGGCACTAACCTATCTATAATATCTACAAACTTCATAATCGCTTAATTTTCAACAAAGGTATGTTTTTAATTTTATCCGCACAATGCTTTGTCGATAGAATGGGCTCTTTGTCCGACAAAAGGTAGTTAATCGATTTTTTGACTGTTTTGGTCGATGTAAATGGGGCGAAATCGGACTTTTTGCCCCATTGGTCGATGATGTGGGTGTGTCGGTCGATTATGGTTGTTTGAGTTGGTGTAAGTATGTAGTTTTGTGCCAGAATCAAAATCTAAATATGATATGAAAAGATTAGTTTTAGCAGTAGTGTGTCTACTCTCACTCGAGAGTATATCTGCACAAGAGAAGTTGACACTCTCTCTCTCAGAGGCGATAGAGATGGGCTTGGCTCAGAACTTTGACCAAAAGATCATCGAGATCTCGAACCTCACGCTAGAGGAGGAGTTGGCGCAAGCAAAGAGGGATCTACTCCCAGATTTGAGCGCTCAAATCAATCAAGGCGTTTCAAATGTTAACAACACGGGTAGCTACTCGCTCAACGCCTCAGCGACTCTATGGAGCGGAGGGGTTAAGATGAATGCGATACGCCTAGCAAATTTGGAGAACGAGCAGGCGGACGAGGAGATTATCCAAGCACAGAACTCACTCGCAATCTCCATAATCAACACCTATCTAGTGGCTGTGATGAACGAGGAGTTGCGCAAATTCCAGGAGTCGGTGCTGAAGATCAGCCAAGAGCAAGCTTTGCTAGGTGAGAGTCGCTATCGCGCGGGGGATATATTGGAGAGCGACTACCTACTCCTAAAGGCCCAGGCGGCGAGTGACGCTAACTCCTACACCAACAGTCAAATTGATAGGGACAACGCAATCATCGAACTGAAAAATCTACTTGTCATCGATAATACAGTTGAGTTGAGCGTGGTAAATCCAAACACCGAACTGTCGGCAGATTCTATGCCTATGCCATCGCTAGGCGAGCTGACAGATCTTACTCTGGCTTGGTTGCCTGATTTGAAGATCGCACAGTCATCTATCGAGATCGCCAATAAGAATATTGATATTGCAAAGGGTGGGCTCATGCCAACGCTCTCCGTAAATGGATCTGTGGGATCGAACTATAATTCGACATACAATCAGACGTGGAGCTCTCAATTTAGCAACAACAATGTGAACGCTCTTACTCTATCACTTAGCATTCCGCTCTGGAACAAGGGTAAAACTCGTTCAAACATCAAGCAGATGAGCTACGCCGCTGAGCAGGCCGAGATTCAGGCCGAGAAGACAGAGTTTGAGTTGCGCAACTCCCTTGAAAAAGAGTATAACAACACCCTAGCTCTGGAGCAGAGCACCAAGGCGAAGCAGGAGAGTTTTGAGGCGTACAAAGAGACATTTAGAGTCTTCTCAGCACAATTTGAGGAGGGCGCAATTTCAACAACCGAGTTGCTCCAGCAGCAAAACAACTACCTAGCATCACTCAACAACTACGTACAGAGCAAATATAACTACATCCTCTCACGCAAAGTTTTGGATGTATATATGGGAGCAGAGATAAAATTATAAAAAAGATAACGATATGAAAATTAGCAAAAAATGGGGATTCATCCTACTTGCAGCCATCATAGGTGGCGCAGGAGTTGGATATACAATGTTGGGCAAAAATAGTGCAAGCGATGTAGTTCGTACAGCCACAGCCGCAACAAAGGAGTTGGAACTAAGCATTATGTCAACGGGAAGTATTGAGCCCGTAACACAGGTCGACGTGGGAACACAGGTTTCGGGAATTGTCGAGAAGATTTACGTAGACTTCAATAGCGAAGTTCAAGCAGGACAGCTCCTCGCATCGCTCGATAAGCTCACACTCAACGAGCGAGTGAGACAGAGCAAAGCATCCCTTGAGAATGCACGCAGCAACCAGCTCTATGCAAAACAGAACTACGAGCGCACCGAGAAACTATTTGAGCAGGGCGCAGCGACACTTGCAAAGTTGGAGGAGGCGCAAAATAAACTCGAAACAGCAAATGGTTCAGTCATCTCGTCTGAGGCGGACTACAACCAAGCGCAGGTTAATCTATCCTATGCGGATATCTACTCCCCAATTTCGGGACGTATCCTCAACCGTGCAGTAGATGAGGGACAGACAGTAGCGGCTTCATTTAGCACACCTACGCTCTTCACCATAGCGCAAGATCTAGAGAAGATGCAAGTTGAGGTCGATGTCGATGAGGCGGATATAGGCCTAATAAAGGTTGGGCAGAGCGCATCGTTCACGGTGGATACCTACCCAGGTGAGGAGTTCGAGGGTGTAGTCTCTCAAGTGCGATTAGAGCCAGTCGAGAGCTCGAATGTTATAACCTATACAGTGATTGTAGATGCCCCAAACCCAGACGAGAGACTCTTCCCTGGTATGACGGCAAATATCACAATCACAACTCAATCACCAAAGGGTGTGTGTGTGCCTGCTGAGGCGCTTTACTTTACGCCCAACGCTGAGTCGCTTTCGAACTATGTCATTATGGATAGAGCAAGTAGCGGTAGTAAGATCTGGGTACTTAACGGAGAGCAGCTCATCTCGAAGGATGTGACAGTTGGAGCGTCGGATGGAGTTGAAACTATCATTATGAGTGGTGTCGATCAAGGCGATAGCCTAGTTGTTGGGGTGATGCCACAGATGCACGCAGAGAAGAGTAGTGGCAAGGGATTACTCTCGCCACCGTCAGGAAATCGTCCACCTAGAGGAGCAATGTAGTCATGAAAGAGGTATTGAAAATTGATCGCATAACACGAACTTTCGTGATGGGATCCGAAAAAGTTCACGCTCTGCGTGGTATATCGTTCAGTGTAAACGAGGGTGAGTTTGTATCGATAATGGGAACAAGTGGTTCGGGTAAGAGTACGCTCCTAAATATCTTGGGGTGCTTAGATCAGCCCACTTCGGGAGACTATTTGATTGATGGAGTCTCTGCGTCAATTCAAAACGATGCTGAACTATCCATTATTCGCAATCGCAAAATTGGATTTGTGTTCCAATCCTACAACCTGCTGGCAAGAACATCTGCCCTAGAGCAGGTGGAGCTTCCACTGCTCTACAACCCTTCGATTGGGGCAAAGGAGCGACGAGAGAGAGCCCGCCACGCACTCGAACAGGTGGGCCTGTCGGACAGAATGGAGCACCTGCCAAGCCAACTTAGTGGAGGTCAACAGCAGAGGGTCGCCATAGCTCGTGCGCTGGTTAATGATCCCGTGATGATTCTCGCTGATGAGGCTACTGGTAACCTCGACACTCGCACCTCGTATGAGGTGATGTCGCTCTTCCAAGAGCTCAATTCTCAGGGCAAGACAATATGCTTCGTAACACACGAGACCGATATTGCAGCTTTCACATCACGCTCTATTCGCTTACGAGATGGGGTGATTATTGCCGATGAAAAACTTTCGCCCCTGTCGGCGGCGGCAGCACTAGCGGCACTACCGACAAATCATGATTATCAACTTCAATAGGTCTTCGCTATGAAATGGTACAACTATATTGTCATCGCCTACAAGGCTTTGATTCGCAATAAAACAAGAGCTATACTCACAATGCTGGGTATAATAATCGGTATCGCCTCCGTAATCTCGGTGATGACTCTTGGTGCAGCATCCACAAACGATGTGCGAGAAGAGATCGCATCGGCGGGAACAAATATGATCATCATATCGCCCACTGCCGAGGATAGGGGTGGAGTGAATATGGGGCGTACAACGGCCAAAACCCTCTATGCTGCCGATGTGGAGTATCTGCGTGAGAACACAACACTCCTTACTGCGGTCTCGGCATCTGTCACCTCTTCGGGACAGGCGATATATGGCACAAACAATACTCCGACGACCCTCAATGGTGTTGATAACAATTTTACACACATTAAGCAACTCAACGTCGAGAGTGGCATATTCTTCTCGCAGAGCGACGTAGAGTCCCTGGCGAAGGTGTGCGTGATAGGTAAAACTATTGTTGATGAGCTATTCGAAGGTAAAAACCCTATTGGGGAGTATGTCCGATTCAATGGTATCCCACTGCGAGTTATTGGAGTGCTCGAATCGAAAGGTCAGAACTCAATGGGTCAAGATCAAGATGATATCATCTATGCGCCATATACAACAGTGCAGAAGCGCTTCCTTGCAATCGACCATTTCCACACGATATTTGCAAGCGCCGTGAGTGAGGAGCAGTCCGATGCCGCAGTTGCAGAGGTGGAGCTTGCGATGCGAATGTCTCACAAAATAACCTCAGCCGACGATGCCGATTTCGAGATATTCACTCAGGCAGAGATGCTCTCGATGATCAACAACATCACAGATATTCTCACTACGCTTTTGACAGCCGTGGCGGCAATCTCACTGCTGGTTGGGGGTATCGGTATCATGAATATTATGTACGTCACAGTGACTGAGCGTACACGAGAAATTGGACTGAGAATGTCGATAGGGGCACAAAAAAAGTATGTCCTCACGCAGTTCCTTACAGAGTCTATCATCCTCTCGCTCATTGGTGGAGTGATTGGTATTGTGCTGGGCATAGTGATAAGCTACGGCGCAGGGGCGGTGCTCGATTGGAGCATCACTGTTAGCCCTCTGACAATTCTCGTCACGTTCTCAATATGCTTCTTCGAGGGGCTATTCTTCGGATGGTATCCAGCTCGCAAAGCCTCTCAGCTAGACCCGATAGTTGCCCTGAGATACGAGTAGCACTATTCGGTGTATATTAAAATAGGCTATCCAAAATCATTATGTGATTTTGGATAGCCTATCTATTTGCGATTTTATTCCGACAAGAGGTCGGTTTCAATCTCTTTTTAGTGACTTATCGGGTGTATTACAACTCCATCCTCAGCGGGAACATTATACTGCTTGCGAAGTTGCGCTAGCTCCGCTTTCAACTCTTTTGTTATCTCCTCGGTTCCTGGAGCCCCAAATATATTGTTCATTTCATTAGGATCATTTTCAAGATCGTAGAGCTCCCACGCATCTATATCATTATAAAAGTGGATGAGTTTATATCTGTCAGTTCTTACTCCATAGTGACGCTTCACCATGTGTTCTGATGGGTACTCATAGAAGTGATAATATAGTGAATTTCGCCACTGTGAAGGGTTTTCGCCATTGAGAAGCGGTATAAGAGATTCGCCTTGTATATCTTCAGGAATTTCAACCCCAGCCAACTCTAAGAAGGTCGGTGCAAAATCGATATTTTGTACTAATTGCTCGATGTCGCCTCTCTTACCATTAGGTAGCGACATTAGCAGGGGCGTGCGAAATGACTCTTCATACATAAAACGCTTATCAAACCACCCATGTTCTCCCATATAGAAGCCCTGATCTGATGTATAAACAACCAATGTGTTTTCATCTAACCCCTGCTCCTCTAAGTAGTCTAGCACACGACCGATATTGCGATCTACAGAGGTCACTGTTCGCAGATAATCACGCATATACTGACGATACTTCCACTCTGCGAGTTCCTCACCCGAAAGTTCTGCATCTTTAAACTCGGCTAGCACTTTTTCATAGTGCGCATCCCATACTGCACGCTGCTCTGTGGTCATTCTATCGACAGTTGCATTACCCGCTGCTTGTAGAGGTGTTCCAGTTATCTCTCCCTCTTTATCAATGAGTTTTAGGTCGTATATTAAATCCATATCTTTCGCAATATGCATCTCCTGTTCTGCGGCAGCTTGGCGACCTTGGTAGTCGTCATAGAAGTTTGATGGAAGAGGGAATTCGACATCGTTATATAGCTCTAAATCTTGTAGATCAGGCATCCATGACCTATGTGGTGCTTTGTGATGCAGCAACAAACAGAATGGCTTCTCTTTGTCTCGTTCACTATCCAACCACTCAAGTGCTAGATCGGTAGTGATATTTGTTGCATATCCCTCTCGTTGTACACTCTTGCCATTATCTATGAAAATTGGATTGTAATATTGCCCCTGACCAACGAGCACATCCCAATGATCAAATCCTGTTGGATCAGACGTGAGGTGCCATTTACCTATAACAGCTGTTTGATAGCCAACCTTTTGCAGTAGCTTAGGGAAAGTTTGTTGTTCTCCATCAAATTCGGCACTTACATTGTTTGTGTATCCATTGGCGTGGCTATGCTTGCCTGTGAGCATACATGCGCGCGAGGGACCAGATATTGAGTTTGCAACGAAACTATTTACAAATTTAACACCATTTTGAGCTATGCGATCAATATTGGGGGTGTTAATAAAACGAGTGTCATATGCACTCAGTGTTTGAAATGAGTGATCATCAGTCATGATGAATAGGATGTTCATAGGCTCTTTCTCCTCTTGCACGCATGAGGGTAGTGCTGCAACCAATCCTGTCATCAAAAATAGTTTCTGCTTATTCATATTTACTTTTGTTATTAATTATTTCAGTTATACTATCTATCAAAATATGCCTACCACGCTCATCTTTATCGGTTGGAGGAATCCAATCCATGTGAAACTCCCACCAAAAAACACCTCTGTAATTCTGTTTAAACACCCAATCGAGCTTGTGTTTAATTGCGCTCGGAGTATCTATTGAGAAGAAATCTGTGCCATCAGGCGAGTAGTAAAATGAGGAGTGTGCATCTTTGTCCCACTCTTCTGTCCAGCCATTATCCAACCACTTTTGAAAATCTTTATACTGAACTACAAAGAATCTATCTTTGAGGTTAACATCGGCTGGAATCTGTTTGTATGGTGCGAGATCGTGATAGCCAAACCCATAGTTTGCCAAACCTACACATAGCTTGTCGGGGGAGAATACACTCCAATTGTCCTCTAATCTCTGTTTTATTAAATCGAATGGCGTATTGTGTTTAACGACAGTCTTAGACCAAAATCCGCCGCCCATTCCATACGACATTAGATTAATCCAATCGGTCACTGCGCTTAAGGCATCAGCTTGCTCTTGTGTGTATTTATGGCTAGTTGCAAGTGCTGTTGTAAGATACAAGTAATTTGGTGAATTTAGATCGTTGAGAGCTTCACGAATTTCTGTCATAAGGAGCGTATGCTGATCTATGATCACAGTTTGCTCCCAATCCAAATCAATACCATCATAACCATACTTATCGATGAACGCAGCTATCATACGAGCAAACTTCTTGCGGCGTTCGCCATTATTAGCTATATCATCGTACTCTCGCTCAGGTGGGAAGCAGCATATTATTTTACAACCTGTCTGTTTGATGTTCTTGATTAAATCCTCAACTTGCGACATGCCTTTCCCCGCGCCATTGTAGTCGAAATCATCAACATACTTCTTATTTATCTCCTCTTGAGATAGATCAAAATCTTTTGCCTCCCACATAGGTGCAGCCATTATATACAAAAAGTCAAACTCTTCATAATTCATTGGACTTGTCACATACTCCGAGTTAAAGCGCTGTGGCACAATGTAGGTAGAGTGTGTAAACTGCCCGTTATATCTCTGTGCATAGGCACTAAGGCCTCCTGCGAGTATTATTATAACAAACAATGTCTGTTTTATGTATTTATTCATTCTTCACTCTTTTATTATGTTTGTTGATATTGTCTGCGGCACCGTCAATTAATAGGTGTTGAGCTCGTTTGTCATCTTTTGTAGATTGTTTGATATCCATGTGATACTCCCACCAAAATACTCCATGATACCCCTCCTGATAGACCCAATCTAACTTCGCTTGAATTGCTCTAGGTGTGTCCATAGAGAAGAATGATTTACCATCTGGCGAAAAGAAGTATGATGACTGGTGCTCGTCGCTCCACTTTTCAACCCAGCCTTTTGATATGTAATCATCTAACTCATTGTACATCACAGTGAAGCAGAAGTTATCATCAATATCTCCCTCTTTTAATGGTGTGTCAGGTGAAGAGTTATTATAACCATAGCCATAGTTTGCCAAGCCAATACATATTTTCTCAGGAGCAAATACACTCCAATTCTTTGCCATTCGCTCCTTTAGTGTCTTTAGCGAAGTATTGTAAGAGACAACACCTCTCTTTGTCCAGGGGCCACCCCCCATGTCATACGACATAATATTAATCCAATCAACAGTGGCGCTGAGTTGATCTGCTAACTCTTTGCTATACTTATGCCCCGTGTTTAGTGCTGTTGTAAGGTATAGTCGTTTTGGTGAGTTTAGATCATCCAATGCTTTGCGTATATCTTTTACAAATGCAAGGTGAAGCGGCTCGGTGACAGTACCCTCCCAGTCTAACTCTATACCATCATAGTTATGCTTCTTGCAAAAAGATGCCATCATCCTCGCAAATTTGACTCTTCTCTTTGGATCACGAGCTATTACATCATAGTCCTGACCAGGAAACGAACATAGAATCTTACACTCTGTTTTGTGAATATTCTCAATCAGCTCAGGTACTTGTGCCATACCTCGACCCTTGCTCGATGCACTTAGATTTTTGTAGTCAAACTCATCTATATACTTCTTGTTTATTTCACTTTGCGTTAGATCAAAATCTTCGGCCTTCCACTTCGGAAGAGCCATAACATACACGAAATCAAAGTCTTTGTAGTTGTTTTTATGTGTTATATTATCTGAGTTAAATCTTCCTGGTACACTGTATGTGGAGTGTGAAACACGCTTTGGTGAATCATTACTCTTCGCCTCTGCAAAATTAATCGCAAGCAGCCCAACAGCTATCAATATATATTTTTTCATGCTTAGATATTTTAACAATGTCTAATATTTTAACTTTTACTGCCAACGGCAATATATTAACACCACACAATCTCCAGTTTTTAAGAGCAATAGAAACCTGAAACAGATCTCTATCACTCTTTTACTAGTTGTTTTGGTCTATTCGCCACTTGTAGTTGTATCCATCATCTCCTCTCCGATAACATCGAGGAGTCTAAACTCTGGGTTGTACGTGTCTTGAGCTAATTGCCAAATCATTATTCCTCCATACCCGTTGTCTTTAATGTACCTACACTTCTCTCGAATTGTATTGCGGCCGTTGTAATACCAAACGCCCATATTGTCGGCATCGGCAGCCTCTGCAGTGGTAAATTTCTCGATCAAACTATCAAATCTAAAACTGCGAACAGTTGGAGCATCCTCCCAATGCCAGCCATAGAATGGAACTCCACCAACAATCTTCTTCTTGTCCTTTACCCACAACATCGTCTTGTCGATATCAGCCACAAATTTGTCCATAGTAGCGTATTGACCGCTAGGACTGTTGCCATCACGCTCCTCACCATAACTCATCACATTGATGTAGTCCAAATATTCGGCATATCCTGTGTAGTCGAGCCATGGACCATTAGCACATGTCAACAACCAATGCTCAGGCATCGCTTCTCGCAACTCTTTAGCAAGATTTATAATATTTGGTAGATTAAAATCCGCGTAATCCTCATAGTCTAGGTCGATACCATCAAAACCCTTTGCCTCAGCATAGGTGAGGATATTATTTATGAGTTTTGCACGACTTTCAGGAGTCTCAATAGCTTTTGTAAACTCACCCGAGAGTGGTTCAGCAGGGGTTCCCGTATAGCTAATCAAAACCAAGAGAGCCTTTGCTCCCGCATTGTGCGCATCGCTCACTAACATATCAACATGCTCATCGATACCCGATGTTACAAGTGTTGCATCAGATTTAACAGTTGCATGAGAGACCAACAAGTGGGTAATATGCGAAAGATTGATCGTTTCGTATATCTGGTCGAAATCTGAATAGAGCGTAGAAATATAGCCCATAACCACATAATTGGAGCTGGTGTGCTCAACCATATCTGGTAGATGTAGGTTATATACGATCCTCTCGCCACTTGCTTTTATTACCTCAAACTGCTGCTCCTTTTTCCAAACAGAAATCGACTCAGGCAGAGGAGCTATAGTAGCTCCTTCTGCAAGTCGGTAAGAGACTCTCTGAATCTCATTATTAGATGTTAGTCCTGATGCTCTAATCAACTTAACATCTTCAGAGATTACAGAGTAGTAGTTAGATGCTGGGGTATGAAATACAAACTCCAGCACCTCTTCGTTGCTACTACGAGTCGTATTTTCATCATTGTCACTACACGAAATAAACAGCGTAGGCAACAAAATTAGCATTGCTATATAAAGTATTCTTTTCATTTTTCTGAATTTTAAATTATTCACCCCAGTTAATTGCTGGTGTGTACTCCATCCAATGATACTCGGCATCTCCACTACCAGTGTTACCAAATATTAACATTCCTACAGGTTCGCCCCATGGTCGTCTAAATCCACTATCTGGATTTGCAATATATTTACCTGCCGACACACCATTCAAGAACCACTCGATATTACATAGTCCATTCTCAAGATTCTCTGAGTACTCCAACCCAATTGTGTGAGTTGCCTCCTTGTCGAAGTTCTGCTGTGGTATTGAGATGCCGTTTGTTCCTGTGAAAGTAGCGACACCTGATCCCAATAGCGTGAGCTGTATGTGTTGAGCAGCCTCATAGAATAGGATATTAGGCTGACCACCACTGCTAGTTGCTTTCACGCTGAATGTATAGCGTCCTAGAGGTACATTATCTTTAGCAATTCGATTAAAGCCACCCTTAAATGTTGCTACTGTTCCGCTTGCTGTCATATTCGCCATACTACCATTCTGAAGTCTAAACGTAGAGAAGAACTCTGGTGTAAACTCATTACGAGTTGTTGTTGGCAGATATGCCTGACGTATAGTAATCTCCTTGACTACAGGCTCAATGCCTTCAACAACCATAGATGATACTATGATCTTGGCTTTGCGAGTAGATGAACCCTCATTAGCACCAAGTATTATTTTGAGCTCTGAGTTACCACTAAAGTTTGTAGTTTCGAATTCGTACCAGCTCACAGTCTCCTGCTCTTTAACAACGAACCAATCACCATTAGATTCGATAGGAATCGTAATTGTTTGCGCCTCGTGATAAGCTCTTATGCTCTCACTACTTATATCTAGTACAAAGCCATCTTGAACAACCTCAACTCTCTGTCTTTCGACACCGTGGCGATCATATAGGCTCACAATCCCTGTGCGTCTCTCCCCGAAGTTATTGCCAGACTCGACGGTGATCTCACCATCAAAACTACCACTTGGGCTAGATTTGATAGACAGCCAACTATCGCCCTCTGTCACTTTACTTGTCCAGTCCTGATTAGAATTTACGGCAAACGATGTTTCGCCACCACTCTTTGCGATTACAGTTAGAGGTGCTAGATCAACATTCAGGTATGCGATACCTTTCTGAGTTACTATCACTCTCTTTCCGACCCAATAATCACTCTTAATATTCAAAGTGTCAACTCTATCGTCGAGGTGAGTGTTGTTGTTGTATTGAACCGTAACGTTATAATCCTTGTCGGGATCATAGACAGGATCACCCTCGCCAGTAGATGGTGTGATAGTGCTCCACTCTGGGTTGTTAGAGAAGACCTCCCATTCCTCTGACGAACGAACTCTGAATACTATAGCTTCGGGTGCTGTGTGTGTGATATTATACTCATCATCCACCTCAAATCTAAGATCAACACCTTTAAACGGCGCATCCTCCTGCTCGCAACTAACAAAGAGTGATGATAGAAATAAAGCCGCGGCTGTCGCTCTCTCTAAATACTTGAATTTATTTTTCATACGTAAATATTTTTGTTATTCTATTATCATTTGATATATGGAACATAATCACAAGATGTTACTGTAAACGAACCTCTTGCTGTTGCTCCGATCATTCCAAATTCACGATTGAAACCAACCGCGTCAGCCGTAAGCCATGGATCTGGAAGGTTTTCCTTTGTGAAGATAACATTGCCATTGATCTTGACCTCAATATACAGTTTGCCAGCGACGCTATCGTTAGGTACAACCTTATACTCCAACGTATGCATTTGATTGAGATCTGCATCTAGAAGCGTGAAGGTTGTTATTGGAACCCAAACACCAACACCATTAGCAGATCCACCTGATCTAAATCTGTTTCCGAAAGATGGGAACTCTCCAAACCCTATCTGGAAGTTACCGTTAAATGGAGATGGTGCCCTTGCAGAAATATCCAAAAATCCATCGGAGAGCGAAACGCCTGTGAATGTCCAAGTGAATGTTCCATACTTGAACAGATCGTTAGTAATGTAATAAGCGTTATTGTCAGTGTCTTTAGTAAATGTCATCGAACCATCAGCATTCATTACAACATTTCCATCAATGTTGAGGTTTGTTGGTTGGGTCACAACTAGCGGCTGCGATTTAAGTCCTGCACTTGGTCCACTTGTTGAGACAAGATATACGTTCGCGCTTCTAGTAGAGAATATGTTGCTCTGGGCAGAAACCTCGATCTGAGTTGCATTTAGTTTCTTAACAACCACATCATCATTATCGCTCTCCACAGACCAATCTATTGTAGCCTCAACATTATAAATCGCCGTTTCACCCTCTTTCGCAAGCTCTAGAGTAGGAGTGTCACCACTCTCTGGAGTGAACTTGAGAGTTGAGCCTATTTGAGTAACAGTAAATGATACGCTCTTAGACTCACTCTCTATTGTAACCTCTGTTTGACGAGTAATTATATCGTTGGCTTCTGCTATTGCCGTTACAAATTGCTCCTCTTGGCTCCCCTCTCCTGTGGTCTCAGCAAAGGTTAGCCAGCTATCTGCAGCTGAAGCTCTCCACGCTCTATTTGTTGTAATTGCAAAAGCAATAGTCTCGCCACCCATCTCTAGCTCTTTTTCGATCGGCGTTACTAGTAATCTCTCTTGGTCTAATTGATGCACAACGACCTCAACTGGTTCTAGTGATTTATCATCCATCGTTATAGTCAATTTAGCTGAACGAGGAACAAAGGCTTCGTTATCATCTGTGACAACTGTCACAGCAGAGATTAATGAGCTAACCGAACTACTTTGAGGTGTTGGTCTACACCATTCAGAATCGCTGCTAATACTCCACGCAGAGTATGAATTAACATTGAAGGTTATGTTTGAAGCTGAACTAGCGCTTAGGTTATACTCTGGTTGAGCATCTACCGAGAATTGTTTCGGGTAGTCTGACTGCGAATCTATTGACATATCAGTACACGAGCTAAGAGCCAGTACAGCGACTGCTACGATCGCAGTTAATATATTTTTAATATTCTTCATAATATCTGTTTTATTGTAATATTATCTCATTACATCTCTCTACCATCCGCTATTCTGAGGGTGTAGACCTGCATTTAGAAATAGTTCGCTCTGTGGTATCGGGAAGAGATTCATCTTCTCATTCCAATACCTCACCTCGTAGAGATCACGGCGATATGTCAACTCACCCTCGGCTTGTTCGATGTGAATACCATATATATTTTGCTGTGTTTCATAGCCAATCATCCAGCGGCGAATGTCCCAAAAACGGTGATCTTCAAATGCGAACTCAACTCGCCACTCTCTGCGCAACGCCTCGGTGAATCCCTCTTTTGTCTCTAAATTAATAGTACTATACGCAGGAGTATTCTCTGCTAGTGGCATACCTGCATTCTCTCTCACTTTATTTAGAGCCTCAAGAGCTGAAATAGGGTATGTTTGATCGGTATATGTAGCACTTCCAAAGGCTTCAATCATGCTCTCAGCATAAGCTAGCCACGTCTCTGATAGGCGATATATTACCCACTGGTGCTTCTGTTTAACACTACTGTTTGGGGTGAAACTTGTTGCCTCCTGAATATATTTTCGTAGAAAATACCCCGTAGGAGAACCACCCTCGACAACAGAGACATCATCTAATCCACCTGCAAAAACTTCAATCGTTTCATCCTTGAAATCAGCTCCATTATACAATATAGTTCGTGCAAATCGTGGATCTCTATTCTCGTATGGTCTTTGAGCATTAAAGGCTGGATCGTCACATACCCATTTATCGTCAACAAGTGTTACATCGTAGCCGTTTATTGTCTGGAAAGCATCAACTAGGTTTTGAGTTGGGAATGTTGTTTGAGCAATATTCACACGCTGACCCTCAGTGAAACGAATAGGGAAGTTTGCAAGCTCGAAGCTATGATTATCTGAGTTGTACTTAAACAACACAACCTCTTTTGAGTTTATATTGTTTGCTGCAGCACTCTTGTCTAGTGCAAATCTAGGTACACCGCCCTCTGTTTCGCTCAACTGCACTAGCTCTAGCGCAGCCGTTGCAGCTCTCTTCCACTTCTCTTTATCTTCAGATGGATTGTGCAGTTTACTCGCAGCATAAAGCAGAGCCTTAGACTTCACAGCCAAAGCAAATCCTCTGTTTGTACGTCCTACATGGCTACTTGGCAGGTGCGCATACGTAAGTGGTAGGTTGCCAGCACACTCATCACACTCAGAGACGATGAACTCTATCACGTCTTCAAAGCTTGTCTTAGCGATTTGATTCGCCTCGTCGGCAGTGAGCATTGTAAGTGGCATCGCAATATCGCCATACCTTTTTGCTAACTCAAAGAAGTAGTAGGCGCGCAGCACTCTCGCCTCATATGGATAGTGCGTGAGTTGCTTCATCCAGTTTTCATAAGTAACATCATATTGAAATCTTGTGAAATCTGTATTTGCAAAGGACTCTAAAAACTCATTTGCAGCTCTAATACCATAGTATAGATTCCACGATGTGTCAACAGTGTTGATCGATGACCAAGAGCCATCGTTGAAACGCTGCACGGTTGCTCCTACGCGACCAAACTCAGCATCGTCAGAGCCACAATCACGCATTGCACCGCCTACTGCGCCCAAATCTTGAGGCATGTATCCGTAAACATTTGTCAACATCTGTTGTGTCGTATTGAAGTACTTATACATATCTTCGCGCGTATATAGACCTGAGGTCTCATCAAACTCAAGATAGTTACACGACGAGACAAATAATGCGACGAATAGTATAGTTATATTTATCAACTTATTCTTCATGATTGCTTTGTTTAAAAGTTAAATTTCACCCCCATATAGTATACTTTTGACATCGGAGTCATCGCTCCTAACTGCTCGGGATCAACTATATCTAAATTATCAATTGAAAAAAGATTATTGCCTTGCACATAAACCTTCGCTGATGCAAATTTAATCACCTCCTTAGGTATCGTATATGCTATGTATAAGCTTCTGAGTTTTAGGAAAGAACCATCCTTGTACCAGTGTGAGCTATTGCGATAGTTATTCTTGTTGTCCAAGGTTGTTAAGCGAGGCATGGTTGCTATGTCGTGAGTCTCAGGGGTCCAGAATATCTCATTGTCAAGTACTGTTTGTGAGATATTGCCATTATCCATCAACGGTTGATACAGAGGGATACTTAGGGTGTTAACCGTTAAACCCGTTGCACCTTGGAAGTCTGCTGATAGCTCAAAACCCTTATACCCAACATTAAATCCAAATCCATAGTAGAGTTCAGGCAGCCATGAATCATGCATTTTGACAACATCCTCTGCATCGATCTTATTGTCCCCATTTTGATCCTTGTACTTCAAGTCTCCTGGTGCTACCACCTGAAAAGTGTGAACTGGACTGTTGTTTATATCCATCTGGTCTTCAAAGAAACCTAGAGCCTCAAGTCCATAAGCCTGACCAACCTCATTACCTCTCTGGTATAGATAGTCATATCTTTGGAACGCTTGATTATCTTGAATTATCTCAGTAGTTAAATATGATGCATTGGTATATAAGCTATATGTAAAGTCGCCTATGCGATCATTCCACTGAATCGAGAAATCAGCACCTTTGTACTCATACTCTCCCATATTGAGCTGACTAACGCCAATACCAAGTACTCCCGATACAGATGTCGATGCATCCATCAAGATTTTATCTCTATTTTCATGAAAGGCCTCGGCATATATATTTAGCCTATCTTCTAGTAATCCAAGCTCTACGCCCACCGTTTTCTTTGTAATTTTTTCGGCAGAGAGATTCTCAACAGGAACATCACCCTCAGCCTTTCCAGCTGACCCACTATTCACAGAGAAGGCATAACCTATTGCGCCTTCACTACCGTAAGATTGTCTCCATAGTTCGTGAGACAAACCGTGATCTAGGCCTGCAGTACCATAAGAGGCAAATACTCTTAAGTTGCTGATGAGATCAACATTACGCATAAACTCCTCCTGCGATACAACCCATGCGGCATTTACTGCAGGATAGATGTCAAACTGACTACCTGGTTCTAGGTATGCAGAGCCCGAGTAGCTAGTCGATGCCCCAATTATATATCTGCCATTATACGCATAGTTTGCATATAGTATCATAGATTGACGACGAATACTCTGATTGCGACCACCTTTCTTGAGGGCATCTTGATTGTAGATAACAGATGCTCTTACATCATGATAGCCTTGGTTGTACTCATAATTAACCTTTGTTTGGAGGTGTGAGAACAGCTCTAGGTTTTGAAACGCGGTGCCGTGTCCGAGTACCTCCGAATCTTTTCCAAAGTAAGTAGGTGTTGTAACCATAGTACCATCAGGCAGAATCGTTGGACTAGAATCAACATATCGGTACTCCTTAGAGGAGTTGTCAGACATGAAACCGTTGTAGTCGAAAGCCACAGATGCATCAGCAGATAATCCCTCTAGCCATGCACTCAGATCTTGATTCAGATTAAAGTTTGACAACATGCCGAAGTATGTCCATTTGTTATTTCCTGTGCTGAATAGCTTTGCCACGGGGTTGTTTGCTTGATATACAGCATTTCCGCCATAGACTCCATCGCGATACTTAATAGGGAAGGCTGCCGATGGAGTGTTGTAGACCATCTCAGAGATACTACTCGCACTTGTGTAGCTACCATTTGTCTCTCTCATTTCTGCCATTACTCCTATCGCAAGCTGGGTAGTAGGTGTTATGGCTATATCCATATTACTACGAACACGCAGTCTTAGGTCGGTGGGTGAAGAGTCATAGCGCTCATCCTCAGATTGAGACTTGAAGAATGATTCATCGTGGAGATAGTCCATCGTCGTGTAGTATTTAAACGCCTGGTTTCCACCTGAAAAATTCATTCTCAACCTATGATTAGTTGCGGTTTTATTATACACCTCATTCCACCAATCTACATTTGGATACTCATATGGATAAGTATTGTTTTTAAATGCCTCCAACTCTAATTCATTATACTTAGGAGACAATCCATCAAAATCCAGTGCGCTATTTAGGTTTGTTGCATAGGTGTATGCATCAGCAAATTCTGGTACTCTAAACTGATTTTTAATACCAAACTGATAATCAACACTCACTTTTAGTGGCTGTACTCCTGCACGCTTTGTTTGAATCATTACCACTCCATTTCCTCCACGCACACCATATATAGCTGCAGAAACGGCATCTTTTAGCACCGTAATCGACTCTATCTCGCTAGATGTGACATCGCTAATTAGGCGCGGAAACCCATCAACTAGCACCAGCGGTGCACGACCGTGTATCATGAGTCCACCGCCCTGCGATACACTCAAACCAGCGATTTTACCATACAATGAGTTGTGCACGTCAATGTCAAGTGCCTTATCAAAATTATCTCGGCCCACTCCAATTGCAGATACAGCACTTCGGCTCTTATCTACCTCCAAATTATAGCCCAATAGTATTGAATCTTGGTGGGTTGTACTTTTCTCTTTGCTACTATTTGCAGCCATAAGAGGCAGTGCGCAAAAAATAACAAGTATATTTAAAATAATATTTTTCATACAATATTCTTTTAGAATTTAACCTTTGACTACCAACCTGGATTTTGAGTCATTCCATACTCTTTGTTTACCTCGTTCAAAGGTATAGGCGCAAGAAACCACTTTGTGTCCCAGTCACTAACCCAGTATCTGTCAGGTAATTCTCTTGTGGAGAATGTGAATGCAGTTGGATTTGTAGCGTCATTACCTATTGAGTTTAGTCCATAGAGTTTCTTTCTAAAATCATCTTGACGCCCATATCGTATTAGATCGAACCAACGAACATCTTCATAGCCAAACTCTAGAGCACGCTCTTTGATTAGCGCCTCACGGAATTGCTCTTGAGTTAATCCCAAAGGTATGTTAGCCAAACCAACACGTGAACGCACTTGCCCAATGAGCTCATAAGCAGTTGTGTTAGGAGCGCCATTAAACTCATTGATTGCCTCTGCATAGCTTAACAAAACCTCTGGTAGACGTAGATATGGCCACTGAATAGGTCGTCCCGTTCTGTCGTTAAGCTCCTGAAGGTGAAACTTCATCTGCATAAATCCAGGCACCCTTATGACCGCCTGCAAGTGGTTTGCGTGTAGGGCAGCGACCAATCCATTAAAGTATATATCACCAGGAACAACTACATTTTCATACAGACGTGGGTCGCGCGTAGGCTCCATATCCTCAATTCTATTGTTATTACCTTTTGGGTTATACACAAAGAATGGCTCTTGTGATGGATTCTCCCAATCAAAATCTGCAGGGAAGTCACTACCATCAGCCCAGCCGAACATATTCACGTAGTTTAGCGTTGGTCCAGAATAGACTCGCTGTAGATAGTGGTTGGCGTATGCGTCGACACTATAGCCTGCTGCACGGTGAGAGATTAGAACCTCTCCGTTACCTCTGTCATAGTAGCCTGAACGATAGGCTAGGCGTCGAGCTCGGTGGGTTGGCTCCTCAGGCTGCACTAATTGGTAGAACTGCATAGAGGTTAGGGCCTGCATAAACTCTGCACCAGCCTGCATTGCTCGTTGCCAACGTTCAGCACTGTAGTTACCATAACATGTATATTCGTCAGCGCCAGAGTGCCAGTTTGTGTCCGAGTTAAACGTAGGCGAGGCTGCAAAACATAGTACACGAGTTTTTAATCCTAGCGCACCTGCACGTGTCATTCTTCCATCATCTAGCGACTCTTGACTCCAAGGTAGCACTGCGGCTGCTTCATCTAGTAGCTGCACGATGTAGTCTACCGTCTCCGCAAATGTCGCACGTGGGAATACCATCACATCATTTGGCGCGATACTCTGCTTAAGTAGAGGAACACCTCCAACATATCTGAGCATCTCAGCGTAGGAGATGGCGATAATCATCTTTGCTTCAGCAATGCGCTCAGCTTTGAGTTGATCGCTCATGTCGGGTACTTTATTTACATTTTCGATATATATCCAAGCATATCGAATAGCGTGGTAATCTCCCTCACTTCCAAAGCGATAGTTTTCAGAGCCAGCAGGAGTTGATAGCGAACTAAGAGCTCCATTATAATATAGCTGGCGAGGACCATCTGAGGCGTACTCCAACTGACTGTGTGCCAAGTCGGTTATTGACTCTATGGTGTTACCTCCCATCTTATTATCGCCACTAATAGGAATGCCTGTAGGTAGATATGTATATGCCTTTGTTAGTACTTGATCTGCGTACAATTCAGAGTTGAACATCGTGTCTAGCGTTGCTCCCGAACTCTCTGGAGCTGACCCCAAGAAGTCATCTCCAAATCTTATATCAGAACAACTTGCAAAGATCCACACAACACCTGTTATTACAAATATGTTTAATATCTTTTTCATATCTTCTCTATTTAAAAATTCAGATTAATACCAAGACTATAATTCTTAACCAGTGGATATCTTCCCAAGTTAGATGCAACACTCTCTGGATCCATAAATTTCATTGGAGAGAATGTAAGAAGATTATATCCTGACAGAGATACTCCGATAGAGCTTAATCCCGTTGCTTTTTTGAGACCTGCACTTTTGAATGTGTAGCTCACAGTTAGAGTTTTTAGTCGTAGGTACGATGCATCACGCAGCCACAGAGTCGACTCTGTTCTATTCCACGCTTCAGTAGCCTCCGCAACACGTGGAAGAGTTCCGTTTTGCCTATCCTCTGTCCATGTGTCGGTGTAGTGGAAGTCAACAAGTCCCATCATTGACGAGTTACCAAATGGCTTGCGGTACTCAACCTCCATCATTCTATCTACATTTGTAGCACCTGTCCACTGCATTCTAAAGTTGAAGTTCTTATATGTAAAACCTCCATTTAGACCAAATATATATTGAGGGATTTTTGAGTATCCAGCATAGGTTTTATCGCTGTCATTCACGACTCCATCACCATTTAGATCAGCATACATTGCATCACCAGGGGATACATTTACGAATGGTTTAGGAAGATTTGGATCCAGCACCAACTCCCCATTTGCATCCTGAGTAAAATCGCTATATTGATACAGACGAACATACTCATACATCAAACCTTGTCTTCCTGTCGGACCTCCAGTTTGATTTTGATACTCAAACTCCTTTCTCACTTCATCCATATATATGATCTTGTTGCGTGAGTATGAGAAAGTTGCCAAAATATTATAAGAGAAATCTTTTGAAGTATTATCTTGCCAGCCCAACATCAGCTCATATCCTTGATTTTCAACCTCTCCTAGGTTTAGTGCAGGAAGTCCTGTTGCTATAACTGAAGGTGTTGTGTTAGGAGTGATAAGGATACCCGTGCGATCCTCAAAGAAGTACTCTGCAGTTAGTGATAGCCTATCGTTAAACATGTTTAGGTCAAAACCATAGTTCTGCTTTAGGGCTGTCTCCCATGTAACATCTTCGTTGCCAGGAACTCCATAGCCATAGGCCGAGACGTTTGTCGGGTTGTCAATACCGAAACTGTATGAGCCACTCGGATTCCATGTTCCAGGTACATACATAAAGCGTGAGGTTCCAGCTTTGTCATTTCCGACCTTTCCGAACGAGGCTCTTAGTTTTAGGTATGATATAGCCTCGACACTCCTCATGAACGGCTCTGATGTCATAACCCAAGCGGCAGAAACAGCAGGGAATAAACCATAGCGAGTAGAGCCTGGAGCAAAGTTCTCAGAGCCATTGTAACCGACATTAACGTCAGCTAAATATTTGCCTTTGTAGCCATAAGTGGCACGTCCCACATAGCCAATATAGCTTCGAGGGATGTAGTTATATGGCAGGCTCGCAGGGTAATAGTTGCGCGATTGATTGTATAGGAACATTGCAGACGTAGTGTGATCTCCAAATGCTCTACTATAGTTTATGCGCCCCTCCAAATACCAGTTGCGGTCTTTGCCATAAGAGGAGCTCAATGTCAATGGAGTGTCCTGACCTTTAGGGATATAGACAACCGTCTTGTCATAGTCGAGATCCGTTGTTGGTTTTGATGTATCTTCATAGTATGATTTGTGAGCTATTTCCAACCACTCCATACCACCACCACTACGATTCTTGTGTACTAAGTAGGTGTTGTCAATACCCCCTTTAATAGAGACACTTAGACCTTCGGTTATAACATCCAAATTTTGGTTGATCTCAGTATCTACGTTGAGCATAGTCTGGTCGCTCTCCTGGTATCCATATCCATAGAAACCACTATAACCATCTCTAACTATATTACCATTATCATAGACAAATTTATCTGGAATTTTTGATCTTTTACCATCTATCAAACCAGGACTTGCAAAAGGTAGTGTCCACAAATAGGTGTAGGTCCATGAGTGCTCTATACCTTGGATAGCATTAGGTTCCTGTGTAGAACCGACAAAACCACCAACATTAAACTTCATGTTTGTGGTCTTAGTGAGCTTAAAATCAAGGTTGGCACGATAATTAAACCTCTCGTACTTATAGTTGTTATTGTAGGGAAGCACATCAATTTGCTTCAAAATTCCATCTTGAAATAGGTGTCCTAGAGAGACAAAATAGCGAACATCCTCTGTACCTCCTGATATGTTGATATTATTCTTAGTCTGCAAAAAAGTATTATTAAAGACCTCTTCGCCCCAGTTTACGTTAGGGTAGATTATAGGGTCAGACCCCGTTCTGTAGGCTTCGATTGCATCGGCAGTAAAATAGCGTTTAGGATTTGTCTCTCCCTCGCCAGCCTCTTTCATATTCCAGAAAGTAGCGTACTCATAACTACCAACAGTATTCATATAGCCCATCGGCTGTTGTACACCAGTATCAGAGCTTATGCTAATCTTAGGTGCTCCGACCTTACCTCGCTTTGTAGTGATAACTATAACACCATTTGCACCACGAACACCAAAAACCGCTGTTGAGGCGGCATCTTTTAGTATCGAAAAGTTTTCAATTTCGTTAGGGTCTATTTGAGACAAAGGTCGCTCGATACCATCAACAAGAACAAGCGGAGATGCATCTGCAGTGCCAAGTGTTCCAATACCTCTGATATATATAGATGCTGCATCGGCACCAGGTTGCCCCGTCTCTTGCACAGAGCTAATACCAGGTACCGTACCAGCTAATACGTTGGTGATGCTAGCTACAGGAGCTGCAACCAAAGCCTCTGTTGGCACCGTAGATAGAGCACCTGTAACGGTCGCTTTGGTTTGTGTTCCGTATCCAATAACCACAATCTCTTCAAGGCCCATGTCGTCACTCTTGAGAACAATATTCAAATTGCTCTGAGTCCCCACAGTAACCTCTTGGGTTTGGTACCCAATATAAGAGACAACCAACACGGCATCTCCCTTAGGAACTGATAATTCAAAAGTTCCATCCATTGTCGTTGTGACTCCCGTATTGGTGCCCTTAATCACGACAGTAGCACCAATAAGAGTCTCATTGTTCTGATCTACTACTTTACCTGTAACGCTCTGCATGTTTTGAGCTACGGCTTGCATAGAGGAACATATCATTACAACAACGATAGACAAAAAATAAAACAAGTGTATTTTTTTTGCTTTCATATATTAAAATTTTTAGTTGAAATCATTCAATAGCTTCGGCTATAATGTTTAGCTATACAAATGTTGTTGAGATAAAAATTGCTTATAGCAGTGTGGACGAGTAGGGGCTATGAGTCATTGAAGAAATTGGCACATAGCATAGATCTTTTTCTTATGCTTCTCATGGTTTTAGGTTTGAAGGTTAAACGGTTAGTTAAATTACTAATGTAAAGGTATTGTTTTACGCCTTTTGAAAGGTGTATTTTTGTCTCTATTTATAGTATTTTCGTCTGTAAACCATCTGTTCGGGGTTATATATGAGTGTTTTAGCATAAAATTGAAGAGTCAATGTTGTACGCTAAGATATGAGTACACTGCATCTCAACGAGCCTATGCTCGATGTGAAAAACACTGCTGTTTTACAATTAAATATTTATACAAAAAAAGAGCAGTTTCACTTCAATGAAACTGCTCGAAAGAGTATTGTTATCTGAGTCGTTGAATGAATATTGTCAACACACAATACTAGTCAGTATTGATCATCTCGTTGTTTTTTCGATAGGTACTTGGAGTAGATCCGTGGTACTGTTTAAAGGTTTTGCTGAAATATTGGTTGTCACTATAACCCACATGAGTGGCGATCGTAGAGATTTTTTCCTTCGTCTCGATAAGCATATCTGCTGCTAGAATCATCCTCTGTTTCGTCACATACTCCATAGCTCCTATGTTGATAATAGCGTTGAGTTTCTTGTAGAACACAGCACGACTCATACACATATGGTCGGTCATCATTTGTATGTTGAAGTCCGAGTTTGCAATATTTTCCTTTATAAAACTATTTAGCTTCAACATGAACTGCTCGTCTGCGTTGCTAAAGGTTAAAGAGATCTCATTGGTGATAATATTCGTCTCGGCGTAGCGACGTTTAATCATACTTCGCGAGTAGAGCTGATTTCGAACAATGTCAACCACCTCATCAATGTCAAATGGTTTGGGAATAAATCCATCCGCTCCAAGTTTGTACCCCATAATACGGTTTGCGCTGTCAGCTTTTGATGTAACCAGCACTACAGGTATATGGCTGATATTTATGTTGTTCTTAACTGATGCACATAGCTCATAACCATCCATGCGAGGCATCATCACGTCGCTGAGAATAATATCTGGCGAGAACTTATTGGTCATCTCCAGTGCCTCAATACCATCCGATGCAGTGTAGACTTTTTTAAAGAAGCTTTTGATGGCATCACGCATATAATTTCTCAACTCTCTCTTGTCCTCAACTATGAGTATAGTGTGCTCACGAAGTGAATAGTCGAGCCTATTTGATATAGACTCATCCATACTACCTAGAGCTACATTTAGATACTCCTTGCTCTCGCAGGTGCTTTTGTGGCAGATTAGATCAACTGGTATCTCAAAATAGAACGTAGATCCTCGATCTTGGTTTGCATAAGCGCTTATTCTTCCGTTATGCATCTCTACCAACATCTTAGAGTAAGCGAGTCCAATACCAGTTCCCGCAGACTTGTCGTGCTGTTGAACAAATCTATCAAATAGAGTATCCACATCTATATTTGCTAATCCTACCCCCTGGTCGACAACTGAAATTCGTATATAATCGTCATACTTCCGAGTCTCGACAGTAACTTTTGTATTAGATTCGCTGTATTTATAAGCATTCATCAGCAAATTAGCGAGTACAGATTTACACTTATCCTCATCAAAGTTCAAAAGTGAGATATTAGAATCAAAGTCACATGTCAGCTCTATACCATTAATTGTCATCTCTGTTTTGAACTCCTCGACTATGCTCTCAACCCAACTGTTTAGCTGATGGGGCTCTATGTTGAGTTCATCGTAGCCAGCCTCTAATTTGCGAAGATTCAAAACCATATTTATAAGCTTGCTCATATGCCTAGATTGAACAAATATCAACGACAACTCTTTGCGTAATTTAGTCGTTATGTCAGCACTGTCGATGAGTCTTTTTAGTGGCGCATAGATAAGTGTGAGAGGCGTTCTTAGCTCGTGAGAGATATTAACTAAGAACTTTATCTTTTCGTGCATTAACTCTTGCTCCTTGTGCTCCTGTATCCTAAGTATTGCTTGTTTTTTTCGGTGTATGTATCTATTTACGAGCCATATAAATAGCGCTAGTGCCAATATGATAATAAATACGTACATAGCATTGCTTTGCCACCAAGGAGTAGATACATTAATATCAATTAAGTGTACATCGTCGCTCCATTTACTATTGCTCATCAAATATGACACATATACGCTATACTGACCAGATGATAGCGTTGGCAATGATAGGGTATTATCTGATGTGACAATGCTGTGTCTGTTGGTACTTTTTATTGTATATCTGAACTCATTCTTACGAAATACATTATCATCTTTCACACAAACTTTTACATCCAACGATGCGTAGTCCCATGGCAATTCGGTGAATATACGTTTAGGATTCTCATCATTTGGTAAAATAATCTTATTATCTAACTCTATGGATAGTAACTTGACACTCTTACACTTTTTGTGTACAATAGGGGTTTGAGAATCAATAAATAAGAAGCCATCATAACCACCCATATATACATCTCCTGCTTTTGTCACCATCGTAGCTCGCGATAGATATTCATTAGGCATATAACCATCGGCATAATCAAATACAAAGTATTTCAGTTCACCATCAGAGCTGTCTATACATACCAACTTATTGTAGGTTGATATCCACATATTACCCCTTGAATCCATCTCTAGCGACTGTATCTCGCCATTGTATGAGTTTTCAATTGGGGTGTATACCTTGTTGTTTATGTCAAATGTTGATAGTGAGTCGCCTTGTATTATCCAAAGTGTATTGTCTTTTTTACGTACAGAGGTGATAGGTTGTTTTGCGTTAGAGTATATGAGTTTGTGCTCGCTTGTCTGCTTGTTGAGGGTGTAAACCTCATAAAAATTATGTATAATTGCCTCATTTTTATCGTGCTGTGAGACGACAAATCCACTAAAACTATTTAGGCTTTTGTTCTGAGAGTACTCTACCTTATTGCTTGCTACATCATAAACATATACTTTGTTGGCTATCACAAATACCCTGTTGGAGTCGATTTTAACAAACTTTATTGATATGTCATATTTTTTTATGGTGTTGCTTACTTCTTTATTTATAATCACAACAGGTGTGATCTCCTCTGTCTGTTTGTTGACTCTATATAGACCCTTGTTGTACACTGATATCAAAATATAGTCACGACTAATATCAACCATGTTGGTCACTTTCATCCCCGCAGTGGATTTGATGTGCCTCAGTTTGTTTGAAGTGGGGTTGTAGTGTGCAAGCCCATCATCGTCTACTCCTAGCCAAATGTCGTTTTTGTCACCCTCTGCAATATTTATTATCGTTGCTGAGTTTAGGCCATCACGCCATTGATATAGTTTGCGCAGATTGAACCCCTGAATGTGGGTCTCCCTTATATTTATGACTCCATTTCTAACTGTTCCAATCCAGATGTCATCATTGTCTGTGATGTAAACCATCATAGATGATTTTATTTGTCCTGCTATGTGTGGATTTAAGCTGTCAGAGAATTGCTCTATTGTGTGGCTATCTACATCTATTAGTTTTATTCCCCCACCATCTGTAGATACCCACAGTTTACCTTTGTGCTCTACAATATCGAGCACAATATTTATGTTGTCGCCACTATTCTCTGCATTTATATGTTTTACTAGTGTTCCCCCATCGTCTATTGAGTAGCACAATAGACCACTGCCATATACTGGTATCCAAATTTTTTGATTTGAGTCGACAAATAAATTTCGTATCACCCTAAAATCTGCAAGCGAAATACCATCTAAATGAGTCAATTTTAGGGTTTTCAGATTCAATACATAGATATTGTTCTGAAAATCCATAATTGCGACTCTTTCGTTGTCAATTAGCGCTGTTGAGCGTATTTTAAAGTGATGGGGAGCCTCAAAATGTATCTTTTTAATCTCACGATCAGAGTACTCATATTTATATAGATCATTTGAACTGTTAAATAAAACCCCACCGCTAATCAGTAAATATGAACGTGCAAAGAACTCACCTTCAGAGAATTTAACGCGAGTAAATTCACCCTTTCGATCCTCATATACATAGACTTTGCTATTATCTACAGCCGCCCATATTTGGTCTAGCGAATCCCTGAAGATATAGTCAATCTGGCGCTTCCCAAACGCGTTATTATCAGGATTGCGAATAACACCACCCTCTACAATTCTATTTAATCCACTTTGAGTTCCGATCCAATATGTTCCATCGGCATCCTTTACAATATCTGTTATTTTATTGTTCTTCAAACCATCTACTCTCAGTATTTGATTATATAAGTACCTTGGACTCTCTGATGCGTAGATATTTGTGACAGTGAGAAATGCTAAGTATAATAATATGTATCTTGTGAAATTTAGCTTCATAAAACTATTATAATATTTTCTATAAGTTGTACATATTTTGAAATGAAGTAGCGGTATTGGGGACTTTCCCCGCTCAATATATACACAAAGTTAAGCAACTGTTTTGTAATTAGCAATAGTTTCCGCATTGAGTTTGTGTGAAAATTATACCATTACTTTATGAAACTAACTTAATGCAAGTTAGAGGTGTGAGCACTATTTTATCTCTTTAAACTAGAAATTATTGCCCCAGTCCCTAGTGTTAATAAACTTTTTTACTATATTTGTTCGTCACTTCAACGCACAATATTTAATGATAATGAATAGAGTATTCGTACTTTTCACCATACTTATTTTAAGCAGTTGCACACCTCGTGTTATTAACGAAGAGCTAGATCTCGCTCACGACGTAATGATTGAGCGTCCTGATAGTGCGCTCCACATTATCGAGCAGATAGATAAGCGCAGGATTAAGAGCCTCTCTACGATGGCAAAATATGCGCTGCTATACTCACAGGCGCTAGACAAAAATATAATAGATGTTGAGAGCGATTCGCTGGCAAAGATCGCCGTGGACTACTACTCCGAAAACGGAAGTGCCGAAGAGCGCGCAACGGCATACTACTACTTAGGGCGTGTGTGTGAAAATGCAGGACTCACCAAAGAGGCTATTATAAACTATCATCTAGCAAGTGAGGGTGTGCCTGATGATTGCGCCTATCTAAAGGGGCTTATCTACTCAGAGCTTGGCTCTCAATATTATCGGGAGATGAATATCACGGAGTCTATAGTGTACTATCTAACTGCATTTGATGCTTTTAAGCAGGCTGACGCAAAGAGAAATATTGCGATTATCTCGGGTGAGTTGTCTCACAATTATGTGTTGACTAAAGAGTTTGACGAAGCCATTAAATATGCTAAGATACCACTTGATATTTACACTCAACTAGGAGATACTGCAAATATAATTGACAGTTATAGGATGATAGAGCACGTTGAGTTGAATAAGGGGGTGTCTTCTCAAGTTATAATTGATAACATGTATGAAGTTTATGATCAATATAGCGGAGGAGATGTCATTGAAGATCATTATTATTTCATAGGGAAGACTTATTCTAGCATCCCTAATGCGGATAGTGCGAGGCATTATCTATATAAACACCTGAACCTACACGAACAGACCATTGACAATAATGCTGCAGTTAATCTAGTATTATCAGATTTAGAGACTAGACTTGGTAACTTGAGCAAAGCGATGGAGTATAATAGGGTTGCAGATCATATTATTGACTCTTTAAACAACATTAGGTATAATAACACATTGTCATCAATTGTGTCTAACCACAAAGTGGAACTATATGACATTGAACTAAAGAGGCTAAACGTTGAGCACAGGAACTATATCATTATCTTTTTGCTCTCTGTTGTCGCCTTAGTTTTTGGTATATATGTGATTGTCATAACTTATCGCTCTAGGTTGCAGCGCAAAGAGCAAGATCTAGCCATTGCGAATGAACTTATTGAATCTCTTACAGCTTCTCAATCAATTCTTGAAAAACAGAAAAAAGAGCTAGAGCAAATAGGTGAAGAGCATAGTAATATAATAGCAGTTAGAAACATTATTAATGTCACAAATAAAATCAACTCTCTTGTTGAAAAGGTACCACTGTATAGGACTGCTCCGCGTAGGTTCGTGGATGAATTTATCTCTCTTATCAAGAGTGATAAAACAACAAAGAGTACAAATATATTTTACGAGCTAATTAATAGTCAATATTGTGGTGCTGTGGATATAGTGAAAAATAACTACAAATTAGATCAGAATGAGACAGACATTCTTTGCTTAATATATATAGGGTTTTCGAATAGCGCCATGCATATCATCTTCAACCATACAAATGTTAGAACCATTTACAACTATCGATCTTCACTAAAGCGAAAGCTCGATATGCAAATCGATCGTTCCAATATCAACAAGCTATTGAATAGTGTCAAAAAGTAGCTCCTAGATAGTCTTTAAATGTGTCGTAACACTCTTTGTGACTAAATAAAATTGTAAGCTGTTGATTGTTAGTATTTTATAAATGTTATTTGTGAGTATCAAAAAGTTGGATTAAGGTGTGATTTGTGTTAGTTTTGTGTGTCGATTATTAACCACTAAACTAACTATACTTATGAAAAACCTTTTTTGCACTTTATCTCATATTATGTGCTTTTGCTCCAAATTTCATGAATTACTATAACTTTCTAAAACTTACAAATATGAAAAGAACAACTATTTTACTAGCAGTCATCCTATCGCTATGTATAGTGGAGGGGCGTGCGCAGAACAACAATGATTTCAAGGCATTCGAATTTGAGGCAGCCGCAGGTTTGATCTTCGCTGGGGCTGATGGGCAGTATGATTACGATGGCCCTGGTTTGCAACTAATGCTTGAGGCTAGGCACAATCTCCGAGATTCGAATTTTGACCTTGCGTGGCAACTCTCAATGGGGATATTTTTCCGTGAATCTAGTAGTGCTACTATCAAGATTAACAACAAGAGCACGCTCATGACATTTGCAGATTACAACCTCCGAAAGCATCGTAACATCACACCATTTGTGGGCCTTGGAGTTGGATTGGCATTCGTAGACTACGGCTACGAGGCAAAAGGTGCTGACGGCCACATTCAAGACTATACGTCGTATGATCGCCATGCAGTGCTAACTCCA
>CAYJIY010000018.1:0-36565 GCA_964370415.1 uncultured Alistipes sp.
TTTCAGTACCCAGAGCCGGGATCGAACCGGCACGGATTGCTCCACTGGTGTTTGAGACCAGCGCGTCTACCAATTCCGCCATCTGGGCTTTTGATGAATCGGAGTGCAAATATAAGCATTATTATCCAATATGCAACATTTTTAGGAGCTATTTTTAAAATAACTACTCTTTTTTATCGTTGAAGAAGCTGATGATTTTCTCGGCTCGTGTTGCACCTACAACTTCGGAGAGCTCCTCGGCAGATGCTTTCTTAACGCCAGAGACGCTCTTGAATCTTCGAAGAAGAGCCGTGACAGACTTTGAGCCGATGCCCTCTATCTGCTCTAGTTGGCTGTTGATGAATGCATTGCTTCGTTTTTGGCGGTGGAAAGTAATGCCGAAACGGTGTGCTTCATCTCGAATATGACAGACAACCTTTAGTGGCTCGCCAGTGCGAGATAGGTAGTAGGGTAGGGAGTCGTTGGGGAAGAATACCTCCTCGATACGCTTGGCGAGTCCGACTATCTCGACTTTATCCTCAATTTCGAGGGCGCACAGCACCGCATAGGCGCTCGATAGTTGCCCTTTACCGCCATCGACAATGATTAGATCGGGTAGTTCGCCACCCTCGTGCAAGATGCGACTATATCGGCGATAGACGATCTCTCGCATCGATGCAAAGTCATCGGGCCCCTCGACCGTTTTGATGTTGAAGTGGCGATACTCCTTTTTTGATGGTTTGCCGTCACGGAAGACAACGCACGATGCAACGGGGTTGGTACCCTGGAAGTTAGAGTTGTCGAAACACTCTATGTGTCGAGGTTGTCGTTTGAGGTGTAGCTCCTTTTGCATGGCGTTCATCAGACGCTCCGTGTGGCGCTCTGGATTCTTGATTTCGAGATTTTTGAGCTGCTCGGCACGATAAATTCGTGCGTTTTTGAGCGAAAATTCAAGCAAATCGAGCTTGTCACCCCGCTTAGGGATGGTGAAAGTCACGCCATCGAATAGCTCAATGGCTGATGGCAGAAGCGGAACTATAACCTCACGAGCAATCTCGCCACGCCCAGCATTTTCGATGATGTACTGTATTGCGAGGGTCAGCATCGATGCCTCATCGGCCTCCACACCTGGTGTTAGGCGAACGGTTCTAACCCCGATAATTGAGCCGTGGCGTATGCGCACAAAGTTGCAGTAGGCGATGTCGTCATCCATAAGTAGCGAGAAAACATCAATATCACGCAGCTTAGAGCTGACAATAACCGAGCGACTTGCGTAGTTCTCCAGCGCAACAAGGCGCTGTTTGTATCGTTGTGCCACCTCGAATTTTAGCTCCTGAGCGGCTTGGTTCATCTCCAGTTCGAGGAACTCCTTGACGGGGCGCAAGTCGCCCTTTAGCACCGATGTGACCATTGTCACAAGCTCGGAGTACTCCTCCTCGCTTTGTGCGCCCACGCAGGGAGCTTTGCAGTTGCCTAGGTGGTACTGCAAACAGACGCTGTATTTCCCTCGTGCGATGGCTACGGGTGATAGGTTGAGTTTGCAGGTTCTCAGCGGCATAACGTCTCGCACAAACTCTAGGATTGAGCGCTGAGTGGCGATCGAGCTATACGGCCCAAAGTACTGCGAGCCATCCTTTATGAGTTGTCGTGTAGAGACTACACGTGGAAAATTCTCGGCTTTGACAGCGATCCAAGGGTAGGTTTTATCATCCTTGAGTAGGCTATTGTAGCGCGGTTGATTCTCCTTGATTAGGGAGTTTTCGAGCAAGAGTGCATCGCTCTCGCTATCGACAACTATGTGGCGAAGTGAGGCGATATTGCGCACGAGCACCTTGATCTTAGCAGAGTGCTCATCCCGCTTAACGAAGTAGGACGACACACGCTTGCGCAGATCCTTGGCCTTACCCACATATATTATTGTGCCCTGTTTGTCGAGGAATTGATAGACACCAGGGGCGTGGGGCAGTAGTGCAACCTGCTCTTTGAGCTCAATATTTTCACTTTTTTCCATAGTAACGCAAATTTAATGTAAATTTTTGTGATTTTGATTTGTTGAGATGCCAAAAAAAAGTAAATTTGCGATGTGTGTTATTTAATTTAGTGTATATGAATAAGTTATTACTATTGTTGCTTGTGCCCATAGCAACAATTTCTTGTGTTGATGACAGCTACGATCTCTCAAAGGTCGACACCGATAATCTGGTCATTGGTGGTGAGGCTGTCATCGAGATGCCTTTGGCTCAAATTGTTTTTGGACTTCCCGATCTTGTGAGTGACGACAACGCAACGATGGATGTGGTCGATGTGTTCAGCGAAGTGGATATATGGACTCCCACTACTATTAGCGAGGTAGATGTTGCACTTTTGGTCAACAACTCAAACGCATCGACAGATTACTCTGCCGATCTGCTGGGCGGACTTGTCGATGAGATGGAGACAAGCACCGAAAAGCTAAACGAAGTAGCGTGGCTTGTAGCAACAAAATATAGAGATCAATTCTCTGAGTTGGTGCCATCTGCAAACCTCACCGATGAGGAGTTTGTGTCGCAATTCATGGCGGCTTTTGAGCGAGATCCGCAGGGTGTGGGTGCAGCCCTTATTGCTTTGGGACAGAGCTACCTAAGTGGAGTTACATTCTCGCCAGTGAAGGTTAATATCGACCAAATTGCTATCAGCGATGTGGTTATCGATATGCTTGCAGATGATCTGGACCATGCAGACAGCTACCTTGAGTTGACGGGAACAATAGAGAATAATATACCACTGACGATGTACACAAACCCAGTGGCAAATAACCCCTTGGGAGCGCTAATTCTCGATTTTGGGCATGTGGATGTGGATCTAGGGGTGACGGCGATCAAGCCGATCAGGATCACTGGCGAGAATCTGCGAGCAATAATCAATGGGTCTACAATAGAGATTCCGATCAACTTTAAGAGCTATGAGCGTGGGTCGCTCAGTGCGTCGGATGCTGCTTATGATGTAGTCATATTGCTGCAGTTGAACAGATATGGTGGTCTTGCTCTATAAAATTGATGGTTATGAAAAAAATTTACTTGATTATAGTTTTGTGTGTAATGAGTGTTGCCCTTTCGGCACAAAATCCTACTCATTACTTTTTGGAGGGCTCTATCTCACGAGGTTTCATGAACCCTGCCTTTGCACCTGAGCGTGGCTACATTAATCTGCCTGCCTTGGGTGGTGTTGATGCCAATGTTAGTGGAAATTTATCCCTCAGCAATATATTCTACCCTGTGAATGGGCGCTTGGTCACGCTCCTCGATAGAGATGTGAGCTCGTCGCTCTCGCTCTCTGGGCTCAGCACTGAGAACCTGCTAGGAGTAGATACGCGAGTGAATCTAGTCGGTTTTGGAGCCTACACAAAAGGCGGTAAGAGCTTCTGGTCGGTGGATCTAGGACTGAGAACTCAGTCGGATTTAAATATCCCAAAATCGCTGGTGGAGTTCATTAAAATAGGAAAAAGCGGCTCGGTCTCAGATTTTAGCGCCGAGGTGAGTTCATTCGTTGAGGTTGGTGCCAACTACTCTCGCCCTATGCTTGGCGATAGATTGTATGTGGGTGCAAGGGTTAAGTTCTTGATGGGTATAGCCTATGCTAATTCTGAGTTTAGTCAGTTCGACGTGTCGCTGAGCAATCAACTCTGGTCGGTGGAGACCCACGGAAGCATAAACTTTGCAGGAAATGGTCTACACGTGCCTACAAAGCTCGATGACAAGCAGCAAATAGCCTACGATCTGGGCGCTATCGATTATGGAATGAGCGCACCTGCTGGTTATGGTGCTGCGATAGATTTGGGTGCTAGCTACGCCCTGCTCGATAATTTGGAGCTCTCGCTAGCGATCGTAGACTTAGGTTTTATAAGCTGGGGACGAAGCCACGTTACATCGGGAGCAATCAACGCAACGCAGACATTTACGGGGGTTGATATCTCTACATCGCAGAATTCGGCACCAGATTTCAGCTTCAACGATTTTAACTTTAGACCCGTAGAGGCGAGTTCGATAACTCAATCTCTGAGAACAAATGTGAACCTAGGCGCTGAATACAGCCTCATGGATAATATGTTCAGCTTTGGTGCTCTCTACACCGCTAGAGTGTGGGCCAGTAAGACCTACCACAATGTTACGGGTGTTGCTAATGTTCGACCTCTGGATTGGATGTCGCTTGCGTGTAGCTACTCTGTGGCAGATAATAGCGCAAACGCTGTGGGCTTGGCTCTAAATATTAATCCCTCGTGGATAAACTTCTTCGTGGCGACAGATATGCTTCTCTCACGCAAGACTCCGCAGTATGTTCCTATCGAGCAGACGATGATGAACCTTTCGTTCGGTGTGGGAATCCCAATCGGGCGAGGATCGAGACGATAGGAGGTTGTTATATAATAAAAGTGGCGAGCAATTTATTTTGCTCGCCACTTCTTTATCTAAATATGAACTCACGTTATTTTATCGTATGATGTTTAGATTGTCCATGTGTTTATTGTTGAGAATTAGGATCAGGTCTCCGATTTGATAAGAGCCATCGCTTTCCCAGTAGAAACTCCTGATAAATGAAATTTTATCGCTTGAGCCATCGCCCCAATGCACCTCAAATGTATCATCCCAGTTCTGATCGCCATTGAAACTACCAAACGTAAAGTAGTAGTCATTTCCGAATTTTGAGTGCTCCAAGCCACTTAGTGGTGCGTAGTAGGCTCGTGTTTGTGTCTGTTCGCTCATATCTACGCCTAGCGGAAACTTCATGTTGTCGTAGACGATATAGATACTATCACTGAGTATATTGTTCTCATATTGAGGTGATAGTAGGTCGTTTCCTGCTCTGTCCTGAACAGTAAACGAGATGCTGATAGGCGCGAAGTCTATCTCAATAGGATCGTTTTTGTGCTCTTCGCTACAACCGAATAGACCCATAGTCGCAAGTAGAATAAACATTAACTTCACTTTCATAATAATAGTAGGTTTAGTATTACAATTTAAATGTTAATTTATATTATTCTAAATTTTGAACCGCCAATAATGACGGTTCAAAATTTACTGTGGCTCAGGTAGACTATAGCTTGAATGTGATTCCAAGCGATGCTGTATGCTGCTTGAACTTTGTGCTATAGAGTGCACTTGTGCTATATGTCTCACTCGTTGGAGTGTACTCCTCGAAGTAGAAGCTGTAGTAGTCTGTGGTTTGACTCACTGAGTACATATACGCAAGATCGATAGAGATCATTGGAGTGACTGCAAAACCAAGTCCCGCTGTGTAGTAGTTGTTGCTCTTGATCGTTGGCGATGGCATAATATAGTCATCGCTGTGGAACATAGAGCCGCTATAACCTCCACCTGCACGAACTGCAATCTGTGGCGTTAGCTTGTACTCAGCACCTAGGCGTAGGGTATTAGCTCCCTTCAGATCGTTCTGAAACACCTCTTTGTGTACTCCATCACCAATTCTTATGCCGTTGTACCAGTCACGCTGATAGTCGAGCGATACGATCGCTCTGTTGCCAAATGCGTATGATGCACCAAAGAGTAGTCTTGGCGGTGTTGAGTATGTCCAAGCATACTCGCCAATATCTTCGATAAGAGGTGAGACTTCGTTTACATATATGAATCCATTTGCATCTGGTGTAACCCCAGAGTTTGGATTGTGATTATTGGCGAAGGTTTCGGTCTCAATCGCTGCTTGGTATGTGCGCGATACGGTGTAGACCGTAGGTGTGTGGAACGCAAAACCAAGGCGAAGAGCCTTCGTAGGGCGATATATAGCACCAATCTTTAGGTTTACCCCAGCGCCACTAACAATCGAAGTTTGGTTTATGTTGCTGTATAGCATCTGATACTCCAGTGAAGGATCTGTTCCATGCCCATGTGCTGTACTTGCTTGATCGTAGTAGTACTGCTCCGAGTAGTAGTAGTTTAGCTCCTGCTTGACGTTGTGTATGCCAAAGGTAGCACCCAAGTAGAACTTGTTTGAGAAGTTGGCAGCCATCGTAAAGGCAAACTCCCCTATAGAACCACGGCTCTCAACGCCCACCTGGTGATCGATAGATGCCGAGTTGCCAATCCATGTTGGTCGCCATCCATCATTAGTTTGATCGACCATACCTGCACGGTAACCCAATGCATTGAGGAAGTCCATTGTGCCGACCCTGCCCCAGTTCCAGTTGCCACCGCTGTAGAAGTCGTTTACGTTAACACCTCTCCAGTCTAGCTGCTTCGAGAATACGTCGGCAATCGAAGAGCCGTTGTCTGGCGATGCGAACGAGTAGTTGTAGTTTAGATCCGCTAGGCGGTTATATCCTACTGCAAAGTTCACAATCGTCGGTTTGCTATCCTCGTATGTGTTGAACACCATACCGAAGTTTCCGGTCGAGAAGCGTGTGGCGCTATTGTCGACATAGCTCATAGTCGATGGCGTGCTCGCCTGCGTTGAGCTAATCATCGGAGTGATTGTCAGCGCCCCTGAGCGGTACATTCCGATACCAGCGGGGTTGATCGACATCGACGATAGATCTGCTCCCAGCGATGTGAAAGCGCCACCCATTGCCATTGAGCGAGCTGTGCTCAGTGCGAAATTGTTGCGAGATAGCCCCATAACCTCTGAGGGCATCATAATATCTTTATCTATCATCAGTCCTCCCGATGTAGTGTGCGTACTCTGTGCTTGTGTAGCCGTAACTAAGAGACTTAGTGCAGCTACACCTATTATTCTCTTTATCATTCTGTCTGTATTTTGTTATACTTCTGTTTATACTATGGTGTGCACCTTTGTGCACTATCTACCTGCTGAGTTTCTCGATGAAGAGCCACCCGATGAGCGAGAGCTACTGCTCGATGAGCTACCACGGTTATACGAGCTCGATGAGCTTGATGAACTGCTACCTCTGTTGTACGAACTGCTCGAAGAGCTGCTTCTTGTGCTGGTGCTAGAACCTCTGTTGAAGTTTGACGTACCTCTGCTCGTGCTACTTCCGCTGCTGTATCTGTCCGACGATGTTGAGCTTGAGCGCGTAGAGTAGCGATTCGATGTTCCAGTCGATGGAGCAGTGTAGCGATATCTTGTGCTACTGCTCGATTTAACTCCCGAATTTGTCACATAGCGTGTGCCAGACGTAGAACCATTATAGCCAGGGCGATTGACGATGTCTTTGCGGTAGGCGTAGTGTGGTCTCTGTGGACGATACGAATGGTAGTGAGGTGCGTAGTACGGGTGGTAGTGTCCTCCCCAGCGATATCCATAGTATGGGTAGCGACCATACCAGTAGTCGTGGTAGCAGTAGTTGTAGTTCCAATCCCACCACGAGTAGCGAGGATACCCCCACCATGAGTAGTAAGGCGTTGGTGCCCAACCTCCATACCAACCACCGTAGTATGAGGATGCACCCCACGATCCGAACATCGATGTGATGAACTTCGGCTCAACCCACACCTGATCTCCCGATACCATAATATTATAGAACGCAGGGTCGTATGCCGTAGCATAGGTCATAGATCCACCATAACGCAGGTTATAGTAGCTCGATGGCATCTTGTAGGTAGGTGACGAGAAGCCAGCTAGTCGACGAGCATAGGCGCTCTCGTAGTCATCGGCAAGAATTTCATCGTATGGATTCACGTATGAGTCATCCACAATTTGAATCTCGCCGCTTGCGATCATCTCATTGATTCGCTCTTGGCGTGCAAGCTCCTGCGCCTTTAGCGCTTCGATGCGTGCAAGCTCCTTTTGAGCGATGTGTTTCTGATCGTGCACTTCGTATAGGTCATCCCCGTAGCCCGCTGTTGAGCTAACGTATGTCGAACTGCACGATGCAGCTGCAAATAGGGATATAAGTCCAAATATTACTCCTAATCTTTTCATAATTCTCTCTATTGATTTAGGTTAACTTTTTAATTTCCAATATATAACGCATTTTGGCGCTCTTTTATTATATAAATCCCAAGCATGCGAATATACTGCCCCAATGTATTGTATTATTTTCAAATATAGTAAATTTATTCGAATACCAACAATTTATTCGAATAAATTTGTCCGTAAAATCCTCTTTAAGGCGCTTTGTTAACTGAATAAGTATATCATATATGATACGTATATGGCGATGAAGATCACCCCCTCTTTGCGATCAATTTCTTTGCGCTTGAATGTGAAAGCCGATGTGAATATGAGAAGTGACGAGAGCACAACCATCGCTATATCTATGTGCGTTATCGACCCCATTGTCAAGGGGCTGATCGTTGCACTAGCGCCTAAAACGAGCAGGATATTTGCGATGTTCGAACCCACAACATTACCCAACGCCAGCTCATTGCGACCCTTTAGTATCGAGACCAGCGATGCTGCAAGTTCGGGCAGAGATGTACCGCCTGCCACCAGCGTTATAGCTATCACGGAGTCGGAAACACCTGCCGCACGTGCAATTTTGGTTGCGTTGCTCAAAAATAGATCTCCCCCGAAGATCAGCGCAAGTAATCCCCCCACGATCATCAATGCGTAGACCCAAATCGAGTACTTCATCTTCTGATCTGCCTGTGCCTCTGTGCGCTTTGACTTGCTGATCGAGTAGTAGATTATCCCCACGTAGCACGCCAGAAGGATTATCCCCTCGATGCGGCTAATCGAGTCGCTCTGCCCAATGCCTATGAGCGATCCACCCGTAAAGATCAGTAGTAGCAAAGCCGCTCCCATCGCAAATGGTACATCTCGTCTGATGTTGCCCTGAGTGAGTGGTTGTGGTTTGATAATAGCGCAGATTCCAAGTATCATCAAGACATTGAAGATGTTGGATCCCACCACATTACCTATTGCTATGGAGCTCTGGTCGTTGAGCGCCGAGATTATCGAGACTACAAGTTCGGGTGTTGAGGTTCCGATAGCTACGATCGTGAGACCAATGATAAATTCGGGTACGCGAAACAGTTTCGCAACGGCTGACGATCCATCAGTGAGTAGATTTGCACCACCTAGGATCATCACTAGGCCAGTGAGTAAGAGTAGATATTCCATCAAAAAAAATTAAATTAAAAGTAGTAGGCTCAGTGCCATAATCGCCATGCCGACAATAAAGCCATATATCGATATGTGGTGCTCGCCATACTCCCTAGCGGCAGGCAAAAGCTCATCTATCGAGATGAAGACCATGATCCCAGCAACCCCAGCCAGAACAACACCCATCAGCGTAGCGCTCATGAGTGGCATGAGTAGCCACCACGCAATTATCGCCCCGATAGGCTCGGCAAGTCCCGATAGCATGGAGTATTTGAACGCCTTTTTGCGACTCCCCGTGGCGTAGTATATTGGGATAGATACGGCAATACCCTCAGGTATGTTGTGGATCGCTATTGCTATGGCAATTGCGATACCTAGTGATAGGTTGTCGACCGCCGTGATGAATGTTGCAATACCCTCAGGGAAGTTGTGAATACCTATCGCTAGGGCGGTGAATAGCCCCGTGCGCATCAATCGCCTGTTCTTGGGTGCCTCGTTCATCGCCTCCACGCCCTTTATCTCGTGGGGATTCTCTGCCGAGGGAACAAGTTTGTCGATTATGCCAATTATCAGTATTCCTGCGAAGAATGCCCCGACGGCTAGGGCTGTGCCACTTCTCTCGCCCCATTCAGCTGATAGCGACAGGGTAGCCTCGTGCAGAAGCTCCGCGAATGATACGTAGATCATCACCCCCGCAGATAGTCCCATCGAGAATGAGAGCAGGCGTGTGTTGGTTCTCTTTGCGAAGAATGCGATAGCGCTACCAATCCCCGTTGCAAGGCCTGCAAAGAGAGTCAAAAGTAGCGGTATTATTATCTGTTGTGTTGATATGTTATCCATAGTGTCAGTTTATGTTGCAAATATACATAAACTTTGCAAATCACACTATGAAACGGAAAAATAGTGCATCGCGCCCCACTATCTAGGCTTTTGGCTCACGCTCACGATCCATATACTCAGCTCATAGAGCAGATACATCGGCAAGCAGACCAGTAGCAGCGTCACAGCGTCGGCCGTAGGGGTGATAATGGCGGATATAACCATTAGAATAACTATTGCGTGCTTGCGATACTTGCGCATGAAATCAGCCGTGAGGAAGCCCAATTTGGCAAACAGCCAGCTCAGAACAGGTATCTCAAAGACGATACCCATCATCAGATTGAGCATCATCATCGTACCGATGTAGGAGCTCAGGACTATGTGGTTCTCAACATCTGGGCTCACCTGATATGATGCCAAAAAGCGCAGAGTGAGCGGAAAGATCAAGAAGTAGCTCAGCGCCACCCCCATCATAAACATTATGTAGCCACTACCCACAACCCTGAGGGCGTAGCGTCGCTCATTGTCATAGAGCGCAGGCGAGACGAACCTAAAGATCTCGAATAGGATGTATGGGAATACGAGCAGGAACCCCACATAGATCGCCATCTGGATGTGGGTCGTAAATTGAGCGGTGAGCTGTGTGTTGATGAGAGTTACCTCAAGGGGCTCTATCTGTGCATCCTCGACCACCATCTGAGTGGCGTTGTCGAGAAGTCGATAGGTGATGAAGTCGTTACTTTTGGGTGCAAGTATCACTTCGAAGAGGGCATCTTTTAGCAAGAATGCCGCCGCTCCGACTATCAGCATGGCTATGATGATCCTCAGGATAGCACCCCTCAATACATCGAAGTGATCCCAGAATGATGCCCCAGTTGTAGACTCCTCAGAACTGCTCATGTGGCTCTACTCCTTAGACTCCTTATCTTTTGTTTGAGTTGTCTTCTCCTCGGTGTCCGTGTCGTTGCCGTTCATACCGTCCTTGAAGCTCTTGACACCTTTGCCGATCCCCTTCATTAGCTCTGGAATCTTCTTGCCTCCAAAAAATATCACCACAATGAGTAGAATGAGTATAATCTCCTGCATTCCAAACCCTCCAATAAATAGCATGTTCATAATCGTTAATGTTATAATTATAGTAGTCACAACCCCAGCCAAGAGGTTGTGACTAAGGTGTTTATTAAGCTTTTTTCTGCTTTAGTTGATCGATGTAGGCATCGATACGTGCAATCTCCTTAGGTATGTCGATACCTTGTGGACAGTGCGGATTACACTTGCCGCAACCCGTACACTTATCCGCACGACGCTCGCGAGGAACAGCCCTCTCATAGCCTACGAGGTATGTGCGGCGAGCCTCAGCGTAGTTCGGATCTAACCTGTTTTGGGCGATATTCCCCTCGTTCACGCACTTGTTGTAGTGCAGCAGGATAGCTGGAATATCTAGGTCATACTCGCACGGCATGCAGTACTTACAGTCGTTACACGGCACCGTAGGGTAGTTCATAATCAACTGAGCCGTATCTTCGAGGAAGATCTCCTCCTCTGGTGTTATAGGCTTCAGAGGTGAATAGGTGCGGATGTTATCCTGCAAGTGCTCTAGGTATGTCATACCACTAAGTACGGTGAAAACTCCTGGCTTGTAGCCAGCATAGCGGAACGCCCACGACGCAGGACTCACGTTTGGATCACGCTCCTTGAGGCGGTTGATGATGTGCTCAGGGAGTTTGGCTAGGCGACCACCCAGGAGTGGTTCCATGATAATCATTGGGATATTACGCTTGCGACACTCTGTGTAGAGGTGCTCGGCGTTGATATTCGCACCCGTTGCGTGGCGCCAGTCTACGTAGTTGAGCTGTATCTGCACAAAGTCCCAGTGTACTTTGTCGTGAAGAGCCAAAATCTCATCGAAGCACTCCTGCACTCCGTGGAATGACCACCCAAGTTTGCGAATGCGTCCAGCCTTGCGCTCCTCCATGAGGAAATCGAGCACTCCGTTGTCGATGAAACGTGCGTTGAATGTCTCCATATCTCGCCCTACGTTGTGCACAAGGTAGTAGTCGAAGTAGTCGGTTTGGAGCTCCTTCATCGATTTTTGGTACATCTTCACCGAGTCCTCATAGCTGTAGTGCGAGAAGTTCGACATCTTGGTGGCGATGAAGTACGACTCCCTAGGGAAGCGACTGAGCGCCTCTCCCGTAGATTTTTCGCTCCAACCTTGAATATATACAGGCGATGTGTCGAAGTAGTTGACCCCATGCTCAATGGCGTATGACACTAGCTCGTTCACAGCCTCTTGGTCGATAGGGTTTTCACCTCGTTTTGCGCCCTCGATCAGTGGCCAACGCATACATCCATAACCGAGCAGTGAGATCTCAGGGTTTGTCCCCTCGACGTTTGCACGTGTGATCTGCCCCTTAGGCACTTCAGTTGTTGCCGTGCCACCACGCTGCTCCGTGCCACTCGATTGCTCTGAGCCACAACCCACAGTCGAGGCTGCAGCTACTGATGCGAGCCCAGCGCCCGCTATCTTCAAAAAATCTCTACGATTTATATTTTTCTTTGAATTTTCCATACTTTTAGCCTCTCGTTAGATTGTTCTGTGACGATTTGATCCCTCAACATATATTGCGCTATATGGGTTCGATGGGCAGACATACTCGCAACCACCACACCCCGTGCAGCGCTCAGGGTCTATTGCTGGAACTTTGATTGAGCCACCCTTGTAGCTCACCATCTGAATCGCTCCACTTGGGCAGCGACGCTCACACGCATTGCAGACAATCTCGCCATCTGCCGATAGGCAGTTCTTCTCGATCCAAACTGCTGTTCCGATCGATGTAGCTGTTTTGTCGGCATGAGAGATCCTCTGAATAGCTCCCGATGGGCACACCTTCGAGCACTTGTTGCACTCTGGACGACAGAAACCTCTCTCGAACGAGAGCTCAGGTTGCATGAAGCGCATAATGTCGGACGATGGACGCAGAACCATATTTGGGCAGACCGTAACACAGAGCTGACACCCCGTACACTTCGATGCGAAATTGCGTGCACTCTTCGATCCTGGAGGTGTTATGTGAGCTGTGCGCTTTGGCACCTTCTTGTCAACGATTACCGAAAGACCGCCATCAACCTTGATCTTTTGCGCCTGCACGGCTGCCGTAGTGGCGAAGATCATCGAGGTGGTCATAAATGCACGACGTGAACTATCCGACGCTTTAGGCTCTGCTGACTGAGCTTTTTTGCACTTGGCAGAGTAGCTCATAGCTCCAAACTTGCAATTCTCGATGCAGTTGAAGCACGTTACGCAGCGAGATGAGTCGATGGTCATGCTCTGAGCGTCAATACATGAGGATTTACACCCTTTCTCGCAAAGCCCACACTTCGTACACTTAGCCTCATCGAATCTAGGCTTGAGTAGCGATAGTTTTGAGAGATAGCCCAACACAGTACCCACAGGGCAGATCGTGTTGCAGTATGCTCGTCCCTTTTTCCACGACCAGATACCCACAACAGCAAAGGTCGCAATGGCCAAAACTAGACCTCCCACGCTCTTTAGCCACACCTCCTCGGTGTAGAATGCGTAGCTGTCGGCACGCTCAGCGAAGTATGCCAAGATGTTGTTTCCCCACTGCCATATTGGGGCGAGAAGAGTCGATACGATACGACCAAAAGCGCTGTAAGGCTCCAGAACCGCTATGATGGAGCCAATGCCTGCAACTGCTGCTGCAATGAATAGAGCTAAGACTCCGAATCTAGCGTATGAGCACGCCTTAGAGTACTTGAATCTAAACTTTAGCTTCTTACTTCGACGAGAGGAGAGGTTGTTACTGGCATCCTGCATCACCCCCAATGGGCAGAGCACAGAGCAGTATACACGTCCAAAGAGTAGCGTAAGTAGGACGATAGCCACAATAGCGACAACATTGAGCGCTAGTACAGCTGGAACGAACTGGATCTTTATGATCCATAGCATGAATTTGTGAATGGTCCCCGTAAAATCGAGGAAGGCGAGCGTTAAAAGCACTAGGCTAACGCTCGCTAACAGAACTCGTAATTTTTTTAGCATCTTTCTACTTCTCTTTTAATATGTAGCGGTTATACAAAAATAGCATTACAACGGAGAAAAGCCCAATGGCGAGTACCACATACCACATCTTAGATGGGTGGTACTGCTCCCAAAGTTGTGAGGTTAGCTCCCTAGGTGTAAGCCCCACCTGACGGGCAACCTCGTTGAAGTACTGGTTGCTGGATAGCCCCTCGGCTATCTCAAGCCCTCTCTCTTGTGCGAACTGGTGTGTGAATGTCACCTTGTCTGAGAGTTTTTGGTAGACACCTCCCGATATGAATCCTGCGAAGAAATTACCCAAAAAGACTGGTATATATGAGTATCCCATATACAGCGCCTTCTTGTCGTGAGGGGCGATGCGTCCGATATACTCGGTGATCTTTGGTGAGCCTGCCATTTCGCCCAGCGCAAAGATCAAGATCGCAACCATCGTGAAGGTAACATCTTGTGAAAATAGTGTGAGAGACATACCTATAGAGCAGACCAAAAAGCCTGAGATCATCGAGTGGAGCGGTTTGAGTCGCATCACAATGCTAGAGACGATAACCTGCAACAGGATAATGTACATAGCATCGAGGTTTGTTACAAACTCGGCATCCATCACACCAGGCTCTACGCTATAGTTTTCACTCAGGAATGGAATGTATGTGTGGAAAAAGTTGTATAGACTGCTCGTGTCGACCCACTGCGATATGAACACTGGCAGTGTGAAGAAGAGTTGGTTGTACATGGTCCAGAATCCCGACACAATAAGCAGGAAGAGGATGAACTTGCGATCCTTGAATAGGATCGTGACCATGTTGTGGAAGATCTTGCCAAATGCCTGCATGAGGGTCTCGTCGCTCTTTTGCAGGATCTCCCTCTTTGGCTCTTTGTAGAAGAGTAGTAGGATGAAGTTTAGAGCTATGACCCCTGCCGATACGTAGAATATGAGGTGTGAATCGCCACCCTTGAATAGCAGAGTCACCATAGGTCCGAAGAACGCCCCTACATTCACCATCATGTAGAAGAGTCCAAATCCAATGGATGCGGTCTCGTCGGTCGTGGTCTTAGCTATTGTGGCTGTGATTACTGGCTTGAATAGCGCTGCTCCCAAAGCTAGGTATAAGAATATGAGGAAAACCCCCACGAAGCTGTCGAACATGGGCATCAGAAGAAATGCCGAGGTGTAGATCAGAAACGCAATGGATAGGATCTTTTTGTAGCCAAACCTATCGGCAATAGCGCCCGTTAGCGTAGGTAGGAAGTATAGTATCGCAGTTCCTGTTCCCATTATAAAACCCTTCTGAGACTGTGAGAAATCCAAACCACCAAGGTCGCTAGAGCTCGTTAGGTAGTTGGCAAATAGCATGAAAAAGCCATACCATGCCCATCTCTCAAATAGTTCGATGGCGTTTGCCACCCAGAATGTTGTAGGGAACTTGCGAAATATACTCATACTCGATAGATTGTTAGTTATTTTGACAAATATAATGTTTTATTTTATATTATGAAATTTATAATGTGATTTCCTCTAAAAAAGAGTGCCTTGCGTGAGGTTCTCCTCCGAATTTTCTTGCTGTTTTGGTTCAGAATTGGTGGGCGATAGCATTTGCTCAAATTCGCTCTCTGAGATCATCCTAACGCCCAATTTGTTCGCCTTCTGAAGCTTTGAGGGACCTACGCTCTCGCCCGTCAGGAAGAAATCGACGTTCCCCGAAATGGCAGCGAGATTTTTTCCTCCATTCTGCTCTATGAGCTCCTTTATCTGGTCACGGCTGTGGTTTGTGAACTTTCCCGATATGACAAATGTTTTGCCCTCCAATTTGTTGGATGCCAACTCTTTTTCTTGCTCTTGTGTCGCAATGCCAGCAGCTTTCAATCGCTCGATGATCGCAAGATTATCGCTGTCGTGCAGATACTCGGATATGCTGACGGCGATCTTATCCCCAACCTCTTGCGCCTGAATTAGCTCCTCGGACGATGCACCCTCTATGGCATCTAGGCTCATGAAGTGGCTCGCTAGGTGCTTGGCTGTGGTCTCACCCACGAATCGTATGCCCAGAGCGAATAGAACTCTGTGGAACGGAACACTCGTTGAGGCGGCGATGCTACTTATGATATTCTCTGCCGATTTTTCGCCAAGACGTGGCAGCGATGCCAACTGCTCAGCCTTTAGGTCATACAGATCGGCAACATTGCGCACTAGGCCCTCGTCGTGGAGGAGCTTTATAGTCTCCTCGCCCAGCCCATCGATGTTCATCGCCTTGCGGTGGATGAAGTGGATAATGCGACCAATGATCTGCGGAGGGCAACTGCTCTGATTCGGGCAATAGTGCTTCGCCTCGCCCTCGATTTTGACAAGCGATGTTCCGCACTCTGGACACGAGGTGATGTACTCAAATGTGGTGCTATCACCTTTGCGCTGTGAGGTGTCAACCCCCGTGATCTTAGGGATTATCTCGCCCCCCTTCTCCACCCACACCATGTCGCCGAGGCGAATGTCGAGGGCAGCAATCTGCTCTGAGTTATGGAGCGATGCACGCTTTACGGTTGTGCCAGCGAGTTGCACCGCTTCGAGGTTAGCGACAGGAGTTATCGCCCCCGTGCGTCCAACCTGAAAATCAACGCTCAGGAGTTTGGTGCACGCCTGCTCCGCCTTGAATTTGTAGGCGACAGCCCAGCGTGGAGCTTTTGCCGTTGTGCCAAGCTCACGTTGATCTACATATTTATTCACCTTTATCACTACACCATCCGTTGCGAACGGTAGCGAGTGGCGCTTTTTGTCCCAGTCGTTGATAAACTGCTCGATCTCAGACTCCGAATAGCAGAGCTTAGCGCCTTCACCCATCTTGAATCCCCACTGCTTGATCGCTTGAAGGCTCTCCCAGTGCGATGTGAAGGGTAGGCTCTCGCCCATGACTTGATAGAGCACACAGTCCAAAGCTCGCTTAGCAACTATCGCCGAGGATTGTTGCTTGAGCGTCCCTGCCGCTGCGTTGCGTGGGTTGGCAAATGGTTGCTCCTCCGCCTCTATTCGCTCCTGGTTGAGACGATCAAAAACATCAAAAGGCATCATGATCTCGCCCCTGATCTCAAAAAGTGAAGGCCACCCCTCGCCCTTTAGCTTTAGCGGTATTGAACGGATAGTGCGCACATTTGCTGTGACATCATCTCCCTGCGTGCCATCGCCACGTGTGACGGCACGAACCAGCTCGCCATTCTCATAGGTGAGTGAGATTGCCGTCCCGTCGAACTTTAGCTCACACACATACTCGCTCTTGGCTATCTGCTTCTCGGAGCGAGTGATAAAGTCCTGGACCTCCTCCATAGAGTATGTGTTCGATAGCGAGAGCATAGGGTAGCGATGCTTTACGCTCTCGAACTCCGATGTGAGGTCGCTACCCACACGAGATGTTGGGGAGTTTGGGTCGTGGAGCTCGGGGTGTTTTGCCTCTAGCTCCTGCAACTCACGAAGTAGATGATCGTACTCTTGATCCGAAATCAAGGGAGAGTTCTCTACATAGTATCTATTATTGTGTTCATTGAGCTGATCTCTTAGCTCTTCGATTCTTTTGGTGCTCATACTCTAAAAAAATGTCACGATATATTGGGTCAAAGATAGCTATTTTGAGGTAAAAGTGCGGTGGTGTCAAAAAAAATTATAAAAAAAAATTTTAGAGTGTTTGCAATAGACAAATTTTGCGTATAATTGCAAAAAATTTAAGGTACTTTCACGAAAGTTTATAAGAAAAAGAAACAAAGAATAATTTATGACTAGACCGACTGTTCGTAAGAAACACATTGTTGCAAGTTTTAATAACCTAACTGCGGAGCTACAAGAGGCAGTGAAATTGGCAAATCCGAAGGGTTTTGCAGAATCTATGGTGAGGATAGATAAACCTAACGGAGACTTCTTTTATGCAGTTCCGTTCGAGACAGAGGATATCGCATACATGGTTAAGATCGATGTGAAGATCGATGAGGCCGTGCATGAGGATGACTTCAAGGATTACTACGACGAAGAGATCAAAGGGTCGGATGAGTTGCAAGATACAGACGAAGGCAACGAATCACGCGACTCTGACGATAACATAAATATATAAGAGAACTACGTGAACGATCACCTTTGCTAAGATTAGGTGTTTAGAGAATAGTATATTGTTGTCCTGCAATCGTTTGGTTGTGGGACAATATCGTGATATTGGAGAGGTGTGTTCCCCTCAGTTTAGAGCATGGATTGGTGTGGCTGAATCTGTGCGTGTAGCACCTTTTGCGCTAGTGTTCAGGGTGTGAATAAAAAAAAGAGTCAAGAAATATTACACTTTTGTTGTGTAAATCAAATGTTTTTTTGTATATTTGAAAGCAAAATTTGTTTTTTGCGCAACGAAAGCACGAAAATTAATAGAAATGAAAAAAGTAGATGTCATTTTAGGCCTGCAATGGGGCGATGAAGGAAAAGGGAAAGTTGTTGATGTTCTCACACCATCGTATCAAGTTGTTGCACGTTTCCAAGGTGGACCAAATGCGGGTCACACCCTGGAGTTTAACTCGGAGAAGTATATCCTGCGCTCTATTCCATCAGGAATTTTTCAGGGTGGCAAGATTAACATCATAGGAAACGGAGTAGTTCTTGATCTTGTCCTCTTCCGTGAGGAGATTCAGGGCCTAGCAGCAAGTGGCCACGATTTGACTCAAAGACTACAGATTTCAAAGAAGGCTCACCTGATCCTGCCAACGCACCGCATCCTCGATGCAGCGTATGAGGCGGCTAAGGGTAGCGATAAGATCGGTACCACAGGTAAGGGTATCGGCCCAACATATACCGACAAGATCAGTCGCAACGGTATGCGTGTTGGTGACCTACTAAGCAAAGATTTTAAAGCAATATACGAGAACCGTAAGGCGCGCCATGAGGCGATCCTAAAGGGTCTTGGTTTTGAGTACGATATCACGGAGCTAGAGAAGGAGTGGTTCTCGGCAGTTGAGTTCCTTGTTGAGAACTTCACTATCATCGATAGCGAGTACGAGATCAACAAGTGCATCGATGAGGGTAAGAGCGTTCTTGCCGAAGGGGCACAGGGTACACTACTCGACGTTGATTTTGGTTCGTATCCATTCGTTACGTCGTCTAACACGATATGTGCGGGTGTGTGCACGGGCTTGGGTATCGCTCCAAACAAGATTGGTGAGGTTTACGGTATCTTCAAGGCGTATTGCACACGTGTAGGAAGTGGACCATTCCCAACCGAGCTATTCGACGAGACGGGCGATGCACTCTGCACGATTGGACGTGAGTTTGGATCTGTGACAGGAAGAAAACGCCGTTGTGGTTGGTTGGATCTTGTTGCGTTGAAGTACTCGATCATGATAAATGGCGTGACGCAGCTCATCATGATGAAGGGCGACGTTATGGATAGCTTCGAGACTATCAAGGTGTGTGTTGGCTATGAGATCGATGGACAGAGAGTCGACAGATTCCCTTATGAGATCACTGGCGAACTAGTACCAGTTTATGAGGAGCTTCCAGGGTGGCAGAGCGATCTACGCCTAGCGAAGAGTTATGAGGAGTTCCCAGCTCAGTTTAAGCAATACATTGAGTTTATAGAGAGAGAAACAGGCGTACCAGTACGCATCGTCTCGGTAGGACCAGACCGAGATCACACTGTTGTGAGGTAATAAATTACGAAACATATAGTTAGTTATTTGAGCCATCTCTTTACTATTTTTTAATAGCAAAGAAATGGCTCATTTTTTATAACCCTAAAACCCTAAAATACCTATGGAAAACACGCTGAAGATTGTAGTGTTGGCAAAACAAGTGCCCGACACACGCAATGTAGGCAAGGATGCTATGACTCCTGAGGGAACCGTGAATCGCTCGGCTCTGCCAGCGATCTTCAACCCTGAGGATCTTAACGCCCTAGAGGCCGCTTTGCGACTCAAAGATTCATGCCCTGGATCAACTGTTCACATCTTGACGATGGGGCCACAACGTGCCGCAGAGATTATTCGAGATTCAATTTTTAGAGGAGCCGACGGTGGCTATTTGCTCTCTGGTCGTGAGTTTGCAGGTTCTGATACCCTTGCAACATCTTACGCCTTGGCTAAGGCACTATCCAATATGGAGGTTGATGTTATCGTGGCGGGTCGCCAAGCGATCGATGGTGACACAGCTCAGGTTGGACCTCAAGTTGCTGAGAAGTTGAACCTACCTCAAGTAACCTACGCTGAGGAGGTTTTGGCTGTCGATGCTAAAACAATCACTATCAAGCGTCGCCTAGAGCATGGTGTGGAGGTTGTAAAATCACCAATACCGATGGTCATGACCGTGAACGCTTCGGCGGCAGAGTGTCGTCCTCGCAACGCTAGACGTGTGATGAAGTTCAAGAACGCAATGGCTACATCGGAGATTGCAGCTAATCCTGACTCTGCGGCAGCTAAGATGGCCGAGGCGAAGGAGTATCTTCGCATCACGGAGTGGGGCGCAGCGGATATCGATCCAGATCACGATCAGCTAGGTCTTACGGGCTCTCCAACAAAGGTTAAGAAGATCGAGAATGTGGTCTTCCAAGCCAAGGAGTCGAAGGCGCTCACAGCATCTGATTCTGACATCAATGAACTAATGGTTGAACTCATCGAGGGGCACACTCTCGGTTAAAGACACAATATCATGAATAATGTATTTGTATATATAGAGCTCGAGAATGGAGCTGCAGCAGATGTTAGCATGGAGCTCCTAACGAAGGGGCGCGAACTTGCTAACACGCTCAAGGTAGATCTAGATGCTGTTGTCATTGGTTCTTTGAGCGAGGAGCTCCACGCTGAGCTTGCAAAGTATGGAGTAGACACGGTGTGGACGGCTCAAGATGAGATCTTCGCCCCATACCGCACTCTGCCTCACACATCGGTACTTAAAGGGGTAATCGAGCAGGAACAGCCTCAGATTGTTCTGTTTGGTGCCACAAGCATAGGTCGCGATCTAGGACCTAGAGTCTCGTCGGCTCTGCATAGCGGACTAACGGCAGACTGTACGGAGCTAGTGATCGGAGGTCACACAGACCCAAAGACAAAGAAGGAGTACGAGAATCTTCTATACCAAATTCGCCCAGCTTTTGGTGGAAATATCATCGCTACGATCATCAACCCTGATTGCCGCCCACAGATGGCGACAGTGCGTGAGGGTGTGATGCGTAAGGAGTACGCTCCAACCGTAGGTCAGGCGCAGATCAAGCAGATCGACTGGAAGAGCTTTATCACGGACGCAGACCTTGTGGTTGAGATCCTAGATCGCCACATCGAGGAGCGCAAGATCAATATCAAGGGTGCGACAGTTGTCGTGGCTGGAGGTTATGGTGTAGGCTCTAAGGAGAACTTCAAGCTCGTTCACGAACTAGCTGAGGTGCTAGGTGGTGAGGTTGGTGCTAGCCGTGCAGCGGTTGATGCAGGCTTCGCTGAGCATGCACGCCAGATTGGCCAGACGGGAGTTACGGTTCGCCCTAAGCTCTACATCGCATGTGGTATTTCAGGTCAAATTCAGCACGTTGCAGGTATGGATCAGTCGGCTATGATTATCTCGATCAACTCTGATGCTGATGCTCCAATCCACAAAATTGCGGACTATGCAATCACGGGAAGCATTAATGAGGTGATCCCTAAAATGATTAAGTATTACAAACAAAACTCAAAGTAACCATGGAAAATTTCTTTTTTGATAATAAAGACCTAGAGTTTCACCTAGAGCACCCATTGATGCGCAAAATCGTGGAGCTCAACGAGCGAGGCTTCGCAGATAAAGATAAGTATGAGGGTGCACCAACGGACTTTGAGGATGCAATGGATAGCTATAAGCGTGTGTTGGAGATCGTGGGTGAGGTGTGTGCCGAGACCATTGCTCCAAACGCTGAGGGTGTCGATCACGAGGGCCCAAGTGTAGAGAACGGACGAGTTGTCTACGCTTCGGGAACGGTTGAGAACATCAAAGCTGTGACTCAAGCAGGATTGTTTGGTATGAGCCTTCCACGCCGTTTCGACGGTTTGAACATGCCTTTGGTGTGCTTCGTAATGGCAAACGAGATGGTGTCGCGTGCCGATGCTGGATTTGAGAATATCTGGGGTCTGCAGGATTGCGCTGAGACACTCAACGAGTTCGCTTCGGAGGAGATCAAGCAGATGTTCCTACCTGAGGTTTCGGCTGGTGCGACGTGTGCAATGGACCTCACGGAGCCAGACGCAGGTTCGGACCTTGGTGCTGTGATGCTAAAGGCTACATGGTGCGAGGAGCAGGGAATGTGGCTGTTGAATGGTGTTAAGCGATTCATCACAAATGGTGATGGTGAGATCTCGCTAGTGTTGGCTAGAACCGAGGAGGGTACTACCGATGCACGTGGTCTCTCGATGTTGGTTCACCACAAGCGTGACGGAGGAGTTACGGTTCGCCGTATCGAGAATAAGATGGGTATCAAGGGCTCTCCAACGTGTGAGCTAGTATTTACGAACGCACCAGCACGCCTAGTGGGTGATCGTCGTATGGGACTCATCAAATATGTAATGTCGCTGATGAACGCTGCTCGCTTGGGTATTGGTGCTCAGTCGATTGGTCTATGTGAGGCGGCATTCCGTGAGGCGCTGAAGTATGCTCACGAGCGTGCTCAGTTCGGTAAGGCGATCATCGAGTTCCCTGCCGTTGCGGAGATGCTATCGAACATGAAGGCTAAGTTACAGGGTGCACGTGCTCTGCTTTATGAAACAACTCGCTTTGTGGAGATCTATAAGCAGTATATGCACATCTCGCACGAACGCTCTTTGGAGGGTGACGAGCGCAAGGAGATGAAGTCATACATCCGTCTAGCTGATGGTTTTACGCCACTCGTTAAGCTATTCTCTTCGGAGTACGCTAACCAGTTGGCTTACGATTCGGTGCAGATTCACGGAGGTTCGGGCTTCATGAAAGACTACGCATGTGAGCGCCACTATCGTGATGCACGTATCATGAATATCTATGAGGGAACCTCTCAGTTGCAGGTCGTTGCGGCGATTAACGCAATTACTAAGGGTACTTTCGTAGAGCAGATCACGGCTTACGAGCAGGAGGAGTGCGAGTGCAAATTGAAACCTATCAAGGAGCGCATGGTAGAGCTTCGCTCTAAGCTAGAGGAGATGATTGAGAAGGTTGAGACAATCGATAAGGAGTCGCACGGATACAAAGATTTCCATGCACGTAGATTGGTTGAGAGCGCTGGTCACATCATCATCACTCACTTGCTTCTTCGTCAAGCTACTAAGTGTGAGAGCTATGCGTCGTCGGCAAAGGTGTTTGCTAAGATGGCTGAGAGCAAGATCATTGAGTCATATAACTATGTAATGGCATCAGATGCATCGGATGTGGAGCTTATCCGCGAGGTTGCAAAGAGCTGCTAATAAACAAGTCAACTATACCTTGAGCTGCCCAACATGAGAGTGTTTGGGCAGCTCTATTTGATTAACGAAAATGAAGAGCAAAACGCTAAAATATCTCCTTAAGAGCGGAAAAAATAGCAAGGCAGCTTACTACCTGAGGAACTTTGCGAGGTACTATATATGCCCTAAGAGCCTATCTCGTAGGGCACGTGAAGCGCTTCTCAGGAGAATAGATTCTCGTGCAGATCGTGATTATATCATCGATCGTGCGGAGTACTATTGCAAACTCCGAGAGCATACTCCCTTAGCGAGTGAGGCGATGTCGTTATGCGATTTTAAGTACACGAAGAGCTATAAATCGGTCTATTTTTTCGACTCTTATGAGTATTTGCGCTACTTTTCGGGGGATCTGAAGTTGATGTTTGCTTTTGGTGATGTGGTTGATTTGCAGGAGTACCCATCCATTGTGAAGTCTCGTCCACTGGCTCAGGAGAACCAAAATTCTGTCTTGCTAAATATGGATAAGGTGCGCCACTTCACCTTTGTGAAGGATACCACACCCTATGCTGAGAAGATAGATAAGGCGATTTTTCGGGGTGAAATAGCCTATAAACCTAGACGTATCGACTTTTTCGAGAAGTGCTACAACTCTCCTCTTGTTGATGCGGGTGAGGTTGGGCAGATGCACAATCCCCAGTGGCGAGTGCCGATGATCTCGATTGGCGATCACTTTAAGTATAAGTTCGTTATGGCTCTTGAGGGCAACGATGTGGCGAGCAATCTGAAGTGGGTGATGGCATCGAACTCCATCGCCGTGATGCCTCGCCCGACATGTGAGACGTGGTTCATGGAGGGGCGGTTGATTCCAAATTACCACTACATTGAGATCAAGGCCGACTACTCCGACCTAGAAGAACGCCTAAAGTACTATATCGACAATGAGCATGAGGCTCTGCAGATAGTGCGCAACGCAAATGAGTGGGTGGCGCAGTTCCGCAATCGAAAGCGTGAAAAACTGATCTCACTACTTGTATTGGATCGATATTTTCGTAATACGCAAGAGCATGCCTAGCAAGTCATTTTTGGCACTTCCCTTGTCTCTCAAATCCTCATTTACCTAAGTAAACTGCGGTTTGAGAGCCTGCACGAAGCCCCAAAACTGACTCGCTATTCACACTCTTAGTTAAGAGGGAACTTGTTAATCGCCCTCTTATGTTTTAGTGGTGGTATCAGATCTAAATATCCGCTCTCATTCGATCGTCAAATAGCGCAAGTGCCGCTTTTGCACCCTCACCCATTGAGATTACGATCTGCTTGTATGTCACGTCGGTAACATCTCCTGCGGCGTAGATACCCTGCTCCGATGTGCGTCCGTTGCGATCAACGATGATCTCTCCTCGGTTGTTTGTGTCGACACTCTCCGCAAAAATCGAAGAGTTTGCCACCTGCCCAATCTGAACGAAAACGCCCTCAAGTTCAAGCTGTTCGATCTTTTCTGTCGAGCGATCTTGTAGCTCTATTGCCGAGACTCTGCTCTGATCGCCAACGATTCTCGTTGTGAGATAGTTGGTCTTTATCTCAACATTTGGTAGGCTCCTCAGGCGCTTTTGAAGCACACTGTCGGCACGCAACTCCTCCATAAACTCAATGAGCGTAACCTTTGAGCAGATACCTGCCAGGTCGATTGCGGCCTCAACACCAGCGTTTCCACCGCCAATCACCGCCACTCGCTTATCCTTGTAGAAGTGCCCGTCACAGTGCGGACAAAAAGCCACACCACGTCCCATATAGTTCTCCTCGCCCTCAACACCGAGTCTGCGCCACGAGGCACCAGTGGTGATTATGAGCGATGGCGCACGGTAGATCTCGCCACCCTTGATGTAGAGCGTTTTGCACTGCGTAGTGCTCTCCACACGCTCGATAGTGCGATTCTCCCTCACATCGATCGAGTACTTGTCCATGTGTTTTCGGAGGTCGCCAGCGAGCTGTGGTCCTGTCGTGAGAGGAATCGATGGGATATTCTCAATATCGAGAGTCTCATTGACCTGCCCTCCGCTACGATCCGTAATTACTGCCACGTTCAAACCCTTGCGAGCGAGATAGATTGCTGCCGTAGAGCCTGCGGGGCCACCGCCAGCTATGAGAACATCGAACTCCTGGATCTGAGTCTCTTCGCTTGATGACTCTGCACCATACTTCTGCTCTAGTTTGTCGAGAAGTTGAGTGAGAGTAGCTCGTCCAACGCTGAGTTGCTCGCCGTCGGCATATACCGTTGGCACAGACTGAATTCCTAGCCCCTCCACCTCGTCTTTGTATATTGAGCCATCGACCGCTTCGTGCTGAATGTTAGGGTTTATGAGCGCCATGGCGTTGAGTGCCTGCACAACATCTGGGCAGTTAGTACACGTCAGCGACATGTAGGTAGAGAGTTTTATATCACCCTTTAGCGACGCAATTCGCTTTGAGGTGAACTCATCGGGCAAGTTTTTACCCTTCCCCTCTGAGTTTAGAATCGCCAAAAGTAGCGAGGTAAATTCGTGGCCATTAGGCACGGCTCTAAAAGAAATTCCTGTTGGGTTGTCGTCTCTAAGAATCGAGAAGGCTAGCGCCTCACCCGACTCAACATGGCACTCTATGTGATCCGAACACGAAGCGACATCATTTAGCATATCCACCAACTCAGCCCCCTTAGGATGCTGAGGGTGAATATCTATTTTGAATGTATATCGTGATTTTAGATCTGCAAAGAGAGATGTTATCTGCTCTTTAATTGCACTATCTAGCATCGTTCTGAGTCTTAGATTTTACCTACTAGATCGATATTTGGCTTTAGTGTTTGCTCGCCCTCTTGCCACTTTGCAGGGCACACCTCACCATCGTGCGACGCAACGAATTGTGCAGCTTTAACCTTACGTAGAAGCTCATCAGCGTTGCGACCTATGGCGTTGTCTTGAATCTCAGCGATCTTGACTTGACCCTCTGGATTTACCAGGAAAGTACCTCTGTATGCCATACCTGCCTCTTCGATCATCACTCCAAACGCACGTGATAGTACACCCGTTGGGTCGGCAAGCATAGGGTACGAAATCTTACGGATGCTCTCCGATGCATCGTGCCAAGCCTTGTGAACGAAGTGAGAGTCAGTGCTCACAGAGTAGATCTCAACACCTAGTTTCTTGAACTCTTCGTACTTGTCAGCCATATCTACCAGCTCGGTAGGGCACACAAATGTGAAGTCGGCAGGGTAGAAGAATAGGATCGCCCATTTGCCTAGTAGGTCGTTGTTTGTTACTGTCTTGAACTCTCCCTCGTGGAATGATTGTACACTGAACTCAGGTAGTTGTGAATTGATAATTGTCTCCATCGTTTTGCTATTTTTTTAAGATTATATTTGTTTATATAGCCACTATGCTCTGTTCAACTATTATGCCAGTTGACTGGAGTTGTGACTCTTAATTCTGATGCAAAAGTATGGAGTTGTGGGGGAAGATTACTATAAAAATTATATATATATTTTATGCAACTATAAGTTTTATCCTATACACCTATCTTGTTGGCGACTAAATCCCAGTAGCTGTCTGATATGGGTATCTGCTTACGTCCGAATATAATTGTTCGGCGTTCGATGACGCTTATCTTGTTGATATTTACTATGAAAGAGCGGTGAATGCGATAGAATGGAGGGGATTGAAGATTTGCCTCCATGCTCTTTATCGTCGAGATTGTCTTTATCTCCGACCCATCTTCGAGGACAATGACAACATAGTCACGCAGAGATTCAATGTAGAGAATCTGATCGCAATTAATCTTTATGAGCCTATAATTTGACTTAACAACGATATGATCGGGCGCTGTTGTGTCGCCCATGCGCTCTATTAGTCGCTGAGCTTTTTGTGCCGATTTGGTGAATGTGGCAAAGTCGACGGGTTTGAGTAGGTAGTCTATCGCATCGACACGGAACCCATCAAGTGCAAAACTATCGTAGGCGGTGACAAATACCACCTTCGTTTGGAACGTATCAATGGTTGATGCCATCTCAATACCCGTGAGATCGGGCATCTGAATGTCGAGAAAAACAAGGTCGATGCCGCCACTCTCTATTGCAGCTTTTGCTTCGAAGGCATTGTCGTAGCTACCCACAAGTTCGAGGTATGGGATCTTTTCGATGTAGGAGCATATTAGTTGAAGCGCTAGGGGTTCATCATCAACAGCGATAGTGCGTATCATGGTGCTAAATATTTTTAATTGTCAGTGTGGTGATGTACTCTCCTTCGTGCACATCAGTTAGAATGCTGTGCGAGTCAGGGTAGATCAACTCTAGTCGGCGGTGCAGGTTGCTAATTCCTATCCCAGAGCCGCTATCATCGCTCTTCGGGTGGTAGGAGTTCTTGACCGTGAGCTCAACCTGAGAGTTCGAATACGTGAGCTCAATGTCTATGTATGACTCCTCACGGCTGCTCACTCCGTGCTTGAACGCATTCTCGATCAAGGAGATGAATAGTAGGGGGGCAATCTGAGCACACTCGCTAAGTTCGGGCATTCTGACCGAAAGCTTTACGTGCTTGGGTAGACGCAGCGCCATTAGCTCGCAGTAGTTATTCATGAAGACGATCTCCTTGCTCAGGGGGATAAACTCCTGATTCGACTCGTAGAGCTGATAGCGCATCATCTCGCAAAGTTTGTGGATGTAGAGCTGTGCACGCTCAGGGTCAAAGGCTGTGAGTGCATAGACATTATTCATGGTGTTGAACAGAAAGTGCGGGTTGAGTTGACTCCTTAGATGTTGAAGCTCCGCCTTGGTCTTCTCCTTCTCGATCTCCTGCACCATTGTGCGAGTTTCGTAGACCTTAATAACAGATTTTATGGCTATGCTTGCCCCTGCACTGCATATCAGAAGTAGAGATTGTAGGCTCAGAACAATGCGCAGATGGTGCATCATACGCTTGGGGTTCGATGCGATAAAATCCATGTTCCGTTCCCAGATCAAGTTGTTGTGTAGTAGGTATATACATGAGCATACAATTGCAATAAAAGCGATGTTCCAGATGCAAAATAGTGTGAATCGCCCCTTGAATAGGTATTTGTCTACAAGAAACCTGTGGTTCAGATAGAAGATGGATATAAGCGATACTATGCTAACTATATTGCCTATGGATATCTTAGGTACGTCCGATCCCGATAGCGAGATTAAAATTCGTGGTATGAGGAATATAAGTGTCCATATAGCGATGTGGATCGCCGTGTTGATGTATCTATTCTGTATTGCTTTCATTGTTGATCGAGGGTTGATGTTTGAACAAAAGTATAATCAAAAAACAAATTAATCTAATAATTTAGACAAAATGGGACAATTCACCGACAGAAAGTGAATTTTTTGAGGGAAATTTACCCCGTTGTAATATATATAAGGTGTGCTCTCGGTGCTATAAAATCAAAATTTAGTGAAAAAGTATTTCAAATGTTGCTCAAACAAAAAACTTTTCGTACCTTTGCGAACCCGCATAGTGCGGGGTTGGATTACAAACAAGTTAAATTAAACGTAAACAAAGTGGATTCATTAAGCTACAAAACGGCCTCAGTATCGGCGCACAACACTACTAAAGAGTGGGTTGTGATCGACGCTACTAATGAGGTTCTAGGACGTCTTGCTTCGCAGGTCGCTAAGATCCTACGCGGTAAGCACAAGCCGAGCTACACTCCACACGTTGATTGCGGTGACTATGTCATTGTTATCAATGCTGACAAAGTGAAGCTGACAGGCAAGAAGATGACCGATAAGGTCTATGTTCGCCACACAGGTTATCCAGGAGGACAGCGTTTCGCTACTCCAGCTGATTTCCTTAGTAGAAAACCGACATTCGTTGTCGAGAAAGCTGTCAAGGGTATGCTACCTAAGACTCGCCTCGGAGAGGCTATGTTGAAAAACCTAAAGATTTATGCTGCTGCAGAACACCCGCACGTGGCACAAAATCCTAAGGAGATTAAATTAAACGAGATTAAGTAAAAATTATGGAAGTTGTAAACACCGTAGGTCGTCGTAAGGCCGCTGTGGCTCGCGTATTCGTGAAGCCAGGTAAAGGGCAGATTACAATCAACCGCAGAGCGCTTGAAGTTTACTTCCCTCTTGACATTCTTCAGTTCCAGGTTAAGCAGCCACTTGAGGCTACTAACACGGCTGAAAGCTATGACATCATGATCAATCTTGATGGTGGAGGTATTAAAGGTCAAGCAGAAGCTGCTCGTTTGGGTATCGCACGTGCATTGTGCGAGATCGATGCTGAGTTCCGTCCAGTTCTTAAGAAGAACGGATTCCTCACACGTGACCCACGCGAAGTTGAGCGTAAGAAGCCAGGACAGCCTGGAGCACGTCGTAAGTTCCAGTTCAGTAAGCGTTAATCGCCTACTACTACGACCGAATTTCGGCAAGCACAGTTCAGGTTCTCAAACCATCAAGACTACACCTTCGGGATGTATTACATGTTGGTTGCCTAACTGCGGAAAATCTCACGGATTGCTCAAGGAGCTCTACCTGTGGGGTTGAAGAAAAGAGAATTAAAATTACAAACAGTTGAATTAAAATGTCACGTACAGATTTTAATACATTATTGGAGGCCGGAGCTCATTTCGGACACCTGAAGCGTAAGTGGAACCCTAAGATGGCTCCTTATATCTTCATGGAGAAGAACGGCATCCATATCATCGACTTGCACAAGACTGTGATCAAGTTGGATGAAGCAGCTGCAGCTATGAAGCAGATCGCTAAGAGCGGTCGCCGCGTGCTGTTCGTTGCAACAAAAAAACAAGCAAAAGATGTTGTTGCCGAGAAGGTGGCTGCTATCGGAATGCCATACGTTACAGAGCGTTGGGCAGGTGGTATGCTAACAAACTTCCCTACAATACGTAAAGCCGTTAAGAAGATGTCATCAATCGATAAGATGACTGTTGACGGTACATTTGATAACTTCTCAAAGCGCGAGAGACTTCAGATCTCACGTCAGCGTGCTAAACTCGAGAAAAACCTTGGTTCAATTGCTGACCTTACTCGTCTGCCAGCAGCGCTATTCGTTGTTGACGTACAGAAGGAGTCTAACGCAGTGAAAGAGGCTAAGCGTTTGAACATTCCTGTATTTGCAGTGGTAGACACTTGTTGTGATCCAACCGACATTGATTACGTAATACCAGCAAATGACGATGCAGCGAAGTCAATCGCAGCAATTCTTGAGGTAGTTTGTGCAGCTGTAAGCGAAGGTCTTGAAGAGCGTAAGCTTGAGAAAGAGAAAGACGCTCAGGGCGAAGCAGAGGAGGGTGCTAAATCATCGAAGCCACGTATCAAGAAGAGCGTGAAGGCGGCGGTTGACGCACAAGAGGCTGCAGTAGCTGAGATCACAGCGACTGAAGAGGCTCCTGCTGAAACAGCAACTGAGACAGCAGCAGAGTAATTAACTAGAGTTTAAACTAATTAAATTAGATAAATAAAATGGAAATTAAAGCTGCTGATGTGATGACACTGCGCAAGATGACTGGCGCAGGTATGATGGATTGCAAAAAAGCACTTCAAGAGGCTGAAGGCGATTTCGACCGTGCAAAGGATATTATCCGTGAGAAGGGTAAGCTAATCGTTGCTAAGCGTGCGGATCGTACTGCATCTGAAGGTGTTGTTGTAACAAAAGTTCTTGATGGTAAGGCTTACATCCTATGCATGGCATGTGAGACTGACTTCGTAGCTCAAAACGCTGAGTACACAGCTTCTGCTGAGGCTATCTTGAGCGTTGCGGTTGAGGCTGACGCTGCTGATACAGCTGCTCTTATGGCGACTACAAACGCTGAGGGTAGAACTGTAGAGGAGATGGCTGCTGAGAAGTCGGGTCAAACTGGTGAGAAGATCGAACTCTCTTACTTCCGTATTGAGGCTCCTTACTGTGTTGCTTATGTTCACTTCAACAAGAAACTTGGTACAGTTCTTGGTTTCAACAAGGAGATTCCTGCTGATATCGCTCGCAACATCGCGATGCAAGCTACAGCAATGGCTCCAGTTGCAATCAGCGAGGCAGATTGCCCAGCTGACCTAGTTGAGCACGAGCGTAAGATTGCGATCGAGGCTATGAAGCAAGATCCAAGCAACGCTAGCAAGCCAGATGCTATCATCGAGAAGATCGTTGAAGGTAAAATTGGCAAGTTCTTCAAAGAGAACACACTTTTGAACCAAATTGTTGTTGGTGAGAAGGAGTCTATCGCAGAACTTATCAAGAAGCAAGATGCTGAGGCTACAATTATCGCATACAAGCGTATCGCTTTGGGTGAGTAATTGATTGCATCACATATATAAATGAGTGCATACACCTTTGGGTGTATGCACTTTTTTTGTTTTGGGGGCTCTAGAACAAGAAAAAATAACTAGATTTGTGTAAAATTGTAGAGTATGAAGGGCAAACTCAGTGATAATAAAGTGGGTAAAACCATTGGAAGTGGTGCAAAATTGGGGCTAGGTGTAGAGCTTTTGTCCAATGCTGGCATCCTGTGGCAAATGGTTAAAAGTAGCGGTAATTGGAGCATTAAAATCGCTCTTTTAGGGGCTATTATTTACCTTATTGTGCCAATAGATATAATATCTGATTTTATACCTATTCTGGGTTGGATTGACGATGTTATAGTCATTGCGATTCTAGGTGAGTTGATAAGACGTAACATAAATAAGTACAAGAGCGATAATAACTTGTAGTGTTTTCAGTGTGCTATTAATAAAAATTACTTTTAAATTGTTAGCTAAATTTAAAAATAATTTATTAATCGTCTGATAAAGAGTTGTTTTATTATTAAAATATTATAATAATAAAACTGATAGGAAAATTATTTGATTTTTTTATCAGCATTATTTGTTTCTATATTATAACTATAAAGCGTTGAAATGTAGTGATTTAATAGTGAAACTCCATTTTTCATAAGCAAATAGCGTTTATTTAGCCTGCAACATTTTCTTTACAAAATTTGTATTTGTTAAATTAATGTTATATTTTTGCTGATATTTACATGCATTAACATCTCTTTATATGGGTTGTTGGAACGCGGTAATCTAACCAACAAACATTTTTTAACTAAAACAAATTTTTATGAACTTTTTTCCAAAGCAAGTCAGATCTCTTCTGGTTGTAGCTTTAGCGCTCGTTAGTGGGGCTGCTTATGCTAACCAAGGAGTTGAGGTCGGATCTGAAGTCTCTATTCAGAATGGCGAAACAGTAACAGGAACGGTCGTTGATGACATGGGTCCTACTATTGGAGCGACAGTATTGGTTGTAGGTACAACAAATGGAGTGTCTACAGACATTGATGGTAAATTTACACTTTCTGGTGTAAACAAGGGCGATGTAATTGAAATTTCGTACTTGGGTTATAAAACACAACAAGTTGTTTTCAACGGCCAAACAAGCCTAAATGTAACACTTGAGAGTGATTCACAAATGATGGGTGAGGTTGTTGTAACTGCCCTAGGTATAAAGCGTCAAGCAAGATCACTAGGTTATTCAACTACAAAGGTTGATGGTGATGATTTCGCGTTGGCGCGTGACCCTAACGTTGGTAACGCACTATCTGGTAAGGTTGCCGGTGTTAGTGTATCGGGTAACGCAACTGGTGGTGGTTCATCACGTGTTGTAATCCGTGGTAACGCTTCGATGACAGGTAACAACATGCCACTTTACGTTATTGATGGTGTACCTTATGACAACTCTAACCAGGGTTCTGCAGGTACTTGGGGAGGTCTTGATATGGGTGACGGTCTGAGCAACATCAGCGCTGACGATATCGAGAGCGTTCAAGTTCTTAAGGGTGTTGCTGCATCTGCACTTTATGGTTACCGTGGTGGTAATGGTGCGATCCTTATCACAACTAAGAGCGGTAAGAAAGGTCAGGATGTAACAATCGAGGTTAACAACAATACTACATTCAACACTATCTACGATCAGCGTGACTTCCAGGACGTATTCGGTCAAGGTACAGAGGGTCTTCGTCCAATGGAGGCTCAAACTGCTAAGGATTCGGCTACAAGCAACTGGGGTGAGGCTCTAGATGGTGGAACAGCTGTAAACTTCCTAGGTAACGAGTATCAGTACTCTAACATCGACAACTTCAAGAACTTCTACGAGACTGGTATCACAAACGCATCGTCGGTGAGTATCGCGGGTGCAGGTGATAACATCACATACCGTTTCGGTACAACTTATAACGTAGAGAAGAGCATTCTTCCAAACTCAGGTACTGACCAGACAGGTTTCAACTTCAACACTACATATGATGTAATGAAGGATGTTCAACTCTCTGTTGGTGCAAACTACGTATTTGACAACGCTAATGGCCGTTCAAACCTTTCTGACGCGAATGGTAACACTAACGCATCGCTTCTATGGCACGCAAACTCATTTGATATCAGATGGTTGGAAGGTGCAGCAGGTATGCCTATGGGAACTGCAGCAGATGGTTCTGAGCTTTTGTCTAGCAATAGCGTTTACTTCAACAACCCTTACTGGTTGCAGTACCGCAAGACAAACGAAATGAACAGAAATCGTTTGACAGGTTCTATCAACCTTAAGTGGGACGTAACAGAGCACATCTACGCACAAGGAGGTATCCAGCGTGATGGTTACTCTTTGGAGTTCAAGCAAGTTCAGCCAATCGGTGCTGCTGCTGACCCAACAGGTTACATGACACAGTATCAGAAGAACTACCAGGAGATGAACTACAACTTCTTGGTGGGTTACAACCAAGAGTTTGATGATCTTTCAGTTAGCGCTACATTTGGTGGTAACAGACAGGTTAACGTAACTGAGCAGTATGTTCCAACAGATGGTGGTCGTCCATTCATCGTAGATGGTCTATGGTCAGTTAGCAACTTGGACCCAACAGATCTTCGTGCTAAGTTCGACTACACTAAGTATATCGTTGCCTCTTTCTATGGTACTTTGGATCTAGGTTGGAAAAACCAACTTTTCCTTAACATGACTGCTCGTAACGACTGGTTCTCTACTCTTGCTCCTGAGAGCAACAGCTACCTATACCCTTCAGTAACTGGATCATGGGTCTTCACAGACACATTCGATATGCCTGAGTGGTTCAACTTCGGTAAGCTTCGCACATCATGGGCTATGGGTTCTAACGGAACATCTCCATACCAGAACTTGATGTCATACAAACTTACTAACTTCAAAGTTGGTGACGTATTGCTTGCAACTAAGAACAGCGGTGCATACCCTAACGAGTACCTTAAGCCAGTTGAGATCACTGAGCAAGAGGTTGGTTTGAACCTTTCATTCCTTGAGGGTCGCCTAAGCTTCGATATGGCTTACTATGTTAAGAACACTAAGAACGATATCGCTCTTATCTCTACATCTTCTGCAAGTGGTTTCTCTTCAGCAATCCAGAACGTAGGTGAGATCCGCAACCGTGGTTTCGAGTTCTTGGTTGACGCAACTCCAATCAGAAAAGAGAACTTCTCTTGGAATACTACATTCAACTTCGCAAACAACAACTCTGAGGTTCTTTACCTAGGAGGTCCTGATCGTCTTGCAATCGACGGTGCAACTTCACGTGTTGGTAGTGTGGGTGTTTACAACATCGTAGGTTCATCTTATGGTGAGATCGTAGGTTACAAGTACAAGCGCGATGAGCAGGGCAACCTTCTTCTTAGCAATGGTCTTCCACAGAGCAACGGTGAGCAAGTTAGCCTAGGTAATGGTGTTTACAAGATCACTGGTGGATGGGCGAACACACTTCGCTACAAGGATTTCACTCTATCATTCTTGGTTGACTTCAAGTTCGGTGCAGATCTATTCTCAGGAACAAACTACACAGCATACAGCAGCGGTCTTCACCAGAACACTCTAGAGGGACGTACAGCTGAGAATCCTAACGGAACATACGTATTTGCAGGTATCGACGAGGCAACTGGCGAAGCAAACACTATCGCTGTGACTTCTAACGACTACTTCAGTGAGATCGCATCGGAGAATATCGCTGAGGAGTTCGTTTACGACGCTAGCTTCATCAAGCTTCGTGAGCTATCTTTGGGTTACAACTTCAAGATGCCTGAGTCAAGCTTCGTTAAGAGCCTTAACCTATCGATTGTTGCACGTAACCTTTGGACTATCCTTAAGTACACTGACAACATCGACCCAGAGGCAGCTTACAACAGCAGCAACGGTCAAGGTCTAGAGCTTAATGGTTACCCATACACTCGTAACATTGGTCTAAACGTTAACTTGAAATTCTAGTAATAAATAAGAAAGTAATAAAAATGAACAAGTTTATATATAAAACATTCGCATCGCTATTTATCGCAGCAACAGTTGCTACGAGCTGTGGTGATTTCGGAGACACAAACATTGACCCAGAGAGCTTGAACGCAGGTAACGTTCCTTACTCTATGGTCTTTACAAACGCTCAATACACAACTTTCGGTTCAGACTGGGATGTATGGCGTAACGGTATGATCTACCTTGCACAGTGGAACCAGCACATCGCTGGTGGTGACTGGACATGGAGCCGTGGTATCAACAGCTACAACAATGGTTACTCTGCAGCATACTGGGATTCAGTTCTTGGTGGTGGAGATCGTGGTGCAGTTCGTGATATCCAGGCTGTAATCAGAGAGTGGGAAGGTGACGCTGCAAATGAGCAGAACTACCAAGTTGCTCGTATCATGCGTGCATTCCTTTTCCAGAGAATCACTGACCTTTACGGTGATATCCCTTACTCTCAGGCAGGTAACCCAGCTCTATATCCTTACCCAGCTTACGATAAGCAGGAGGATATCTATGCAGACCTTCTTAAGGAGCTTGACGAAGCGCAAGCTGCTCTAGGTACAGGTACAGCGCCAATGGGTAAGCAGGATCTTTTCTACCAAGGTGACTTGGCGAAATGGAAGCTTTTTGCTAACTCTACAATGCTTCGTGTTGCTATGCGTCTAACTAAGGTTAACCCAACACTTGCAGCTGAGTACGCTAAGAAGGCTTATGAGAATGGTGTTATCACTAACACAGCTGACAACACAGTTATCATGCACGCAGGTGGTTCTGTTACGAATGACTCTGCACAGCCTTACGCAAAGGTTATCGTTGAGCTTGACAAAGGTGTAAACTTTATCAACAAGACTCTATTCGATATTCTTGATGGCACAAACGACCCACGTATTCCTCTTATCATGTCGGTTTACCCAACTGAGAGTACTTCAGGCGTTGATCCAGCGGTTCTTGCTGATGCAGATCCAGCAGTACAGAGAGGTCTTGTCGGTTTCTACAGCATGACTGAGTCATCACCGTACTCTATCTTGTTGAACCACCC
>CAYJIY010000018.1:36665-38889 GCA_964370415.1 uncultured Alistipes sp.
TACTTCAAGAAGACTCACTCACAGCCAAACCGTTCTACTTATGGTGACCCAACTGGTCCTACATTCGTAGTTACTGCGGCTCAAACGAACCTTCTTTTGGCTGAGGCAGCTCACCGTGGATGGATCGCAGGCGATGCGGCATCATTCTATGAGGCTGGTGTTCGTGCAGCGATGGCTCAATTCGAGTCGTTCCCAAGCACAGCAGCTAAGGCACTTCGTGATACTTACCTTACAGATGCAGCTGTAGACGCTTACATCGCAGCTAACCCATTCAACTCTGCAACTGCTCTTGAGCAGATCAACACGCAGTACTGGATCACATGTTTCTTCGATGAGTATGAGACATTTGCTAACGTTCGTCGTTCAGGTCACCCTAAGCTTGAGAAGAGAACAGGTACTGATAACCTAGCTAACTGGGCAGGCATCAGCAGCTCATTCTACGATGGTATCGTTCGTCGATTTGCTTACCCTACATCGGAGCTACAAATCAACAGCGCTAACTACCTTGAGGCTCTAGGCCGTATGGGTATGCAGACTGAGACTAACTTCAATGACTCTCGCGTTTGGTGGGATGCTCAATAGTTAGAGCTTAAGCTATAATTCTAAGGCGTGATCGCTGAGTTAAATCTCACGATCACGTCTTTTTTTATCTCTATAACTAACCAAAATAAGCAAAAAATGTTTAGTTTTGTATCTAGTTATGAGAGTTGAGAGTTACATCGGTTTTGCACCTGTGCCAGTAGTGTTATATATGCTGCTATTTTCGCTGCCAGCCTACACTTTGTGGGTGGCGGTCTTTGTGGCTATATTTGCGATGGCATATATTGCATTTAGACCCCTTAGTCGTGATAAGTGGCTCTCTTACACTGCCTTATCTCTGTTTTGGCTATCTATGATTATACTCTCTGAGAATGGCTTAGAAATGCTCTGCTCGATCTCTGGTGCGAATATCGGCGTAGATTTGAGTCAAGCATCGCCGTTTGACTACTATCTTGTGATGTCTACTGGCTTGATATGCAGCGCTCTAGGGCTTGCTAGATCGCTCTCTGTCAAGAAAATTTCGACTACTGATAATGTCATAAGATGGACGTTCAGAGGGGCAGCTATGGCTTTGGCTCTGACGATTATTGTGCCTACTGTTTTAGCTATATTGCTGATGGTGAGCATGTTTTTCGTGCCATTCGTCATCTTTATATATAAATCTACGTGTAATCTATTAAGTTAAATATATGAGAATTAAGTTTTTACTTCTTTTGCTATCTGCTTGCTCTCTCTCGGCGGGTCTCAAGGCGCAAGGCACTTTAGTCATAAAGAGTGGAGAGGGTAGTGTGGCGACCGAAAAGATCGCGAGCGATGCCGCCACTAGAGATCAGAAGTTCACGCATGTCTACTTCGAGGATGCAACCTACATCGGTCGTGTTGCCAACATCAACAGTACTGGATCCGCATTTTTTGACTCAATGGAGAGCATTGGCGATGAGCTAAAGTGGAATGACATCGCCTACTATATGGAGAAGCAGGGCTATTATCAGTTGGCGATTGATCTACTGAGCGAGATTATAGATGAAAATCCTGGGCGTGTTGTCGCCTATCTCAACATCTCGGACTGCTATGCGCACAAAAAAGAGTATGATGTGGCCTCGCAATTTGCTAGACGCTACATATACTTGATGAAGAGTAAAGAGCATGATATTAACCGTATTCCAGAGCGAGTTTGGAAGAGAGCAACTACACGATAATGAGAAAGAGGGTTATAAAAATTGTATTGATAATCTTGGGCGTGCTGCTTCTCTTCGTAGCTGGTGTCGCTCTTGTGGGATACCTCAAATATAGGGAGAGGATTGAAGATGAACGAAGCTTTAAGCAGGAGCAGCGCATCCGTGAGCAGTATAACGAGCCTAAGGAGGATGACCAAGTGGCATATATGCGGAGTTACTACGATCTACTGACGTACAGCATAAGCAGTGGTTCGAGGGAGCAGTTATCGCACACTATTATCTATCCGCTGAAGGTAGGTAGTACCATCATTAAGACACCAGAAGAGTTCGACGAAAACTTTTATAAGATCTTCGATAAGAACTTCATAGAGATGATCGAGCAGTGGAATATCAATGAGTTCCATCGCACGCAGGACGATTACTTCTTCCTTGTGAATGATCTGCTGATCTATCACGACGAGCATTTCCACTTCATAGAGTACGACGCTCCAGAGCTAAGCAAGGAG
>CAYJIY010000018.1:38989-40400 GCA_964370415.1 uncultured Alistipes sp.
CTGAGGCGAAAGTTATTACACTACCAAATGGTGGCGAACTACTCGAAGTGTCAACCTACTGTGAGAGTGGTGAGGTGTTGTATGATCTTGTTTCACAAACAGATAGTGGTGTATATAGGCTAATGATGCACGCTTGGGAGTATGAAGATGTTGATGGTATAGGATTCGCAAGAGATATCTATTCGGTTAATGATGATAGCACAATTTCGGTGCAGACACATCACAATGGGATTGTAGAGAATGGTAGTCCGATGAGAGTTTATGGGGTTGCTCCGAGTGGTGATTTCGAGCAGATAATCTCACAGATGGAGCATGGCGGGGAGCTACTACCAGTCGAGGGCGAAAGTGCTGTGAATAGTGATGAGTATCGTATTTTGCTAACTCTAGAGAGTGGGTTTGAGGCAGGTTATTATAATGAAGATAATGGCAATACAACGTTCAAAGTGGGCGATGCGCTCTTCACTTCTGATAACCCACGTGATTTAGCGGTATCTGCCTGGACGAGCGAAGATGGAGAACAATACATCAACTTTATAGGTGCGAAAAACTATCTGTTTGTTGTTGATGGAGAGGGCGTTAGGTTCTATGCAGAGTATATGGATGAGGGGGATGGCATCTTGCACAAGCATGGAGATGAGATCTACCTTGTAGGCAAGGATTACTCGTGCGTTATCGAGAAATTCGATGCTAAAAACGTTGTGACTAGCTTTGTGCCAGTGATAAATGCCGATATTATTGAGGGGTGGCTCAGCTACCGCAAAATACCCTATGTCGTTGCCGATGGTTTGATGCACAGTGCAGATAATTATGATGATTTTAATGGTGTAATGCTAACTTACTCGGAGGTTCACAACCTAAAAATCGACCTCGAAGAGGAAGAGGTGGCATTTGCACGCTACGCTGTGAGACTGACAAATGGAGGGGCGGAGATCGCCTATCGAATATTTAGACCAGAGCAACATTTCGTAGATGTGATCTATTGCTACGGGGCTGATGGCTCAGTGATCTCTAAAGATCGTAGCGTATATAAATATTAGAAGATGACACGTAGAAAAGTAGCTATAGCTTTGATTATCTGCTTGGTGCAGTTCTGCGCTGTTGCAGTGGTGTATCTTGGCTGGGATGGTGTGATTGACCTATTCACTAAACCTGAAGAGGTCGATCTGGCTGGGCCTGTGTATAGCGCTGCAGTTGAATTGTCGCTGTCTGAGAGGTTTGTCTATGGCGCTATCGTGGGGGCCTTGGCGTTTGTCACCTTCGTGCCACTCTTCACAAATACATTTTTCAATATCTTCATCCGCTCATCGCTGTGGCTAACGCTCTCAGTGCAAGTTTATTGCGCCTTGCCGTGCGCAGTGTTTTGGTGGCTCTATGTCTTTGGCGGTGCGATGGATGTGTTCATCACAATATG
>CAYJIY010000019.1:0-38338 GCA_964370415.1 uncultured Alistipes sp.
GGGAACATATCAACGGGCTGAACTCTTTCCACTCGGTACATCTGATCGAGGATGGCGAGATCACGAGCTTGAGTCGCTGGGTTGCAGCTCACATAGACAATTCTCTGCGGTGCAGCGTTCATGATAACGTGCAGAACAGGCTCATCGACACCAGCACGTGGAGGGTCGAGAATCACCACATCTGGCTGACCATTTTGAGCAATGAACTCCTCGTTGATTACGTTCTTCATATCTCCAGCGTAGAACGACGTGTTAGAGATGCCATTCTGCTCTGAGTTGAATTTTGCGTCCTCAATAGCCTCAGGTACATACTCCACACCCACAACCTTTGCGCACTGCTTAGCACAGAAGTTTGCGATGGTTCCAGTTCCTGTGTATAGATCGTATAGGGTGTGTGAAGGCTCTAGCTGCGCAAATTCACGTGTGATCTTATATAGCTCGTATGCTTGTGCCGAGTTTGTTTGGTAGAATGATTTTGGTCCAACCTTGAAGCTGAGTCCCTCCATCTGCTCCGTGATGTGATCCTTACCCTTGAATAGAATAGGGTCTTGGTCGCTCACCGAGTCGTTCCACTTTGTGTTGACGATGTAGAATAGCGACGTTATTTGAGGGAATCTCTCGCCAAGGTGGCTCATGAGGGCATTAATTTGCTCCGTGTCATTGTAGTTGACAACGACTATAAGCATAATTTCGCCAGTGGATGCTGTGCGGATGATGATATTGCGCATGAACCCCTCGTGCGATCTAGCGTTGTAGAATGTATAGCTATTTTCTACGCAAAAGCGCTTGATCTCAAGGCGAATTTCGTTCGATGGATCACCCTGCAACCAACACTTCTTGATATCGAGGATCTTGTCGAACATGCCAGGTATGTGGAATCCTAGTGCCCCCTCTGGCTCAATCTCGCCCGACTGCTCGATCTCCTCGTATGTCAGCCAGCGGCGATCGGCGAAGGTGTACTCCAGCTTGTTGCGGTAGAATAGTTGCTCGGCAGAGCCTAGGCATGGTTTGATCTCAGGAAGCTCGACACGTCCAATGCGTGTTAGCTGATCTGTGACCTGCTGGGTCTTGAAATTCAGCTGTTCGCTGTATGGTAGATTCTGCCATTTGCAACCGCCACACACGCCAAAGTGCTCACACACAGCGTCTGTGCGTAGCTCCGATTTCTTGACGTAGTTCACAACGACACCCTCCATAAATCGGCGGCGCTTGTTGCGTATCTGCACATCAACAACATCTCCAGGCACTGTGAGTGGCACAAAAACCACCACATCGTTCCAAATTCCCATCGCTTTGCCCTCTGCTGCGAGGGTCTTTATCTCTAGCCCCTCAATCAGGGGGTAGTCTCTCTTCTTTTTACGAGCCATCTATATCTTTAGTTCAGTTTTTGTATCTTTACAGAGGTGTGTTAAACCTCTGAGGGTGATTAACACAAGTTAGTCACCCTCATTATCTTAGTTCTTCGCCTTCGGCTTTCCGTTGTATAGGAATCTGCGAATTTTGTGTGTAGGAGTCTTCTCGAAACCCTGCTCCTCTTCAACCACCTCAGCGATGCGTGAGAAGCGATTCACCTTCTTATTCACATAATCTTTGACCTCCTTGAGTAGCACATCGCGCTTGCTTGTCCATTCGCCACGCTTTTGGCTCCACTCATCACGCCAATCATCAAGTCTAGCTTGCAGAGCTTCGGTGTCGAAGTAGACTAGTGCAACGAGCCTGCCGTCCTGCTCCGTGACAACCGAATCCGAGATGAATGCGTGAGCGTTGATTACACTCTCAATCTCCTCAGGATAGATATTCTCGCCACTAGGGCCGAGGATCATATTCTTTAGTCGCCCTTTGATGTAGAGCCAGCCATCCTTGTCGAACTCGCCAAGATCACCCGTGCGGAACCAACCATCCTCGGTGAATACGTCGGCAGTAGCCTCTGGATTCTTGAAGTAGCCAGTCATGACGCTCGGTGTGAGCGCTACAACCTCTCCCTGTCCAGTCTCGGGGTTGATGTTCTCCAATCGGAGTCTAACGTTCGGAGCTGCTGGTCCTGTTGAGCCAAGTCTCACTTGTGATGGGATAGCGCCAGCGATAACTGGTGCTGTCTCAGTGAGTCCATAACCAATGGCGTATGGGAATCCTCCCTCGTTGAGGAATCTCTCTGTTGCAATGTCGAGCTTCGCCCCTCCAATTCCAAGGAATTGAATACGCCCTCCGAAAGCCTTGATGAGCTTCTTCGCAGCAACTTTGTGTAGGTGCTTTCTTGTGAAGTTTATCGAGCTTAGCTTGCGCCATAGAGCCGAAGAGTTGAACTTTGCGGCAACTTGTGAGCGGTATATCTTCTCTATCAAAAGAGGTACGATGAGCATGATTGTTGGTCTGACGCCCCTAAGCGCAGGCATGAGAACCGATGCTGTGGGTGGTCGATCTAGGTATGTGACGTTTGCGCCATAACTAAACGGGAAGATCATCCCCAGTGTACACTCAAAGGTGTGGGATAGGGGTAGCACAGAGAGGAAAGCATCCTGCTCCGTGATTGGATACATCGTGTAGTCGATCTCGATCTGAGAGCATAGTGCCTTGTGAGTGAGCATCACCCCCTTTGGCTTTGACGTTGTCCCCGAGGTGTAGATAATCGCTGCTAGATCATCGGGCTTGGGCTCTCCAATTTCGCCCATAGTATTGACCGACTGTGATATGGTTGTTAGAGAGTTGACTCTAATTACGATGTTGAGTCTCTCGATTGTCTCCTTTGAGATCTTGGTGAATAGCTTATCTGATACGATCAGTGCCTTCGACTCGGAGTGGCTGATTATCATCTCCAGCTCCTCCTCTGAGAAGTCTGGAAGTATAGGTACTACGACCATCCCCGCTGTTGAGATAGCGAAGTAGCTAACCCCCCAGTTGGGTTTGTTGGAGCTAAGTAGTGCAACTTTATCCCCAGGCATTAGTCCTGCGCTGAGAAGTTGTTCTTGTACTTTGGCTATGCGCTCGCCAACTTGGGTGTATGTTACGCCCTCTCGTTTGAATACATTGAACGCTATGTTGTTAGAGTAGCGCTCCACGCTGTTTGCGACAAGCTCCTTTAAAGTTTTGTTTTTCATTACAGTAAATTTACACGTTACCATATTAAAATAACGGCATATTAGGGTGCGAAATTACAAACTTTTCGCCAATAAGTGTGCTTTTTTTACAAAAAGATCACTTATTGTGCGAGTTTTGGGGCTTTAAAGCACTATTTCCAGTAGTTGAAGAAGTGATTCACGGGTCCCGAACCGTTGCCGATCTGCATCTGTGCCCCCGCTTGGATCGCTCCATCGATATAGGCTTTTGCCCTGCTGACAGCTTCAATGATTGAGCGTCCATGTGCTAGGTGTGCAGCGATGGCAGAGGAGAGAGTGCAGCCCGTGCCGTGTGTGTTTTTGGTGTTGAAACGTGTAAAATCGAACTCCGTGATCTCTCCTGTAGTTGAATCGAAGAGCACGTCGCAGAGTCTGTCGGAGTGGCTCAAGTGCCCACCCTTTACGAGGACAGAGATCTTCCCATCGAGCGATAGGGCTAGAGCTGCCGAGCGCATCTGCTCGATTGTCTGGATCTTTTCGCCAAGCAGAACTTCGGTCTCAGGTAGGTTTGGAGTGATTATCTGCGCTAGAGGTATGAGTCGTTGCTTTAGGGTCTCGACCATCTGGTCGGTGGCGAGTCTATCGCCCGAGGTTGCAACCATCACGGGGTCAAGCACGATGTTTTGTGCTTGATGATCGATCAGAGCATCAGCTACCGTCTGCACAATTTGCGGAGAGTGTAGCATCCCAATTTTAATGGCATTAGCGCCAATATCGCTCATCACGGAGTCGATCTGTGCGCGCACAATATCATCGGGCAGAGGGAAAATACCCTGCACCCCAAGCGTATTTTGTGCTGTGATAGCTGTGATAGCTGTGGCGGCAAATGCACCATTTGCAGATGCCGATTTAATATCTGCCTGAATGCCAGCACCTCCACCTGAATCGCTGCCTGCGATTATCAGAACTCTATAGTACTCCATTTTTTGTGTTTTTTACAATCTTAAGTAGCTCTTGGCTGCTTTTCATCGGATTTTCAGCTGAGACGATAGCCGACACAACGGCAACGCCATCCACACCCTGCTCTATTGTTTGAGCAATGGTCTGAGCGTTCATCCCACCTATTGCGACAGTGGGGTGGGTCGACATCTTAGCAGCGGCTTGTGCCCCCTCGATGCCGAATGGTTTTTTTGTGTCGGTCTTTGTGGGAGTGGCAAAAATAGGGGATATACCCACATAGTCCACGTCCAGCTCGTTCGCCTTTTCAAGATCCTCCAAAGACTCCACCGAGAGCCCAATTATCTTGTCATAACCGAGCAGTTTGCGAGCTGTGGCATAGTCCATATCTGCCTGCCCAATGTGCACTCCATCTGCGTCGCAAGCGAGGGCGACATCGATGCGATCGTTGATAATTAGCGGTACACCACTACCCGATAGTTGCTCTTTTACTCTGCGTGCAAGCTCCACGAAAGCCCCCGTAGCGAGCTCCTTTTCACGTAGTTGAACAATGGTGACTCCACCCTGGACAGCCTGCCCTATGACTTCGCATAGATCTCTGCCGAGTGCCAAATCACTATCTGTGACTAGGTAGAGTGATAGATCAAAACTCTTCATCGCTCTTTCTGTTCTAGAGACGTTGAATACTCTCGCTGCCGAGGTTGTACATCTCGTCAAGGAAGTTTACCTGCATCGAGCCCGACCCTTTTGAGTATGAGGCTGCTATTTGCCCTGCTACTCCCATTGCTTGCATCGCCTCGGTAGCGGCTTTGAGGTAGTCGCTCTCGATCGCTGCGAAGGCTCCAACGATAGCCGAAGCTGTACAGCCCATGCCCGTGACGCTAGCCATAATCGTAGCTCCATATGAGTTCTCTCTCACCTGCTCACCATCGGTGATGTAGTCTATCTCTCCGCTAATTACGACAATTGCGCCAGTGTTCTTGGCTAGAGTTTTTGCGTAGTCTAGTGCCGATGAAGATGATGCCGAGCTATCGACCCCCTTGGTTGTGATGGATGTGTTGACAAGCGCCATGATCTCAGAGCCATTACCACGAATAATATCGGGGCGACACTCCTCGATGATCTGAGCACACACCTCATTGCGGTATGAAGTTGCGCCCACACCCACAGGGTCCAAAATTACTGGAATACCACGCTCCTTCGCCTTTTTGCCAGCGAGGATCATAGCCTCCACCCACGAGGGTTCGAGAGTTCCGATGTTGATCACAAGGCTCGAGGCTATGCCCACCATCTGCTCGACCTCCTCCGTGGAGTGAGCCATCACGGGCGATGCGCCAATTGCCAGAAGTGCGTTTGCGGTGTTGTTCATCACCACGTAGTTAGTTATGTTGTGCACAAGTGGCGAGCTCTCCCTAAGTTTCGAGATCTGGCTCACCAGTGTGCTAAGTGTTGTTGTTGACATTATAGTAGTTGTTTAAGAGTTAAAATGAAACTAGAGATATCCTCCTCTGTTGTGTCCCACGAGCAGACTAGTCGCACCTCGTTTGTCTGCTCACACCATGTGTAGAAGAAGTAGTTTTCAAGAAGCTTGTCGGATACCTCCTTTGGGATGGTGAAGAACAGCTGATTCGACTCTGCTGCCTGTGTGAATTGAACCTGCGGATACTCCCTGAGCGCATTATATAGGCGCTCGGCTGCTCCGTTCGCTTTTTTTGCATTTTCGAGCCATAGATCGCCCTCAAGATAGGGGATATATTGTGCCGATAGGTACCTCATCTTTGAGCTGAGTTGCGCCGACTGCTTGCGGAAGTACTTTATGTCTTGGGTGATCTCCTCTCTAAATGAGATCACCGCCTCGCCCATGAGCATTCCGTTTTTTGTTCCGCCAAAGCTGAGAATGTCGACTCCAGCGTCAACAGTGCCCTGCTTTAGTGTGCAACCTAGATGTGCACATGCGTTGGCAAGGCGTGCGCCGTCCATGTGGAGGTACATTCCGTGCTGGTGGATCAAATCGGCAATGGCTCGAATCTCCTCGAGGGTGTAGACCGTTCCCATCTCTGTGGTCTGAGATATGTAGACCACCTTTGGTTGTGAGTGGTGGCACTCGCCAAAGCCCGTGAGGTGGGGGCGTATCCCCTCAGGGGTGATCTTTCCGTTGGTGGTGGGGATTGTGACAAGTATGCAGCCACTCATGCGTGAGGGTGCGCCACACTCATCTTTGTTGATGTGGGCACTCTGAGCGCATATCACCGAGTGAAACGAGCGTGTGGCGCTCTGAATAGCGACACAGTTCGCCCCCGTGCCGTTGAATACAAAAAAGGGTGAAGCCTGCGCTCCGAACACCTCTCTGATCTTTGCTGTTGCCTGCTCCGTCCACTTATCGTCACCATAACCAACGGCATGATCTACGTTAGCACGGCACACAGCCTCTAGTACTAGGGGGTGAACCCCCGAATTGTTGTCGCTTGCGAAACTTCTCATTATATATCTTGTAAATCAATTAAACTAGGTTGATGCCAGCCTCTGAGCACTCCTCGATCATGCTCTCAGGCCAAATTCCGCACTGAATCTCTCCGATGTGTGCCTTGCGCAGAAGGAACATACACAGGCGTGATTGACCGATTCCACCACCTATTGTTAGGGGTAGCTCTCCGCTTAAGAGCGAGCTGTGGAATGGTAGCTCTGCTTTGTGCTCCTCGCCTCTGATTGAGAGCTGCTTTTCGAGCGCTTTTTCATCGACACGAATACCCATGCTCGATAGCTCGAAGGCACGCCCCAATAGGTCGTTCCACACAACAAGATCGCCATTTAGACCCTCGAAGCCCTCCTCATTTGGAGTGCTCCAGTCGTCATAATCGGCAGCACGCCCATCGTGAGACTCTCCGTTCGATAGCTTAGCGCCGATGCCCATGATGAACACAGCGCCATACTGCTTGGCGATTTTATCCTCTCGCTGCTTTGGCGTGAGATCGGGGTATAGCTTTAGTAGCTCCTCTGCTGAGATGAAGTGTATCTGCTCAGGTAGAATTGGTTTGAGTTGCGAGAACTCAACGTAGAGTCTATTTTCGGTCACCTTGATCGATTCGTAGATGCGTCTTACGATCTTTTTTAGGTAGGCTATGTTTCTATCCTCGGGGTTGATTACTCGCTCCCAGTCCCACTGATCTACATATATAGAGTGTATGTTGTCGAGCTCCTCATCGGGACGCAGGGCGTTCATGTCGGTGTAGATTCCTCTGCCAGGGGCACTCGCAAGGCGTGCGAGCTTGGCTCTTTTCCACTTGGCGAGTGAGTGCACCACCTCGGCTGGAGCATCTCCTAGATCCTTTATTGGGAATGTCACAGGGCGCTCTGTGCCGTTGAGATCGTCGTTTAGTCCGCTCCCTTTGAGTACCACCATAGGCGCTGTCACACGCAGGAGTGTGAGCTGTGCCGATAGGTTCGACTGAAACATATCTTTGACCATCTTGATAGCCTTTTCGGTCATCTCTGTACCTCCTAGGATGTCACTGTAATTTTTTGGTTTTATAATCACTGCCATAGTATTTGTGTTAGATTTTTAAAGGTGAGTTTGTATTCACAAAAGTAGCAAAATTATCGTGGTTTTCCCATCTCGCAAGTGAGATTTTACCTTTTTATAAAAGTTTTATCTAATTTTGAGGCTAAAATTGTCGAATATCTATAAACTTTGTGTAAATTTGTCGGCGTGAAATCGAAAGAATTTTTGATGAGGATTATAGCTGTGCTACTCTCTGTAGTATTGCTCAGTGTGGGGTGGTTAGGAGTGAGTGGACTTCCGCTCCTAGTTGCGTTTGTACCCCTGTTGTGGCTTCATGACAGGATCGTATCACAGCGCACACGTCCTTGGTGGGCGGTTTTTCGCTGGTCGGCACTCACTTTTATTCTCTGGAATATAGCCACTGTGTGGTGGATTTGGAACGCAACACCAGTGGGGCCTATTGCCGCTACTCTTGTCTCAACAACGCTCAATCTCATTGCATTTATGCTCTTCCACAAGGCGAGCATGATGGGTCTTCGAAAGGTTGGCTATATCCTGCTCGTGGCTGGTTGGATCGCTACGGAGTACTGGTACACCGAGGGCGATATATCGTGGCCTTGGCTTGTGCTGGGAAATGGCTTCTCGCACGATGTGTGGGCAGTTCAATGGTATGAATTCACGGGTGTCTTCGGTGGCTCTTTGTGGGCGCTGGTCTCAAATATTTTGATCTATGAGGCGATAAAATCTGCCAATGGAGTTAGGCGATGGATTGCCCCAGCACTGTGGGTGCTCACTCCGCTGGTTATCTCTGTCTGTATCTATACATCATACTCTCTACCCAATGAGGGGAGCGTGCAGGTGGCAACGATTCAACCCAATATCGACAACTACGATAAGTTTAACGGTAGCGAGGAGTTTCAGCGAACAAATATCTTGAACCTCATGGATCAAGTATCCCCTGAGGTGGACTTCATACTGCTGCCAGAGACCTCTATCCCAGATATGCATCATGAGCCGATCAATCCTCAGAGGGGGATGTGGGGCGAGATGCTCGACTCGCTAAGATCTCAAAATAGTGGGGCGCAACTCATAGCTGGTGCAACTACAGTCCTGTTCTATGATAAGGGGGAGCAGAGCCCTACGTCACGCAGATCAGCAGGCGGTAATCACTACGACATCTTCAATAGCGCTATCGGTCTAGATTCAGCAGCGAGAGTGCAACTACACCATAAAACACGACTAGTCATCGGGGTCGAGAAGCTCCCTTTGAAGTGGTTGTTTGGTATGCTGAAGCTCTTTGTTATCGACCTTGGGGGCATCTCGGGTCAACTAGGAGAGAGCGATGTGGCTACTGTTTTTACCTCGCCAGATGGTGTCGTGGCAGGGCCTGCGATATGCTACGAGGGGCTCTATGGCAACGCCTTTGGTGAGTTCGTGCGCAATGGGGCACAGATTATGTTCATCATCTCGAACGATGGATGGTGGGGCGACACCCCAGGCTATAAACACCTATTCTCAATATCGCAGTTGCGTGCAATTGAGCACCGTAGGGCGGTAGTTCGCAGTGCAAACACGGGGATCTCAGGGTTCATCACCCCAAGAGGAGATCGCACCCAGACATTGGGGTGGGACGAGCGAGGTGTGCTCACTGAGCAAGCTCCTTTGAGCAGTGAAAAGACAATATACACCACCTATGGTGACTATATAGCACGCGTAGCAAACTATGTTATGATACTGTGTGTGTTGTATCTAGTTGCATATACATATAAACGAAAAAATTATCTAGTAAAGTAAATATATCTCACGTTATGAATTATACACAAACTCTGGAGTTCCTCTTCTCATCCCTGCCTACTTATGAGGTGCAAGGGGGTGATGCATATAAACCAGGATTGGATAGAATCGCTCAATTTTGCCGCCATTTGGGCAATCCTCAGCGCAATTTTTACACAATTCACATTGCAGGAACCAACGGTAAAGGCTCAGTCTCACACATGATAGCCTCGGTGCTAGAGCAGGCGGGATATAGAGTGGGACTATTCACATCGCCTCACCTAAAGGATTTTAGGGAGAGAATACGTGTGGATAGCGAAAAGATCGCAAAGCAGAGAGTTGTGAACTTCGTTGATAAGTATCGTGATAAGATGGTGGAGATGGGGCTCTCGTTCTTCGAGATGAGCGCAGCTCTAGCGTTCGATCACTTTGCTCATAGCGATGTTGAGGTGGCGATCATCGAGACGGGGCTAGGGGGTAGATTGGATGCTACAAATATCATAACTCCAATAGTGAGTGTTGTGACTAATGTGGGGATGGATCATACATCGCTACTGGGTGACACAATAGAGCTTATAGCGGCTGAGAAGGCAGGTATCATCAAGAAGAGTATCCCTGTGATTATCGGTGAGTCTAATCCTGAGTATAATGAGATATTTGAAGGTGTCGCTAAAGAGAATAAGTCGAAGGTGATCTATGCACAAGATGTCTTTATCTGCACAGGACAGACTGTCGATCAGATGGGGCAGCACCTCACAATGCGACGCAAGCGCGATGACTATAACTTTGAGATAGACCTCGATCTGTGTGGAACGTATCAACTTCACAACGCCCTCACGGCGTCGGCAGTTGTTGACTTCCTGCACGAAGAGACTCCAATCTCGATCAGTCGCCGTGCCTACCTTGAGGGGCTTCGTACAGCAGCTTCGCACACGGGGTTCATGGGGCGCTGGCAGAAGATTGGCGAGAAGCCACTAGTTATTTGCGATACGGGGCACAATGCTCACGGAATGACCTACATCGCTGAGGAGCTAGCTAAGGTCGATCACCATAGATTGTACTGCGTGCTGGGCTTTGTGCGAGATAAAGATCTGCTTCAAATCTTGCCTTTATTGCCTAAAACAGCGAAGTATATCTTCACTCAACCAGCAAACCAACGTGCTATGGACGCTAACGAACTAGCGGCGATGGCAGAGAGCCTAGAGCTCCGTGGTGAGGTTATTACCGATGTGAAGAGCGCTGTTGAGCGTGCACGTGAACTAGCCAAAGAGGACGATATGATCTTCATTGGTGGAAGCACATATGTTGTTGGTGAGGCACTATAAAAAATAAAGAATGCTAAGACTGTCCCTTCTGCTTATCTGTCTGCTTGGATGCCTTGGGCTGAGTGCTCAGAGCAACGAAAAGCCTTCGACTCTACACTTTGACGCTGTGGAGTGGAACTTTGGGCAGATACCAGAGGATGGGGGATTGGTTCACCACCGCTTTGTGGGGATCAATCGCACGGATAGTCCTATTGTTATACTCGACATTGCATCCTCGTGCGGATGCACCGTTCCGAAGTTTACGAGAAAGCCTATCATGCCAGGTGAGAAGCTCGATATAGATGTGAGCTTCGACCCTATGCATCGCCCTGGTGACACGCACAAGGAGCTGGATGTCTATGATAGTCAGAGACGACGAATCGCACGCCTACACGTCACGGGTTATGTTCAACCCCGCAAGCTGAGTGTTGAGGAGATGTACCCAGTGGATCTGGGCTATGGCGTGCGCCTGAGTTCAAACTCGGTGTTCTTCTCAAGTGTCGAGGCAGAGAAACTCAAGCAGAGCGTTGTGCAGGTGATTAACACCTCGCCGAAGAGCATCTCCCTGAATCTGAGCCCTATTGAGAGCAGCGGCTTTTTGAGTGTGGACTATCCTCGTGTTTTGCCATCTGGTGAGAGCGCACAGATTACGCTCTCCTACAAAATACCCAATCAAGGGGAGTTTTATGGCTCATTGCAGGATCTGTTTTCAATTAGAATCGACGATAAACTATCTCGTCTAAAGCTCTCGTCTCATGGCGTTGGGGTGGATAACACCGATCTTATGCCCGATGACCAGGAGCCTCGTGTCAAGCTCTCGACATTGATAATGCGCTTCGGTGCTGTGAAACGTAGTGCTCAGATGGCAAAGCGCTCAATTTCGATAGAGAATAACGGAGCGGGAGAGCTGCGAGTGCGCAAAATAGAGCTGCCAAGTGGCTATACTCTGCTATCGCCCAAAATAGAGCGACTTTCGCCAGGACAGAGCGCCAATATCGAAGTTGGTGTCGACCCTAAAGCTCTTGACTATGGAGTACAGACCGCTCGCATGCTAATCATAACCAACGATCCTAATCGTCCAACCTATCAAGTTAGATTGGTTGTGGAGATACTTGATTAAAAAATTTTAGCAAAAAACTTGCTGTTATTGTTTTTTTTATCTATCTTGCTGTTATATTGTTAAATATTAAATATGTTTAAGGCGATGAAAGCAAGTATAAACTTTTTGATCGTTGTGCTAATAGCATCTTTATTTAGCTGTACAAAAGCGCAAATGCCTGAGGATAATCCACAGGTTGTTGATCCACAGGTAGAGACCCCTATTGAAGGCGACATCGATATTGCAGATCCACATCTTTCAACCTACTACTTTGACTGGAATGGTGTAGATTGGATGCCTTTGCCTTCACTGCAAGCGCGAGTATCACAACCTTGGATTGGTGCAGGAACACTACATGGCTCGGTTGCTCCAGAAGATATCGCCGATAGAGATGCATCGGATGGCTGGGAATTGATCTATAGTGTATTTGACCCAACTGCGTCTAGTCGCATAGAGAATCCATATTTTATAATCTATAATAAATATCGAGGAATCCTACGATTATACCAGTATGTTACAGACGTACATACCATCAATTTGGGGGTGTATCTACACGAGAAGGTTGTTTTGTCCACTGATGGTCAGGCCTCGTCCCTTAACTTCCTTGGTGAGGGAATTATTGATGCAACAAATAATAAAGATAGGTATAGTCAGATTAAATCAAGCCCATATAATAATTATGTGACCTGCAATAAGTGGTATATGACGCAGTATGAGATGGCCTATGATGAGAGCCTGCAGAGTGCGCGCAACGCCTCTGTGAAGTTGGCCTTTATGCAGAGTCTTGTCAGAGTTGACAACGCACAGCAGAATGGAGTAGATGTGTCACAGTATTATGGTCAATTTGGCTCGGACTTCTTTAGTGCGGAGAATATTGTGACTAAGAGTGCTGGTGCGTCACGAGTAGTTTTGTCAGCGATCGGTAGTTCTATTTTCATAGATGCAAAGGTTGAGGGGGCACACTCCCTAATGAGTAATAACCGCTATAATATTCCTAATGATGACTACGAATCACTCGTGGATTGGTTTGAAACGTTATCTGCAGAGGGAGATAACGATCTTACACCACTGGTTGCAAATGCAGTGTGGGGTGGTAGTCGCTATAAAGCAGTTAGTGCAACACTGCTGAGTGATCTCACAATAGATGGGGACATTGTAGAACAGCTTCAGTTTCCAGTCGGCTATGCTTCTATATGGATGCCGGGGACTCCGCTAGAGGGTGTCGACCCAAGCTATGTGCCACACTACAACAAACCGCTGGGTGTGATTAACTTTAGGGGTAAGCCAAATGTGGCAATAGAGCTCATAGATAAAAGCTTTGATGTATCAAATGAGTCGGCAGATACTGGTAGAGAGGTAGTGGTGACGGAATTCTATGCGAGGGTTCAGGATGCAATGGACTTTTCGGAGTATCTGATCGTAAATCCTGAGGTTAAGAAAATAGCCGATGTTGCGATTCAATCTCAAGATGTGGTCTTTGATGTCGTTGGTGAGGGGCTAGTTGAGGTGTCAAGCCAAGAGCAGCTTAAATACAAGCAATATGGTAATGGTGAAGACTATGTTCGCTTTGATCCTAAAACAGCAACAGTGGGGGTGCGTTTTAAAATAAAAGTGACGCCACACGATGGGAGTCAGCCATCATACATTGTTAAGACATTTGCACTTAATCCGATGTTTAACAACTAAAATAAAAAAATCGTAGCAAATAACTGCTACGATTTTTTTGTACTTGTGCTGTTGGGTTTAGCCCAGCTTTGCCATGAACTTCTCACGATCCACGATAAAGCGTGTGTGAACGCCCTCGCCGATGATGCCATCTTCGTCAATAGCACCTACGTTGAACGTTAGTTTGCGGCCTTCAACCTCCACCAAAACAGCTGTCGCTGTGATTTCAGCTCCTAGCTTCGATGCCTTGATGTGCGATGAGTTCATCTCCGTACCTACGGTTGTCGACCCCTCAGGGAGTAGCTCTGCAACGGCTAGCATTGCGGCGTTCTCCATTAGAGCGATCATCGATGGTGTTGCGAATACTGGTAGGTCACCCGACCCCATAGCTGCTGCGCTGTTTAGGTCGCTTACTGTAGTCCTGCTCTGAAAAGAGGCTCCTTTTTCGATCATAATATTGTTATATGTTAATGCGTTATATATTAAATTGCGTATATTTGTCACAAAGATAATCTTTTTTTTGAGACTATGAATCGATTAAGAGTCATTTTGGGTGTTGTGGCGATACTCTTTGGGGTGGGTGCTGTGCGGGCTCAGAGCCCTCAGGAGATGAGCGTCATAACAGAGGCTATTGTGGTGGATGGTGATACCATCCCTCACATTCGCATGCGCCCTGTTCATGTCTTCTCTCGTCGTGTCGATTTTCGAAGATATCAACGCCTAGTCGCTGCCGTGAAGAAGGTCTATCCAATAGCTCAAACAGCTAAATATAAGCTCTATGAGATGGAGTCGACACTCCACGGGATAGAGTCCAAGGGCGACCAAAGAGAGTATGTGCAGGGGGTCTACGATCAGATCAAAGAGGAGTATACGCCAGTGTTAAAGACCATGACTCGCACCCAAGGTATCGTGCTGCTAAAGCTCATAAATCGTGAGACCGAAGAGACCGCATTTGATGTTCTCAAGGAGTTCAAAGGTGGCTTTGTCGCTGGTTTTTGGCAGGGTGTCTCACGTGTGTTTGGCCAGAATCTAAAATCTGAGTACGACAAGCAGGAGGATCAGGTCCTAGAACAGATAATAGTCTACTACGAGGCGGGGCTTCTCTAGCTACTTTATTGAGTATTGGCGCAACTCTCGATTAAACTGCGTCTCTTTGCCTCCGACCAAGCTATTTAAAAGTGCATGGAACTGCGCCGAGTGGTTCATGTGAACCGTGTGGCATAGCTCGTGCAGGATTATGAAGTCTCGAAGGTGCTCAGGCAGTGACATCAGAAATATACTAAGCGATATATTTTTACTCGAAGTGCAACTTCCCCATCGTGTCTTTGTAGCACGAAGAGTTAGGCGGTTGTACTTAAGCCCCGTTATCTGAGATAGGCGCTGAATCCTTTGCGGAAGATCATCTTTTGCCGCTTTGCGTAGTCGCTCGATCTGAGAGTCGTCACACGGCATAGCTTTTGTGCGAGACTCAAACCTTTTCTTTGCCCTTAAAATCCACTCAACACGGCTCTCAAGCAGATCGAGTGCTTGGTGCATTGTGATGTGAGTGGGGTAGTTTAGGCGCACCTCACCCGACCCTCTCACTGAGATGGAGATCCTCTTTAGGTGTTTTGCGGAGTTGAGCGTTACGGCGCCGACTAGTGGGTGTGTATATTGCGACATAGAGTAAATTTTGTGAGACAAAGATGCGATAAAAAATTGAGATTTAGATATATTTTTTCGTAGAAGTGTTGTGTGGTGGGTGATAAATTGCTAACTTTGAGCACCATTCAGGGCGAAGAGTTCTGTGGCGAAAAACTACTAACTAAAAAACTATTTGGTCTATGTTGAGTAAGAAAAATCTGTTCTATCCGCTATTTGGGACACTGCTGTTTTGCCTTTCGTGTGGTTCAAGTGTTAAGGTTGCCGATGGCGAGTATCTAATTCGTGGCGAGCTGACAAATGTGGCTGATGGCTCTATTTTGGAGCTAATGCTGGTGGAGGGGCATACCCTTAAGAGTGTTGAGCAGGACACCGTCAAGGATGGTAGCTTCGAGTTTCAGGGGAAATTGCCAGAAAACAGCAAAATGTTGTGGCTTAGGTCATCTTCGGAAGGATTCCCGACGGATGGCGTGCATATATGGCTAGAGTCGGGTGCGTATGTTACGATCGAGGGGGATGGTCCTATCATCTCGTCGTGGAGCGTTGAGAGTGATGTCTCGGCTCAAGGTGAGGAGACGGCCCTAGTGAGAGCAACCTATCCCGAGGCGCTGGAGTATAGCGCGCTCACGGTGCCTGAAAATACGATTATTCCAAAGATTCGTGCAACGCTTGCGAGCGGATCGAACGATATTGGAGCTTATCGCAAAAGTCTCGATTCGATCTTTAGGCTCAAAGCACCACTTCGAGATAAGATAACTCGAAAGAGTATAGATCACCTTCGCAAAGCGCCTGTGACGGATCAGTGGCTCTACACCTTCTCTCGCATAGCCCCAATGGTGCGCTTTAGCTCCGATACGGCAATCGTGGCAAAGATCCATGAGCTCTATGAGATGATTCCTAAAGTGAAGCTTGAGAGCGAACTAGGAGAGTTCATCGAGCTGAATATCAACCCTCCGAGAGTGGTTGGTGTGGGCGATCAGATGGTAGATGGTGAACTCTTCGATGTGGAGGGTCGCTCACGCTCTTTATCGGAGTTTAAGGGGCGATATATTCTGCTCGATTTCTGGAGTGTGACGTGTCCACCGTGCCACAAAGCTAGACCTGAGGTGGAGCGCCTAGAGCATAAATATGCCGATAAGATGGCGGTTGTGGCGATAAATATAGACCCTAAGAAGCCTTGGCTTGACTTTGTGCAGAAGGAAGGGCTCAAGGGAAATCAGTTCAATGAGCTACAACTATCGACTAAGCTGTATAAGCAGTACAGCGCATCGGGTGCAGTTCCGCAGTTTGTGTTAATCTCGCCCGAGGGTAAGGTCGTGGAGTCGTGGGCAGGTTTTCAGGATGGGATGGTTGTATCGCACGTTGAAAAGTATCTGAAATAGTACCTTTAAAAGGGTCGAAAACTCGCAAATATTATTTATCTTTGCATAAAATTTTAGAATAAAACTATGGGAAAGAAGATTGGTGTTGCCTGCGATCACGCAGCATACGATATGAAGGAGCTACTTGTGGGCTATCTAGTGGCTAAGGGCTATGAGGTCTTTGACTTCGGTACAAACTCGCCTGAGAGCGTGGATTACCCCGATTTTGCGCATCAGCTATCAAGATCAATCACGGATGGGGAGTTCCCAGTTGGATTGGCTCTGTGTGGTTCGGGTGAGGGTATGGCTATGACCCTCAACAAGTACGCTAAGGTGCGTGCAGCACTAGTTTGGGATGCTGAGATTGCCGAGCTTACACGTCAGCACAACGATGCAAACGTGTTGGTCCTGCCAGCGAGATTTATCGACAACGACACGGCGATTGCGTGTCTGGATAAGTTCTTATCGACAGAGTTCGAGGGTGGACGTCACCAAGGGCGTGTGAATAAGATCTCGTGCGGTTGCTAGGATCTACAAATGATATACAAAGGGCGAGATGTTGCAGAACATCTCGCTTTTTTTGTGCCCCTCGAATAGCCCATACACCGAAGAGCCAGAGCCCGACATAGAGGCGTAGATGGCGCCCATCTCGATGAGCTGATTTTTAGCCTGCTCAATGGTTGGGTGAGCCTTGAAAATATGGCTTTCGAAGTCGTTTTTTACGATCTGTTGCCACTCGCTCCTTGGGCGTTGGAGTCTTTGAGATAGTGGCGTTTCGGGTGTGTGTGGCTTGATCCCAGAGAACGCCTCTTTGGTCGAGACAAAGGCATCGGGTTTGACCACAACTAGTGTCATTCCGCTAAGATCGATCTCAAAAGGGGTCATTACCTCGCCCCTCGATGTGCAGAGTTGAGGCGTGTTGCGCACAAAAAATGCGGTGTCGCTACCCAGCTCTGCGGCAAGCGAGATTAGTTGCTCCTCGCTGAGCGATAGTTCGAATATTTCGTTGAGAAGCAATAGTGTGACTGTGGCATCAGAGGATCCACCACCTAGTCCTGCACCAAAAGGCACTCGCTTGTCGAGGGTGATCTGCGCAGCTCCAATACCGTGCTTGCGGTGGAGTAATTCCCACGCCTTTAGGCATATATTCTGCTCGGGTGGGCAATCTATAACTAGCCCCTTTGAGATGAAAGTTGGGGTTGTGCCCTCGATCTTTTCGATGTCGATAACATCGTATAGCCCCTCGACAGGGACCATCAATGTTTCGAGTTCGTGGTAGCCATCCTCACGCTTGCGTAGGATGTCGAGTCCGATGTTTATCTTGCAGTTTGCATATCTTCTCATGGAGACAAAAATATGAAAAAAATATGAGAAATGGATGGCTGTTTCCCTCTATTTTTTTGTAAATTTGCCTCCATGAAGTTTCGTACAGAGATAGATATCGCTCGCTCTGATTTGAGTTGGGGGTATGAAAATAGGACGGTGAGTATTGGGTCGTGCTTTGCTGAGAGGATAGGGCAGAGGTTGCAGAACTCAAAATTTAAGATAGAGAATAACCCCTTGGGTACTCTCTTTAACCCTGCGTCGGTTGCCGATGCGCTGGAGCGTATTGCAGGTGGCAAAGAGGTTAGCGAGAGTGATCTTTTTCTAGGGGGTGATCTGTGGTCAAGCTACGATTTTCATGGATCGTTCTCGGCGCTGTCCGCTAAAGAGGCTGTCGAGAAGATGAATAGTGCGGTTCGTGTGACAAACGCAGCGCTCCAGAGTGCCGATAGGGTGATTATTACCTTTGGCACGGCTCGTGTGTATGAGAAAGATGGGCGAGTGGTGGCGAATTGCCATAAGCAACCCTCACGTGAGTTTGTGCGTAGGGAGCTCTCCTGCGAAGAGATCGTCGAGCGCTTCGATGCTCTACTCAAAGGTGCTTTGCGTGATAAGCAGGTGCTGTTCACGGTGAGCCCCGTGCGTCATGTGGCGGATGGATTGGTTGAGAATTTTAGGAGTAAGGCGACCCTTAGAGTCGCTATCGAGGAGTTGTTAAGGCGAAACGATAGTGCCTATTATTTCCCGTCGTATGAGATTCTAACGGACGATTTGCGTGACTATCGCTACTACGCCGAGGATATGATCCACCCCTCTGAGGTGGCGGTGGAGTACATTTGGCAGAAGTTTACGCAGGCGCACTTTACTGACAAGGCGATGCAGACCCTGTCTTGCGTGGAGCGAATATGTGCAGCGGCGGCGCATCGACCAGTTAATCCAACCTCGGCGGCGCATCGCAAATTTTGTGAGGATCAACTCTCTAAAATTTCGGCACTCCCAGAGCTCGATTTTAGCGCTGAGAAAGAGCACTTTGAGCATGGTGTTAAGGTGTGTGGTGGACGAGAGTAAATTATATTTTCTTATATCGTTTTTTTGTTGTAACTTTGTTGGCTATAAATGCTAAATGTAATGATGTATCGTCTTTTAACTCTACTGCTTTTTTGCGCAATACCACTTTCGTCTTGGGCGGATCAGATCAATAAAAAACCACGCCTTGTGGTCACTATAACTGTAGGCTCAATGAGATCTGGAGATATAGAGCGCTATGCCGATAGACTCGGCGATGGTGGTTTCAAACGCCTTCTCTCACAGGGGGTTAGTTATGAGGAGGGACGCTACAACTTTCAGAATACAAAGGCGGCTTCGACCCTCACAACCCTCGCAACTGGAGCCGAACCCTCGGTGCATGGTGTCGTTGGGGCGCACTGGTACGACTATATCGACAACAGCAAAATCGAGCTTGTGCGTGATGCAAAACACCAGAGACTAGGTGCGCCAGGAGATGGATTTTCACCAAATCAGCTCATTGCGCCAACTCTGGGCGATGCCCTAAAGCAGGAGTTCCCTAAGAGCAAAATAATCTCAATTTCGGCAGAGCCACAATCAGCAATTCTGATGAGCGGACGCTCTGGCGATGCGCTTTGGATCGACTCCTTGCGTTGTAATTGGGCAAGCTCGACATACTACTACGATCACCTCCCTCAGTGGATAGATGAGATAAATCGAGGTCAGCACAACCTAGAGTATGTCACGGAGTATGACTGGGGCTATTGGTACGAGCATAGCCAATATGTGAACTCTCGCCAGATGGGCGATGGTGGTCGCCGTGGTGAGGCTCAGAGTGCGCTCAACGAGAAGTCTCTGGGTGCAACGGCTACCGCATACGAGAAGATGATCTATTCGCCAGCGGGAAATAGCTTAGTTCTCAATATGGCGAAAAATATGGTGGTGCAGATGGGGCTTGGTGCAGATTCAAACCCCGACCTGCTGAATATAACTCTCGATTCGTCAAATAGAATAGCCGAGCTTTTCGGACCTGAATCTATCGAGGCTGAGGATGCGTTCTATATGTTGGACTATGACTTGGCAGATTTTCTAACGTTCCTCTACGCACAAGTAGATCAAAAGGATGTTGTTGTGGTACTAACAGCTGCCCACGGTACGAGCCCCTCTTTTGATGCAGGGCAGGTGCAGCAGGATCGATTCAACTCGGCGCAGTTCGAGGTGATCATTAATGGATTCCTAAATGCGAGATATGGCGCAGGTGATTGGGTGTTGGGTTTTCACGATAAATCTCTATACCTGAATCACAACTTGATATATGAGCGAAAGTTGGATCTTGCCGAGATTCAGAACGAAGTTGTTACCTTCGCCATGCAATTTAGAGGTGTGTCGCACGCCCTCTCTTCGACAGCGATGCGAACGAGCTACTTCGGTGATGGGTATGGCGAGAAGATTCAAAATAGCTTCTATCCTCGCCATTCGGGCGATGTGATAGTGAATCTGATGCCAGGGTGGATCGAGTTTGTGCCACGAACACGATCGAGCTCGGGTTCAATGTATGGCTACGATACAGATGTCCCGCTGATCTTCAGTGGTTTTGGCTTGCCAACAGAGCATGTTGCTCGCACAGTGTCGATGACATCCATAGCTCCAACGTTGGCTAAATTGATGGGTATAAGCGAACCTGCAGCCTCTAGCGACCCAGTTCTGGAGAGCATAGTGAGTGTGAAATATAAGTAAATCTAAGATATGAAAAACGATAATATACAGAATGAAATAATCGAGGAGTTCTCAATGTTTGAGGAGTGGTTGGATAAGTACGAGTACCTTATCTCCCTGAGCGAGAGTCTCCCAGCAATCGCAGCCGAGCACCGCACAGATCAGTATATGATCCGAGGTTGTCAGTCACGTGTGTGGATCGATGCTCGCTATGAGGATGGCAAGGTCTACTTCGCAGCAGATAGCGATGCAATAATAACTAAGGGGATAATCTCGTTACTAATACGTGTGCTCGATGGACGCACACCACAGCAGATCCTCGACATGGAGCTCTACTTCATCGATGATATAGGGCTCAGTTCAAACCTCTCACCAACACGCTCTAATGGGTTGTTGGCTATGGTAAAACAGATGCGATTATACGCATTGGCGTTCTCAACAAAGTAACAAAAGTTGAAAAGATGACAGCAGAAGAGATTTTAAAAGTAGAGAAAGATATAGTGTTGGCACTAAAGACGGTTTTCGATCCCGAAATACCTGTCAATGTCTATGATCTAGGGTTGATCTATGAGATAGATTATTGCCCAGACGGAGAGGCCACAATTCGCATGACACTCACCGCCCCAAACTGCCCTATGGCAGATATGTTGGTGGAGGATGTAAACACTGAAGTAGCTAAGGTTAAAGGTGTTGAAAGTGTGAATGTGGTTTTGACATTCGATCCACCTTGGGACAGAAGTATGATGACAGAGGAGGCGCTCTTGGAGCTCAATCTTTTGTAGAAAAAATTTAAGCGATGGGCTTGGATCTCGATGCGAAGAGCGAATTTGTGGCACAACTAAAGGCCGAGGCTCGCAACTATGGTTGCGGGGAGTATTTGGCTGCTTTGGAGCCGCTAAAACGCTATGAGTTGCTTCAAAAGTTGGAGTATGAGCGCCTAGAGCGTAAGTGCTCCGAGGCGATGGAGCTATACCGAGAGGCCGATGAGAATTGGAATCAGACCTTCTATCTGATGCTCTTCTTTAAGATCAATCCCAGTGATAAACTAAAGCAACAATACCTAGAGTTAGCTCGCAGGGTGACATATAAAATGATCCTCAGAGAGCGCACAGTTTTTGCCGCTGAGGCGATGTTACTTGGTGCTTCGGGTCTTTTGGATCGCTATCCAAACGACGAGTACTTGATGAACCTAAAGCGAGAATTCGTGCACCTATCGGCAAAGTATGGTATCAAACCAATGGACTCATCGTGCTGGTACATAAGGGGCAGTATGCCTGCGAGTCACCCCGTGCATCGAATTGTTCAGCTAGCGGCACTCTTGACGCAAAACGAGCTACTGTTCGATAAGATACTGGGCTGTGAGTGTGAGACGGATGTTCACTCGATCTTCTGTGTGGAGGCATCCTCATACTGGAGCACCCACGACGTGCCAGCTCGCTCATCGGAGTTTCGAGTGAAGAGGATTGGGCGTGATAAGGCGAACATCATCGGGATAAATCTAGTCTCGATAATGCAGTATCTCTATGGTAGTTACGTGGGTAGTGACACTCTAATGGAGCGAGCGGTGGATCTGCTCGAAAGGCTACCCTATGAGGATAATATGTACACCTCTAAGTGGGCGATGTGGGGCGTTCCAAAACGCTGCGCCTATGACTCTCAAGCGCTGATTCAGCTATCTACTCTCTACTGCTCTAAGCGATTGTGTGAGGAGTGTCCTGTAGGGATTAGGCGTGTAAATAGTGCGTTGTAGAGCCAAAATTGAGCTAATAGATGGCGTGTAGTTCTTTATTTTCAACGAAGTGGAGTGAAAATAAAAACTTTTAGCTATCTTTGTAAACTTTGGTGGCGTGAGCCCCTAAACAGAGCAAGAAAATAATATAACTATATATGAATTTAGCGGCAGGTATAATTAAAATGCTATTCGGCTCAAAAGCCGATAAGGATCGTAAAGAGATTCAGCCTTATGTTGATAAAATTAAGGCAATTTACCCATCTATTGAGTCGTTGTCAAACGATGAATTGCGTGCACGAAGCAGCGCTTTGATGCAAGCAATCGCAGATTTTATAGCTCCTGAGGAGTCGAAGATCGTAGATCTAAAGGCGCAGTTGGAGCAGTCGGATATCTCCCTCACGGACAAGGAGCGTATCTCGAAGGAGGTTGACTCTCTAAAGAAACTAGTCGATACTAAGATCGAGGAGAAGCTAGAGGAGATCCTCCCTGAGGCATTCGCCATAATGAAGGATACGGCTCGCCGTTTCACTCAAAACGATGTTGTTGAGGTTACAGCAACGGATTTTGACCGTGATCTAGCTACAACAAAAGATTTTGTAACAATCGAAGGCGATAAGGCTCTCTACGCAACTCAGTGGACAGCTGGTGGTAACCTCCTCAAGTGGGAGATGATCCACTACGATATGCAGCTCTTTGGTGGTGTGGTTCTCCACAAGGGTAAGATCGCTGAGATGGCAACGGGTGAGGGTAAGACCCTCGTGGCAACTCTTCCAGTGTTCCTTAACGCCTTGGCTAAGAAGGGTGTGCACCTTGTGACGGTGAATGACTACCTTGCAAAGCGTGACTCGGAGTGGATGGGTCCAGTGTATCAATTCCACGGACTATCGGTAGATTGTATCGATCGTCACCAACCAAACTCTGAGGCTCGTCGTCAGGCTTACGCTGCGAACATCACATTCGGTACAAATAACGAGTATGGTTTTGACTACCTGCGTGATAACATGGCATCATCGCCAAACGATCTAGTGCAGAAGAAGCACCACTTCGCTATTGTCGATGAGGTCGATTCTGTATTGATCGATGATGCTCGTACACCGCTCATTATCTCAGGTCCAGTGCCTAAGGGCGAGGAGCAGATGTTCGAAGCGTATCGTCCATCAATCGAGCAGCTATATAACCTTCAGAAAAACCTAGTAACGGGGCTACTTTCGGAGTCTCGTCAGCTATTCGCTGATGGTAACACCGAGGAGGGTGCTATCAAGTTGCTACGTGCTCACAAGGGTCTACCAAAGTATAAGCCACTCATCAAGTTCCTATCTGAGCCAGGTATCAAGACACAGTTGCAGAAGACCGAAAATGTCTACATGCAGGATAATAACCGCCGTATGCACGAGATCACGGATGATCTCTACTTCGTTCTCGATGAGAAGGTTAACTCGGTGGATCTTACAGATAAAGGACACGAGAAGCTCTCTAAGAACTTCAACGAGGATGGATTCTTCATCCTACCAGATATTGGTGAGATTGTAGCGGAGCTCGATAAGAGCGACCTCACGGAGGAGGAGCGTGTGCGCAAGCGTGACGAGGTGATCAACGACTACTCGATCAAGACTGAGCGTGTTCACACGGTGAATCAACTCCTCAAGGCATACGCTATGTTCGAGAAGGATGTGGAGTATGTGGTGATGGACAACAAGGTGAAGATCGTAGATGAGCAGACGGGTCGTATCCTCGATGGTCGCCGCTACTCGGATGGTCTACACCAAGCGATCGAGGCTAAGGAGAGTGTGAAGGTCGAGGCCGCAACACAAACTTTCGCTACAGTAACGCTTCAGAACTACTTCCGTATGTACCACAAATTGGGTGGTATGACGGGTACTGCCGAGACTGAGGCTTCGGAGTTTTGGAGTATCTATGAGCTAGACGTGGTGGTGATCCCGACAAACCGTCCGATCCTTCGTGACGATCGTCAGGACCTAATCTATAAGACTAAGCGTGAGAAGTATAACGCCGTGATCGAAGAGGTTGTATCGCTAGTGGAGCAGGGTCGTCCAGTTCTTGTGGGTACAACATCGGTTGAGATCTCGGAGCTATTGAGCCGAATGCTCAAACTTCGCAACATAAAGCACAACGTACTTAACGCCAAGCAGCACCAAGCCGAGGCACAAGTCGTAGCAGAGGCTGGTCATGCGGGGCAGGTTACGATCGCTACCAACATGGCGGGTCGTGGTACCGACATCAAACTCTCGGCAGAGGTTAAAGCCGCAGGTGGTCTTGCCATCGTAGGTACAGAGCGCCACGAGAGCCGTCGTGTCGACAGACAGCTACGTGGTCGTGCAGGTCGTCAGGGAGACCCAGGATCTTCGCAGTTCTTCGTCTCGTTGGAGGATGATCTAATGCGTCTATTCGGTTCGGAGCGCATCTCTTCGATGCTCGATAGAATGGGACACACTGAGGGTGATGTTCTCAAGTCGGGAGCTATGACTAAGATGATTGAGCGTGCTCAGCGTAAGGTGGAGGAGAATAACTTCGGTATTCGTAAGCGCCTACTTGAGTATGATGATGTGATGAACTCTCAGCGTGAGGTTATCTACACTCGTCGTCGCCATGCACTATATGGAGAGAGAGTCGAGATCGACCTAAACAATACAGTTTGCGACTTTGCGCATAGCTTCGTTGAGGAGCGTGAGGGAGTCTCATACGATGACTTCAGGCTAGATCTCATTCGTGAGGTGGCAGTCGAGATGACAATGGATCAAGCAACCTATGAAAAGGCTAAACCAATTGAAATCTCAGAGTCTTTGGTTAAAGATATCACGGATGTCTACTCTCGCAGAGCGAAGGCAGTAGCTGACACAGTGCGCCCAGTGATGGAGCGTGTGTATGAGGAGCGTAAGGATAACCTCGATTGGAATATGTACTTCCCAATCACGGATGGTCACCTAGGCTTCAACGTACCAGTTAACTTGCAGCGTTGCAAGGATTCGGACGGTGCTGAGATCTATAAGTCGTTCACAAAAGTGGCGATGTTCTCGACTATCGATGACGCATGGCGTGAGCACTTGCGTGAGATGGATGAGTTGCGCCAGAGTGTTCAGAATGCTACTTATGAGCAGAAAGATCCACTTTTGGTCTATAAATTTGAGTCATTCAACCTCTTCTCGAAGATGTTGGTGAAGATAAATAGAGACATCTTGGCAATCTTGAGCAAAGCCTACATTCCTGTGCGTGAGAATAACGGACAGACAGTGCAGGCTGAGCAAAAACAGGCGGAGCGCCCTAAAGTTGATGTGAATAAACTTCAGGAGTCTCGTACACAAGCAGCTGCACAGGCTGGGCAGGCTGATCGTCAGCGCCCAATGCCAGCGCAAGCTGAGAAGCGTGTGGGGCGAAACGATGCTTGCCCATGTGGAAGCGGCAAGAAGTACAAGGCTTGTCACGGTAAGTAGATAACCTTTCAACCTATTGATTATGGGATATCACGAAGATAAACAGTTACAGCTTGATGTGCGCTATATTCGTATGGCGCGCATCTGGGCTGAGAACTCCTACTGTGTTCGTCGCCAAGTTGGGGCGCTCATCGTAAAGGATAAAATGATTATCTCGGATGGATATAATGGAACGCCATCGGGTTTCGAGAATGTGTGCGAGGATGAGAGCGGCAAGACAAAGCCCTATGTTCTGCACGCCGAAGCTAACGCCATCACCAAGGTGGCGAAGAGCGCCAATAACTGCAGCGGAGCCACGCTATATGTCACAGCAGCGCCCTGCATCGAGTGCTCAAAGCTCATAATTCAAGCGGGAATCAAACGTGTAGTCTACTGCGATGAGTATCGCATGAGCGATGGACTCTCCCTGCTCGAAAGGGTCGGCATCGAATGCGTGCAGTGCCCTGAGATTTAGGGGTTGTTTAATAGTGAAAAAAGAGATTAGATCTGATGGTCTAATCTCTTTTTTTTTGTCTTTTTGCAACTTGCCTACTTACCCTCTAGCCACGTCATAAAGTCGTTGACTCTAGAGCGGCTGACGAATATTTCGAACTCTGACTCTGGTTTGAGGGTGATTTTGAGTCGGCTGTTGAAGTGCTTGGATATTGTGCCTATGGACTCTATTGATGCGATGCAGTTGCGTGAGAGGCGGAAAAATCTGTTCGCATCTATCTGCTCTATCACGGCATCTAGTGAGTTGTCGATGATGTAGCGCCTCTTTTCGTTAGTGATGAGATAGGTGCTCTTATCTTCGGCGTAGAAGTATGCTATGTCATGGGTGTTTACTACAGTTATTCTGTCGCCAATGCGCACAACGAATCGTTGTTTGTAGGCTGAGGTAGTCATGCCCAGAGCCTTGCGTATGCTCTCTATGTCGATAGAGGTGCTATCCTCCTTGATTCGCTCTTGGCATCGTGTTATCGCTTTGCTTAGCTCCTCTGTCTCGATTGGCTTTAGGAGGTAGTCTACACTATTTATCTTGAAGGCTTTGATGGCGTAGTTGTCAAATGCGGTGGTGATAATCACTGAGCCTTTGACCTGTGTGAGGTCGAATATGTCGAAGCACCTGCCGTCGGAGAGCTCAACATCCATAAATATAATATCTGCGTGGTTATCCTCGCAGTTGAACCACTCGACAGCACCCCTCACGGAGCTTATCGTGCCGATTATTTCGATGTTGTCAAAGTTGCTGTTGATCTGTTTTGTTAGGTTTGCTTGGGCGTGTGCTTCGTCCTCAATGATAAGAGCTTTTAGGGTGTTCATAGTAGTGGTAATTTTACTGAAAAGTACTCTTCGTTACGGTTGATTACTATATTTTGGTTAGAAATATTCAGGTACTGCTGTCTTATGTTTTCAAGACCTATTTTTGTTGATTCGCTATTGCTGAACCTTAGTTGTATGTTGTTGCGCACCTCTATGTAGTTGTCACATACAGAGATGCTGATCGATAGAGGGTGCTCGCTATCTACGATGTTGTGCTTGGTGGCGTTCTCAATTAGTAGCTGAAGACTACAAGGCACGATCCCCCGTTTTGAGTGCTCAGGGGCGATGTCGACCTTGACTATGAGCCCCTCGGAGAAGCGCTCTTTTAGTAGGTCGATATATTTGGTAGCAAAATCTAGCTCCTGCTCTATGGTTGCTATCTTGTTGTTGTCGGTTTGGAGCATGTATCTATATATCCCCGCAAGTTTGCGAATGAAAGAGCGTGCCTGCTCTGTCTTTTGATCCTCGACCAGATAGTCCAGTATATTCAGTGAGTTGAATAGAAAGTGTGGGTTTATCTGAAGCTTGAGTCTCTCGTACTGGAATTGAGCATATTGCTTGCGCTCCCTCTCACGCTTTAGCTCCCTGTGATTTTTACTCGCATAGCTCACTAACCCAAATATGGCGTAGATTGCTATGTTGATTAGGAAGACTACTGCGTAGAGCCTTAGCAGAATCACGATATCGAAATTTACGCTATTGCCCAGAGGAAAGTTATAGTAGATAACAAGGCTTATGAGCAGGCTGAATATAGCGTTGAAGAGGATCGTGGATAGTGTCTTTAGGTGGTTTGTTGCGAATTTGAAGTGTCGCATTGCACCCATATATATGATGTTTCCACATATTATTGCGATGATCGCAAAGCTGTTATTCGCCAATCGACTAAGTTCGATGTGTAGCCCCCCTTCTGTGAAGTAGGGTGAGTTGAATATCTGAGTGTAGACGGCACGTATGACGAGAATTGCGATAGCGAATATCATCACCTTCCTTGTCGAGATGGTGATCGGGCTACGATCCTTTGCGCTAGATTCGCTGGTTCTCATCCTGACAAAGGTGTAGGCTCCCCACCCTATGAGCTCCGAGACGATAGCTGTGGTTATGGCGGCCGCTAGTGTTGGGTCGTGAATTATCGATGTGATGTACTTCGCACCGTTCACACCTATCAGAAAGCCCGAAAAAGTACCGAGGAGTGCCACGGCAGCCACCACCTCAGATTTTAGGCCTCCACGAATCGATATTATCACAATCATGGTGATTGTGAGTAGTGTAAGTAGTAGATCGTCAGGGTAGAGCAACGTGCGTGCAAGTATAGCGACACCAGCGTGAGCGAGTGCAAAGAGGTGTATAATTGTTGGTGTTTTCCCTGCTCCTGATGTCATTGTATTTACTCTGTGTTGTTGTGTTTGTGTATAAGTGATCTGTGGATCAAGAGTATAAAGATAGCTATAAATAGGGAGTTAAACAAATTGTTTATTTAAAAATATAATTTTTGTTTGTGCCGATTTTGATTTATCATCCAAATTCTGCAGTTCATCGCTAGAAATTGCGCAGCTCATCGCTTATGGGTTGTGAGATATTCATGTTTTTTTAAATTTGTATAACCAAAAAAGACCTAAACCAAAACTTATAGCTCAGATAGTGATATCTTTGCTATAATTAACCTATTATTTCTAAGAGATGAATTGCTGCATATTTGATCTAGATGGTGTGATAGTGGATACCGCTAAATATCACTACAGAGCGTGGTGTGAGATGGCTCAATCGCTAGGATTTGAGTTCACACCAGAGCAGGCAGAAGCAACCAAAGGGGTGAGCCGCATGGCATCGCTCGAAATCATATTAAATATAGGTGGTCTGGGTGAGAGCATCTCCACAGAGCAGAAAGAGAAGATGGCGGCGGCAAAGAACGCTCGCTATTTGGAGCTAGTCGAGGGGATGACTCCCGACGAGCTGCTTCCTGGTGTGCTGGACTTCATCGAAGAGCTCCGCACTAGTGGGGTGAAGGTGGTTCTAGGCTCGGCATCTAAAAATGCAGGGATCATTCTCGATCGCTGCAATATTCGTGAACTATTCGATGCTATTGTAGATGGCAACCTAGTCTCTAAGGCTAAGCCAGACCCTGAGGTCTTCTCCTTGGGGGCTAAGTTGGTTGGCCAGAGCCCTGAGGATTGCGTAGTTTTTGAGGATGCTCAGGCGGGGATTGAGGCGGCAAATCGTGCAGGCATGAGATCTGTGGGCGTGGGCGATGCTCTCTCGCTTAGGGAGGCGACAATCAACATCGAGAGTTTCGAGGGTTTTTCAATGAAAGAGTTAGTAGCTAGATTAAAATAGATAGGTATGATTAGCGATTACATAAAGGTAGACGGTTGGCGAATTATTGAGGATAGCTTTCACCCAGAGAGAACACTAGCCTCAGAGTCGCTATTTGCACTCGGCAATGGAGTGATGGGCGCACGAGCGAACTTCGAGGAGAGATACTCAGGCGAATCACTACAAGGAACATATATTGGTGGCATATACTATCCCGACAAAACACGTGTGGGGTGGTGGAAGAATGGCTACCCTGAGTACTTTGCGAAGGTGCTCAACTCTGCGTTTTGGGCAGGGATAGATGTTACGATCGATGGCGAGAGCCTAGATTTGGCGACCGCAAAAGTAAACTCGTTCTATCGTGAGATGGATATGCGTCGTAGTGTGCTGACTCGTAGAGCTAGTGTGACGATGCCAAACGGCGTGGAGCTAGAGATTGAATCTGTGCGATTTATCTCTATCGTAAGACGTGAGCTAGGGGTGCAGTCATATCGAGTAAAGGTGCTGAATCGTGCAGCGGTGGTGGAGTTCATGCCATATATAGATGGTGATGTCAGAAACTCAGATGCCAACTACGACGAGAAGTTCTGGCAACTGGTGTCTCTTTCGGAGTGCACACTACATAGTCGTACCCTCAAGAGTGGTTTTGAGGTTGCGTGGGCTCAGAAGTGCTGTATGAGTGGTGTTGATTTCGAGTGTCTATGTTCCGATGAGAGAGTTGTTAATAGAGCGGTTGTAGAGTGCGAAGCGGGGCAAGAGCTCACACTATATAAATATGTGGGTGTCTGCTCATCGCTCAACCACAAGCCCGAGGAGCTCGTACAATCCTCTAAGAGCGTAGCTCTATGTGCCGCTTCGGTGGGCTTTGATGCACTGCTCGAAGAGCAGACTCAGGCGTGGGCGAAGATGTGGCATAGCTCAGATATAGAGATCGATGGCGACCCAAGCGCTCAGCAGGGTATTCGTTTCTGCATATTTATGCTTTTGCAGACCTATTCGGGTGTCGATACTCGTCTAAATATTGGTCCTAAAGGGTTTACGGGGGAGAAATATGGTGGTGTAACATACTGGGATACAGAGGCGTATTGCCTGCCGTTCTATATGTCGACCCTGGGCGATAAGGTGGCTCGAGAATTGCTAGTGTACCGCTATAATCAACTTGACAAGGCTATAGAGAACGCCACAAAACTAGGCTTTAAGGGCGGAGCTGCGCTCTATCCTATGGTGACTATCAACGGTGAGGAGTGCCACAACGAGTGGGAGATCACCTTTGAGGAGATTCACCGCAATGGGGCGATCGCTTTCGCTATATACAACTATGTGAGATACACCAACGACAGCAGCTATCTTGCGGAGTATGGACTAGAGGTGTTGGTGGCAATTGCACGTTTTTGGGCGCAGAGAGTATCGTGGTCGGAGCCACGCCAGAAGTATGTGATGCTTGGAGTGACGGGCCCCAACGAGTATGAAAATAACGTAAATAATAACTGGTACACATCATACATTGCGTGTTGGTGTCTGCGCTATGCAGCACAGACAGCGCAAGAGATTAAGCAGAACTTGCCTGAGCGCTATGCAGAGCTATGCGAGAAACTCTCGCTAGATTACGAGGCGGAGACTCAGCAGTGGTTGGATATAGACTCGAAGATGTACCTAGGCGAAGATCCAGAGCTAGGAATCTTCTTGCAGCAGGATGGCTATCTCGATAAAGTGCAGATGATGGCAGACCAGCTACCAAAGGAGGATCGCCCATTGAACCAGAAGTGGTCGTGGGATAGAATCTTGCGCTCGTGTTTCATCAAGCAGGCTGATGTTTTGCAGGGTGTATATTTGTTTGCAGATCAATTTGACGATGCAACAGTAAGAAGAAACTTCGACTTCTATGAGCCTCGCACAGTGCACGAATCGAGCCTTTCGCCATGTGTGCACTCAATCCTAGCGTCACGTCTGGGGGATAAGCATAAGGCATACGAGCTCTATCTGCGCACAGCACGCCTAGATTTGGATGACTACAATCACGAGGTCGACGAAGGTTGCCACGTGACATCGATGGCAGGTACATGGCTATCGGTTGTCGAGGGCTTCGCAGGGATGCGAGTCCAGGATGGGATGCTGAGTTTTAAACCCGTTTTGCCTGAGAGATGGGGCGCTCTTCGCTTCAAGATAAACTATCGAGGTAGAATCCTAGGCGTGAGCATCGACCACCAGGGCACCAAAGTCGAGATCGTTGAGGGGGAGCCTTTAGAGGTGAAGATTGGTGATGAGATGAAGATGATAAAATAAAATATTAAGCTATACCTAAAATTTAAAACTTTAACAATTTATGAAAAAACTTATTACATTATGCCTCGGTATTCTGCTGATGAGTGCATTGATTCCACCTTTAGCGATGGCACAGAATGGTGTCGTGGTGAGCGGAGTAGTTGTCGATGACACAGGGCTACCGATTATTGGAGCCACAGTATTGGAAGCGGGCACAACAAACGGTACATCAACAGATATTGATGGTGCCTTTACGCTTAGGGTAAACAGTGAGAACTCACTCATTGAGGTCTCGTATATTGGCTTTCAGCCATTCCAGAGAGTTGCAGCGTCGGGTGATCTTGCTCGCGTAGTGCTCGTCTCAGACGATAAGGTGTTGGACGATGTTGTCGTAATCGGTTACGGTTCGGTGAAGAAGGACGACATGACAGGTTCAGTTGTTGCGGTTCAAGCCGAGGAGCTAAACCGTGCGGCTTTGACATCGCCACAAGGGCTACTTCAAGGTAAGGTCCCAGGGGTGAACATCACATCTGCATCTGGTGCTCCAGGTAGCGGTGGTGAGATCCGTATTCGTGGTGGAGCGTCGCTCTCGGCAAATAACAACCCTCTCATCGTAATCGATGGTGTGGTTATCGCAAACGAAGCGGGCCCTGGTATGTCGAACGCCCTCTCTACGGTCAACCCAAATGATATCGCAAGCTTCACGGTGCTAAAAGATGCATCGGCAACTGCTATCTATGGTTCACGTGCCTCGAATGGTGTGATTATCATCACAACAAAGAAGGGTAGTGGCGATAAGGTGAACTTCTCGTACAATGGTAGCGTTAGCGTTAAAGAGAACGCAAATTCGGTAGATGTGATGAGCGCATCGGAGCTACAGAACTACATCTCACAAGTTGCTCCAGGTAGCGCAGATGCTGCGAAGGAGCTATACGGAACTAGCAATACAGATTGGCAGGATGAGATCTATCGTCTAGGTTACTCGGTGGATCACAACATGTCGCTCTATGGTACAGGTGCTGATGGCAAGCTCCCTTACCGTGTTTCGATGGGTTATGTGTTAGATCAGGGTACGATCAAGGACTCTGATAACCAGCGTCTGTCGACAGATATAAGCCTATCACCAAAGTTCCTAGATAACCACCTTACAGTTAACGTTAACGCTAAGGGTGTGTATAACTACTCAAACTATGTTGATGGTGGAGTCGTAGGTTCGGCTGTGAACTTCGACCCTTCACAAGATATTTATGAGAGAAACGCCGATGGTTCGATCAATCGTGATGTGAACAATGGCTACTGGAACTGGGGCTCGAACCTAGCGGATGAGAACCCATACTCTTTGCTGTATGATATGTATGACACGAACAAGGCGTATCGTTTCCTTGGAAATGCGCAGTTGGATTATCGTGTACATGGCTTCGAGGAGCTTCGCCTGAATCTTAACCTTGGTCTCGATGCTACGATGACTAATGGCAACAAAGGCAACAGACCAAACTCGATCTTCGCAAATCGTGACTCAGACAACCTATACAAAGGTTATGGTCGCTATACGAACTATGAGAATAACCACCGCAACAAACTATTGGAGCTATACGCCAACTACAACAAAACGTTTGGTAGCCACACAGTAGACGCAATGGCGGGTTACTCATACGCTGATAACTACTACTCGACAGATACTCAAAACTATGGTCGCACAGCAACTTCTGTGGACGAAATCAATAGTGTGTTCGATGCATCACGCAACGTGCTGATCTCATACTTCGGGCGTTTGAACTACTCTTACGACTCACGCTACTTGCTTACATTCACGATGCGTGCCGATGGATCATCACGCTTCGTGGGTGATAATCGTTGGGGATACTTCCCATCAGCTGCATTTGCGTGGAACCTTACTCAGGAGTCATTCCTAGAGAATGCTAACGCACTATCTAGTCTTAAACTACGTCTTGGTTGGGGTATCACAGGTCAGCAGGACTTCAGCAACGTATATGCAGCTCAGAGCTACTACATAACGTCGCAAGACCCAGCAACTCAGTACCCTTTGGGTGATGGCTACTACTATCCAGTACAGCCTCAGGCATACAACCCAGACCTTAAGTGGGAGGAGACGACAACCTACAACCTCGGTGTTGACTTTGGATTCTTCAACGGTCGCATCTCTGGTTCGGTGGATGCTTACTACCGTGATACTCAGGATCTACTCTCGACAGTAGATATTCCTTTGGGAAGTAACTTCTCGAATGTTCTGCTTCAGAATATTGGTAGTATGGAGAACCAAGGTTTGGAGATGTCTCTAAACTTTGTGCCAGTTCAAACAGATGATTGGTATCTAGATATTGGTGTTAACGGAACACTGCACCGCACTGAGATCACATCTCTGCCAACTGAGGCGATCAACATCGGTGGCGCAGGTGGCGGTACAGGACAGACTGTTCAGCGCCATCAAGTGGGCTACACTCCATATACGTTCTACACATGGCAGCAGGTTTATGACTCTAATGGCGATGCGCTACAAAATGCGCTCGTTGATCGTGATATGGATGGAGTCATCACTAATGCCGATAGATACATGACAGATAAGAGCCCATCGCCAGACTTCTACTATGGCGTGAGCCTGAAGCTTAGCTACAAGAACTGGGACTTCGGGTTCAATGGTCACGGATCGGTAGGCAACTACATGTTTAACAACGTATTGTCGGGATCGGTGGGTACATACTTCCCTGACATGATTAGCAAGGGCTACATCCTCAATGTTCTTTCGCAAACGGCAGATTACGGCTTCGAAGATGTGACTTTGGTATCTCAGTCTCTGTCGGATCTGTTCCTTGAGAATGCATCGTATTTCCGCATGGATGACATCAACCTAGGCTACACATTCCAGAATGTTGCTAACCTTGGTCTCAAACTTCGTATTGCGGCAGGTGTTCAGAACGCCTTTGTTTTGACAAAGTACAGCGGTCTTGATCCTGAGTCGTCATTCACAGGTGGTATCGACTCAAATATATATCCACGTCCACGCATTTACAGTGTGAGAGTAGGTGTTAATTTTTAATGTAGGGAGGATTGAAAAATGAAAAAGAAGATATTATATATAGCATTAACAGCGCTAATGTTTGTGGGGTGTACGGGGGATCTGGATCAATATCCACTCTCAAGTAGCACAATCCCATCGAGCGATGTGTTCGAGAATCCAGAGTACCGCAAGGGTGTTTTGGCGAAAATTTATGGTGGTTTTGCACTGGTTGGATCGTCACCTGGTAGCTCAGATATCGCAGTGTCAGATGCAGGTGAATCGGAGTTCACACGTGCAATGTGGTCTATCCAAACAATCTCTACCGACGAGGCGAAGTGCGTTTGGGGTGATGGTTGGGCTCCTGAGATCAACAATAACCAATGGACAGCAACTAAGAATAGTGCAATCTATGCAACCTATGTGCGTGCAATGTCGCTAGTACAGAACGCAAACGACTTCCTACGCAACACAACTGATAGCGACCCTGAGGTGGCGATGGAGCGTGCCGAGGTGCGTTTTTTGAGAGCCTTCTCATACTGGGTGCTACTCGACTGCTTTGGCAACCCACCATTCGTTGATGAAAACTCTCCTGTGGGTGGTGTTAAGCCTGTGCAGATCAGCGCAGCAGATCTATTCGCATGGCTTAGCGCAGAGCTAACTCAGCTAACATCTAGTGACTCAGCACTAAAGGAGATGGGCACAGCCTCATACCCACGTGTTGACAAGGGTGCAGCGTATGGACTCCTTGCTCGTTTGATGCTCAACCACCCTCGCTATATCGATACGGAGGTTAGCGCACACTATCAGACGGCACTTACGGCATCTAAAGCCGTTATGGATGGCTACACACTAGCGCCAGAGTACGCATCGCTGTTTATGGGTGATAACGGTCAAAATCCTGATGCTACGGGCGAGATGCTCTTCGTGTCGGCTTACGATGCGACTCGTACACAATCTTATGGTGGTACTACATTTATCATCGCTGCATCGAAGAACCAATCGACAAACTATGGACTAGCTAACGGCTGGGCGGGTCTTGTTGCCTCGAATCAGTTTGTTGAGAGTGTTATCGGCACATCGGCTGCCGATGCTGCTCAGTTGGGTGATAAGTTGGTGGCATCTGCTGATAAGCGTGCTCTCTTTAGCCTTGAGTACTCTGAGTCGAAGGAGATCACAAATAAGTTCGTTGATGGATGGCATGTTGTTAAGTTCAATAACAACCACTTCATGCAGCCAGGAGTTGAGGTCTCAGAGGTGTTCGCTTCGGCAGACTTCCCACTAATGCGTGCAGCGGAGTTCTACTTGGCATATGCTGAGGCTCAGGCTCGCATCGATGGCGGTAGTACTTCAGACGCTACAGCACTTGACGCTTATAAGGCGATCAGAGCTCGTGCAGGGCTATCAACGTCGGTTAGCACACTATCTCTGGATACGATCTTCGATGAGATTACTCGTGAGCTATACTGGGAGGGTTCTCGCCGCACAATTCTTTTGCGTTTCAACCGCTACATCTCTGGTGACTACCTATGGCCATTGAAGGGTGGTGTCGATGAGGGTCAGGCGCTGTCTCAGCACCTCGAACTATTCCCATTGCCAGCAGATGATCTGCTTACGAATAGTAATCTAGAGCAAAATCCTGGTTATTAATCACCTAAATTAAGTTGAATAAGATGAAAACAATAAAATATTTTGCCACTCTATTGATGGCTACATTGCTAGGTTTCTCGTGCGGTGAGCTCGAAAAGGTTGAGGCAAGCGCCCCTTCTGATGTTGCACCGCCAGCATTCTCTGCTATAGAGAGTGTGGTAGTAACGGAGCAAAACCTTAGCGATCCATTGACTTTCGAGTGGAGTGCTGTTGATTATGGCTACTCTGCTGAGGTTACTTACACTGTTTATATTGAGACACCAGAGGGTGAGGCGTACCAGATTGGCCAATCCTTCGCGCCAAGCTATGAGACTACAAACGAGCTCTTCAATAACCTACTCGTAGGTAATAAGGGGCTAGCTCTTCCTGTTGGTGAGACTCTGCTTAGTGTCTATGTTACATCGTCAATCTCGGCAAGTAACGAGGAGTACACATTCAAATCTGCGCCAGTGGAGATGAATATAACAACGATTGCCTCTACCGAAGCCGCATGGATTCGTCGTAAGATCTATGTGCCAGGTGCACACCAAAACTGGAACCCTGCTTCGGCTCCAATTCTTTGGGAGACTGCCGAGTTCAGTAATATTTATGAGGGTATGGTCTACCTTGCAATTCCTGACGGTGGAGATGTGTACTTCAAGTTCTGTGCTACTCCAGATTGGAACGCAAACTTTGGTGCAGCGGCGGGTGACCCTGTGTTAGTTGCAAATGGAGATAATATTGTTGCGTCAAGTGGTACATATTGGGTGAGTGTAGAGCTCGCTGACGATCTCTCGACAGGTGAGTATAAGCTCACACCAGTCTCTACGATTGGAGTTATTGGTACTGCAATCGGTGGTTGGGATCCATCTAATGACCTAGTTCTATCACCTAAAGGGTTACCTAGCGCGGCAGGTGATGCTTGGTATGCTGCGGTTAACTCTCAGGTGTGGTCTGCGGTTAAGAGCGGCGCTGTGACAGGAGATTATAAGTTCCGACTCAACAGAGATTGGGCTGTAAACTGGGGTGGTGATCTCAATGCACTTACACTTGGTGGAGATAACCTCATGAGCTCGTATGAAGGATCGGTGGAGTTCTCTATCGACTTCCGTGGCGATGAGGATGCACTAGCGACCGACTACAACAACCCATCTCCAATACGTGGAGCAATAACACAACAGTAATAGTCGTTTATTAATACAATCTTAGAGGGTGACCAACACTGTTTGTCGCCCTCTGATTGTAAAATAACTTAGGAATTATGAGAGCAAGTTTTTTAGTAGTTGCTGCTCTAGTGCTCTGCGCATTAGGGTGTGGACCCTGCAGGCTGACTCAGACTCAGGGAGGGAGTAATTCAAGGTTAATATCGCCAATGGTGATATCGAGTGGCACGCACTATGAATACCTAACGGACTATCTACCAGAGTGGGACTATGCAGACTCTATAAGCTCATCGGAGCTCGAAATCTCGCCTATAACCAAGAGCTGGGAGCAGTTCAAAGTAGTGACTCCAGAGGGTGTGCAACTCTCTACGCTTCAGGTGTGGCGAGATGGCGAATCAGTGTCGGTGGTTGTCCTCGTGGGGCACAACGACCCTGCGAATTGGGTCTATACCGACAAGAATCTAGTGGGTGAGTTCACAATAAGAGCTAGTGCCCCTGTGGCGGAGATCGTGGTGATGTGGCAGAATCAACCTCTACCTCAAAACCGTGTTGTGAAGCTCTCAAATGAGCGATACAGAGTGAGTATTCCTCGTGAATCTCGCTCTATGGATCGATCGTGGATTAGGGTCTACATGGCTAGTGATAGTGCTCGTTTTAATGACCTTTTGATTCCGCTCGAAAAGGGCGAGATACTTGTCGATACGGATGATCTCAAGCGTCAAGACAGACAGAGTCAGGTGCTCTACTCCTTGATGGTGGATCGTTTTGAGAATGCCGATGAGTCGAATGACGCACCGCTCAACGACCCTGAGGTGCGATTTGAAGTTGATTATCAAGGGGGTGATATTAAGGGTATAACTCAGAAGATTAGAGATGGTTTCTTCTCTGATCTTGGGGTCAATACAATATGGATTTCGCCAATTACGCAGAATCCGCGCGATGCGTGGGGGTTGCAGGAGGAGCCATTCACTCGCTTTTCGGGCTATCACGGATACTGGCCAATATACATGAAGCAGGTGGATGATCGCTTTGGGCGATCTGAGGATCTGCACGAGATGTTGGATGTTGCGCATGCAAACGAT
>CAYJIY010000020.1:0-37741 GCA_964370415.1 uncultured Alistipes sp.
TTGGTGAATTCGGCATCCTCGGCAACTGAGACGGGGAGTTGTTTGCCGTCACTGGTGATAAGGCGTAGTTGACCTGCGCGCACCCTCTTTATTGCTGTGATCTGGCTGATCTTGACACTCTTTTTTAGGATCTTTAGAGAGATCGTGTCGTTGGCAGGATCGAAGATCACACTCTCGTAGATGTAGTATTGCGAGCGTAGAAACATCAAAACGCACCATAGACAAAAAGCGTAGATGGCGGTCGTGGTGCCCATTGTGATGGATGCAACCACACCACCCACGCAGAGGGTGAGGTAGAGCCACCCGAATACTCGGAAAGCTTTGTTCTCTTTATGAAAAACTGATCTGTATATCGTCATATCTTGTGATTGTTAAGCGAGGGAGTCACCCCAGCCCCGAAGAGGATAGGGTGACTCCTCGACTATTACTTTAGTTCGTCGTACTTGTGGTAGTTGATGCCTCTCTCTGTGCTCCAGAAGTTAACCAGTGGCTTTAGGCGCACGATGAAGTTCTTGTACTCCTTGTTTGGCATATCGGTCCATCCCACCTCGGCAAATGCTGCAAGGCGTGGGAATGTTTGGGTGTGTAGGCGATCTGTTGTAGGGACCCATTCACGCCACATTTGAGTGCCAAGACCAATCACGTTCTTCTCGTACTTAGGCGCTAGACCCTGTGGGATTGGGTTGAATCCGTATGCCTTCTCCAGCGAGATAGTCTCGTGTGAGTAGTCTAGGTATGTAGAGCCGTGGTATGAGTTCACAAGGCGGTAGCCCTCTTCAGCGGCCTTCGATAGTTCGTTTAGGTCGCCCTTCCAGAAGTGAACGATCACGTTAGGTGCGATTTTAGTCGTAGTCTCTGCAAATGAGATATTGTCATCGGCGTGGAGGTTCGTGCCGAGAATCTCGTTCCAGCCCATCATGCTAGCCCCTAGGCTCTCGATGTAGCGTGACATCTCGTTAGTGAACTCGATCTGAATATCCATGAATGAGTTGTAGCCCATCTTGTTCTTGTGAGCAACCATGTCTGCATCCTCCTCCCAGTGGTTGAAGCGCACCTCGTCGCCACCAATGTGGATCACGTCAGTGTCGAAGAGCTCGTAGACCTCCTTGACAACATCCTTGAGGAAGGTCTTAACTCTAGGGTCGATAACATCGTATGTGTGGTAGTGCTTACCGAAGCGAGCAGGAACCTCAATCTTCTCGTTCTTCGTTCCAAGCCAAGGGTAGGCAGCGATAGCAGCGCATGCGTGCCCTGGCATCTCGATCTCAGGAACGACCTTGATATTACGCTCTTTAGCGTACTCAAGTATGCGCTTGATCTGCTTCTGAGTGTAGTAGCCCTCGTATGGTTGTCCCGAAGTCTCGTCGCTGTTCCAACCACCCACTTGAGTGTCGTTACGCTTGCCTCCGATCTCTGTCAGCAAAGGGTATTTCTTGATCTCGATGCGCCATCCAGCATCGTCCGTAAGGTGCCAGTGGAAGACATTTAGCTTTACGTCCGCCATAGCGTCGAGGAGTTTGTAGACCCCCTCCTCGCCTAGGAAGTGACGGCTCTCGTCGAGCATGTATGAGCGCCACTCGAAGCGTGGAGCATCGTCAATCTCCTGAGCCGTGAGCTTGAAACCATTAGGCTGCTCTCCAGCACGAAGTAGCTGTATGAGAGTCTGCACACCGTAGAATGCTCCTGTGTTTGTCGAGGCTTCGATGGTGATCTGATCAGACTTTAGAGTGAGTTCATACGCCTCCGTTGCCATCTCGTTGTCAGTGTCCACCTCAATGAGCACAGTTGTTGGCGTGCCACCACTAGAGGGCTTGCCAAATTGGCGAAGGATCTCCTCTTTGGCGTACTTTGCAACTGGTGCTGCGCCATCGTGCTTGATCTTGATGTTTGGTGAGATTGTGAAATCGTTGCCTAGTAGCTCCACGCTATTAGGGCGTGGTATGACTACATCTAGGGCGCTCTGAGCCGACACTGCGAGTACGCTGGCGAGCATCAGAGAGAGAGTAGCTGTGATTTTTTTTGTCATTTTATAATTTTGTTTTAGGTCTTTGAGTAACAAAGATATAAAAACATTCCAAAACAGATAGCTTGTACTCCCTTTTTTTGATATGCGCTCGTGATAATTTGTTATATGTAAAAATGAGAGGGCGACCAGAATACTCTGATCGCCCTCTTACCTATTTTGGTAGATTGTTCTTGGGATTAAGCCTTGTTAGCTGAACCTAGAACGCTCTCGCACTTGTGCATGTAAAGCTTCTTAAGCTCGTCACGTGCAGGACCGATGTACTTACGTGGGTCGAACTCAGCTGGAGTAGATGCGAACACCTGACGGATAGCAGCAGTCATAGCTAGACGGCCATCAGAGTCGATGTTGATCTTACATACAGCGCTCTTAGCAGCACGACGAAGCTCCTCCTCTGGGATACCGATTGCATCCTTAAGAGCACCACCGTTGTTGTTGATAACCTGAACGTACTCCTGTGGTACAGAAGATGCACCGTGAAGAACGATTGGGAAACCTGGGATACGCTTCTCGATCTCCTCTAGGATGTCGAAACGCAATGCTGGTGGAACAAGTACACCCTCAGCGTTGCGAGTACACTGCTCTGGCTTGAACTTGTTAGCACCGTGAGAAGTACCGATTGAGATAGCAAGTGAGTCAACACCTGTCTTGCTTACGAAGTCCTCAACCTCCTCTGGCTGTGTGTATACGTGGTGGTCAGACGATACTTCGTCCTCGATACCAGCCAATACTCCTAGCTCGCCCTCTACAGTAACACCGTGAGCGTGAGCGTACTCAACAACCTTCTTAGTTAGAGCTACGTTCTCCTCGTATGGAAGGTGAGAACCGTCGATCATAACTGAAGAGAATCCCATGTCGATACAATCCTTGCAAAGCTCGAATGAGTTACCGTGGTCAAGGTGAAGAACGATTGGAATGTTCTTACCCAACTCCTTAGCGTACTCAACAGCACCCTGCGCCATGTAGCGAAGAAGTGTTTGGTTAGCGTACTGACGCGCACCTGAAGATACCTGAAGGATAACTGGTGAGTTAGCCTCTACACAAGCAGAAACGATAGCCTGAAGCTGCTCCATGTTGTTGAAGTTGAAAGCTGGGATAGCATATCCGCCTTCGAATGCCTTTGCAAATAGCTCTTTGCTGTTTACAAGACCAAGATCTTTGTAAGATACCATAAGATTGTTATAATTTTTAAAATAAAAGTGTAATTATTACTTTGCTCTGTTTGTCAACAGTCCATAAAAACGCCACAAAGTTAGTCAAATTTTGCAATAAAAAACACAAATAGAAAAAATTAAACACAATAGTTAAAAATATAGATTGTTTTTTGTACTTTTGCAGAGTTTTGAACTTGTTAAAAAAATAACACTTAATAGTAAACATATAAAATTTATGGCAGATTTTATCTATCAGAAGCCTTTTCCTATCAAAGAGGACAAGACTCAGTATCGTCTCTTGACTAGAGATTACGTTAAGGTTGTCGAGTGTGATGGCCGTCAAATCCTGAAAGTTGATCCTAAGGGTCTAGAGCTTTTGGCAAAGGAGGCTTACGCCGATGTCTCGTTCTACCTTAGAGCTTCACACCTGCAGAAACTTCGCAACATCCTAGATGACGCTGAGGCTACCGACAACGATAAGTTCGTGGCTTACACAATGCTACTCAATCAGTGCGTTTCGGCCGAGGGTGAGCTTCCAACGTGTCAAGACACAGGAACGGCGATCTGTTTCGGTACAAAAGGTGAGGATGTATTCACTGGCGCAGACGATGCAGAGTGCATCTCGAAGGGTGTGTATGAGACATACAAGGAGCGTAACCTTCGCTACTCGCAGGTTGTCCCTTTGACAATGACCGAGGAGCGCAACTCTGGTAACAACCTCCCTGCTCAGATCGACCTATATGCAGGTGGTCCAGGTATGGAGTATAAGTTTCTATTCATGACAAAGGGTGGTGGTTCTGCCAATAAAACTTTCCTATATCAGCAGACTAAGGCGCTCCTTAACGAGGAGTCACTTACTGCGTTTATCAAGAGCAAGATCATGGATCTTGGAACATCGGCTTGTCCTCCATACCACCTTGCAGTGTGTATCGGTGGAACATCAGCTGAGATGTGTCTCTCGACTGTGAAGAAGGCTTCGGCTGGATACCTCGATGAGCTTCCAACTGAGGGTAACGAGGGTGGTCAGTGCTTCCGCGATGTAGAGTGGGAGGAGAAGATCCTAAAGATATGTCAGGACAGCGGCGTGGGTGCTCAGTTTGGTGGTAAGTATCTAGTTCACGATGTGAGAGTTATTCGTGCGCCTCGCCATGCGGCATCTTGCCCAGTGGCAATCGGTGTGAGCTGCTCTGCTGACCGTAACATCAAGGCTAAGATCACAGCAGAGGGTATCTTCGTTGAGCAGTTGGAGAAGGATCCATCACGTTTCCTACCAAAGGAGTCACCAGCAATGTCGCCAGCCGTTGAGATCGATCTTGACGAGGGTATGGACAAGGTGCGTGAGACGCTCTCTAAGTATCCAGTGAAGACTCGCCTTAGCCTAAAGGGTACACTTATTGTAGCACGTGACATCGCTCACGCTCAGATCAAGCAGCTACTCGACGAGGGTAAGCCAATGCCTGAGTACTTCAAGAAGCACCCAGTCTACTATGCAGGTCCTGCGAAGACTCCACAGGGTATGGCTTCGGGTTCGTTCGGTCCAACAACAGCGGGACGTATGGACTCTTATGTTGGTCTATTCCAGCAGCATGGAGGTTCGCTAGTGATGGTTGCTAAGGGTAACCGCACACAGCAGGTGACTGACGCATGTAAGGCTCACGGAGGTTTCTATCTAGGTTCGGTTGGTGGTCCAGCGGCTATCCTCGCTAAAAACTCTATCAAGAGTGTTGAGGTGGTTGACTTCCCAGAGCTTGGAATGGAGGCTGTGCGCAAGATCTACGTTGAGGACTTCCCTGCCTTTATCATCGTTGATGACAAGGGTAACGACTTCTTCGAGGAGTTTAAGTGCTAGTTGATTTAATAAAATGGGTGGGAGAGGTTGATACTTCTCCCACTTGCTAATTTTTTGAGCGTGTAACGTAATAAACAGGTTGTGGTTACGTTGTATAATATATTATTATATAGGTGAGGGTCTTTTTTGGGAGGTGCGTGTCGCTGAGCATGATATTTGACCCAACCTTACGCTGATGTTTTTACTAGATGACATTCTACAAATGAAGGGTATTTTAGCAAAACTTACACTAGTGGCACTCTTTGTGTCGACAATCTTCTCTGCACGTGCAGCTGAGGAGGTAACATTTAACGTCTCTGCTCCGATGATGGTGGCAGTGGGCGAGGCTTTTCGTGTGGAATTTGCACTCAACGCAATTCCTGAGAGTGACTCTTTCGTTGCTCCATCTTTCGCTGGTTTTGATGTGTTGGCAGGCCCTGCGGTCTCTCGTGGACAATCCATGTCGATTGTCAACGGCTCGATGACCAAGAGCGTGAACTACACGATAACCTATGTGCTGATGGCAAACAGCGAGGGCAACCTTGTGATCGAGCCTGCTCGTGCGGTGGTCGATGATAAGACCTACACAACTCGCTCCACTCCAATCGAGGTAGCAGCTCAGGGTGCATCACAGCCATCTGGGGGCGCTGGATCAGCGTCGGCAGCTCAAGGTGCATCGCCTGAAGGGGCAGTGGCAAAGGATGATGTTCTTTTGCGTGTTATCCCGTCACGTACATCCCTATTCAGAGGAGAGCCTCTAAGATTGACATTCAAACTATACCATAGGGCAGATATTGCAGCGCTGGAGAATGTGAAATTCCCAGTCTTCAATGGCTTTTGGTCTCAGGATATTGAGACTCAGAGCGAGCGCCAAAGAGAGAAATATGCAGGTAAGATCTACGAGACGGTAGTTCTGAAGGAGTATCTGCTATACCCGCAACAGTCGGGAACGCTTACAATCGACCCTGCGCAGATCACGGCGCTAGTGCAAGTTGTGGTGCGCAATAACAACTACGACCCATTCTTTGGGGGTGGTGCGAGTGTTGCCAATGTGCGTAGACAGCTAACAACCGATAAGCTGAATATTACAGTTAAGCCTCTTCCAGCAGGTGCGCCAGCAAACTTTAGCGGTGCAGTAGGGCAGTTTGAGATGAACACCTCCCTGCCACCTAAGCAGATCTCGGCGAACTCTTCGGAGACCTATACGGTGAAGATATCGGGTAGGGGTAATCTCACCTTTATTCAGCCCTTTAAACTCGATATGCCAAACTCATTTGAGACCTACAATGTGAAGACCACAGAGTCTATCCAGTCGTCTGTGTCGGGTAGTTCGGGTTATCGCCAGTTTGAGTACCCATTCATCGCAAGAGCTGAGGGGCAGTATGAGGTTAACGGTGTTGAGTTTGTCTACTTCGACCCGTCACGCATGGAGTATGTGGCTTTGAAATCGCCTGTTTTGGAGCTGAATGTTATGCCTGATAGCAGTGTTTCGGGCAGCGATGAACCGATAATTCACGACAGTACAAGAGCCTCTTCTAAGGAGCAGGTGCGTATGCTGGGTGACGATATACGCTTCATAAAACTAGGCAATGCGAAGCTAAACACGCTCTCTGCGCCACTCTTCATGAGTAATCTATACATCTGCTTGGTGGTGGTGATCCTTGTTTTGGGTTGTGTGGCATACCTCATGTTGCGTCGTCGAATCAGAGACTCTAAAAATGTGGTGATGATCCGAGGTCGCAGAGCTAGTAAAGTTGCTGTTCAGAGATTCCACGCTGCAAATAAGTATATGCAGGAGGGGCAACACCACGCCTTCTACAAGGAGATGTTGAGCGCCCTGTGGGGATATATGAGCGATAGATTCAACATCCCAGTGGCACACCTCACGAAGGAGAGTGTGAGAGTCGAGCTCCAAAGAAGAGGGGTTTCGGTGGAGCTCATTGAGCGATTTATAATGATAATCTCGACTTGCGATGAGGAGCAATACTCGCCTTTGGCAACGGCTCAGATGAGCGAAGTGTATGCCGATGGGGTGGATATTATCTCACGTGTGGAGTCGGTTATTAAGAAGTAGTGGTGATGAAAAATCGAATATTTACAGATATGAAGAGAGTAGATTTTGCGATGAAGTTTTTTGCGATATTGATGATGTTTGCGCCGCTGTGCGCCCATGCTCAGCAGGCGGATTCTCTATCCAGCGATCAGCCAGTAGATAAGATCACGACGATGAGTGACGATCAGCTCTGGTCGATGGCTAATACGGACTATATAAACAGTCGATTCGATCAGGCGATCGATGGCTATGAGAGGCTTGTTGGCAGGGGTATCGTCTCTAGTGAGTTGTACTACAACCTAGCTAATGCATACTATGAGACCTCTCAAATCGGGGAGTCGATCCTGAACTACCACCGTAGCCTTAGGATTAGACCTGGCGATATGGATGCTCGCCACAACCTTAAAGTGGCGATGAGTCATACGAAAGATGCTATTGAGAGTATCCCTGAGTTCTTCGTTGTGAGGTGGCTCAAGGGGTTGCGTAACTTTATGGGGTGTACCTCGTGGAGCATAATTTCGCTCGTATCGCTCGCCCTTGCAATAGCTCTGATGATAGTTTTCTTGCTCTCGACAAAGCTCTCGTGGCGCAAGATGGGCTTCTATGGAACAGCTCTCTCGGCGCTGGTATGCGTGATCTCGCTCTCCTTCGCGATGAAGGAGCGCCAAGCTCTGACCGATCAGAGCCAAGCCATCGTGATGAGCGTTTCGGCATCGGTTAAAAACTCGCCAGACTCTTCGGCAACGGAGCTATTCGTTCTGCACGAAGGCACGCGAGTGGAGATTACAAATGCCCTTGATGGTTGGTGTGAGGTCATGATCGCCGATGGAAATAAGGGGTGGATACAGTGCGATAAAATGGAGGTTATATAGTAGTGTCACAGCTTTTAAATGATGTAGTGGGTGAGCTCTCGAAGCTGCCAGGCATAGGTCGAAGAACGGCAATGCGACTTGCTCTCCATATTCTGAAAATGGAGGAGTATACGGTGGGTGAGTTCACTCGTAGTATCGATAATTTTAGAACAAAAATTCGTTACTGCTCTTCGTGCAATAACCTCTCGGATGAGCTCCAATGCCCGATTTGTGCCGATTCGGAGCGAGATCACTCTACGATATGTGTCGTGGAGCAGGTCTCGGATCTACTCTCGATAGAGAATACACGTCAGTATAAGGGGCACTACCTAGTTTTGGGGGGTGTGATCTCTCCGATGCACGGAGTTGGCCCTTCGGATCTGAAGATCGATCTTCTGCTGGAGCGAGTGGCGAGTGGTGATGTGAAGGAGGTTATCCTCGCGATCTCAACCTCCGTGGAGGGCGAGACGACGCTCTTCTACTTGATGAACCGCCTGAGGGCATTCCCCGAGGTGAAGATCTCGACCATCGCGCGAGGAATCGGCTTTGGCGATGAGTTGGAGTATGTCGATGAGATGACAATCACCCATGCGCTCATTAATCGTAGGGAGATGAAGTAAGTAGATATATATATGGTAATAAAGCCACCTCTTTGTTGTAAAGAGGTGGCTTTGCTGTTGTGTGTGATAGTTGCACGGTAGTTGTAGGGTGGTTAGATAATTTTAACCACTAAAAAACAATCACTATGAATTCAATCTTTGAGAGAATGCTAAACACAGAGCCTACACATCTCGACACGGACTACCTTACGATGACCGCCCCTACGCAATTTATCCCCGCAGAGCCGACCTCTGCCGAGACCGCCTATAAGATGGTCAAGGATGAGACCTATGCTCAAACCCAACCGCAGCTCAATCTCGCAACCTTTGTGACGACGAGCATGGACGAGCACGCAACTCAACTCATGAATGAGGCAATAAACATGAACTTTATTGATGAGACGGAGTATCCACGCATCGCCATGATGAGTGGCAAGTGTATCAATATGCTTGCGAATCTGTGGAATACACCCCAGGAGGATGAGTGGAAGAGCGGAGCGTTGGGTATTGGCTCCTCGGAGGCGTGTATGCTGGCAGGCGTGGCGGCGTGGCTAAGGTGGCGCAAGCGTAGAGCGGCAGAGGGTAAGCCCCATGATAAGCCCAATCTGGTTATGAGTGCCGCCTATCAGGTGGTGTGGGAGAAGTTCTGTCAGCTGTGGCAGGTGGAGCTTAGAACAGTGCCTCTGAGTCATGAGAGTCCAACTCTCAATGTGGAGAAGGCGCTGAGTCTATGCGATGAGAACACTATCTGCATCGTCCCTATCGCTGGGGTCACGTGGACGGGGCTCAATGACGATATCGAAGAGCTTGATAAGCAGCTCGAAAAGTATAATAAGCAGATGGGATACGAGATCCCGATACACGTTGACGCTGCGTCGGGAGGGTTTATTCTCCCATTCATAAAGCCTGAGCATAAGTGGGATTTTCGTCTCAAATGCGTGGGTTCGATCTCCACATCGGGGCATAAGTATGGTTTGGTCTACCCAGGTCTGGGGTGGGTCGTATGGCGAGGTAAGGAGTATCTGCCTGAGGAGATGTCATTCAGCGTGAACTACCTTGGGGCGAGTATCACGCAGGTGGGGCTGAACTTCTCACGCCCAGCGGCGCAGGTGCTTGGGCAGTACTACAACTTTATTCGCTACGGCTTTGAGGGGTATCGCAACATTCAACAGATAGCGATGAACATTGCGGCCCATTGCCACGAGGCTATCGGTAAGATGGAGTGCTTCGAGAACTTCTCTGCGAAACTCGATAATCCACTCTTCGCTTGGCACATGAGCTCCGAGTACGACAAAACAGCACGATGGACGCTCTTCGATCTGCAAGATAAACTCCAGCAGAGCGGTTGGATGGTGCCTGCCTACACCATGCCGAAGAGTATCGAAGATATGGTCGTTATGAGAATTGTTGTTCGTCAGGATATGTCGCTAGATATGGCTAATATGCTGCTCAAAGATATAGCAGATGCAGTGCAGGAGCTCGAAAAGCTGGAGTATCCAACGCCATCGCGCACCGCATACGAGAAGCAGGAGAAGACTAAGGGACGAGTGTTCACTCACTAAAAAAGTTGAGCTATGGAGAGTAAAAAAAAGGAGGGGTTTAAACTCAGTGTTTCGACCCTGATAATAATGAATATCACGGCAGTGGTGTCGCTACGAGGTCTCCCGTCGGAGGCTGTGTATGGTCTCTCGTCGGCGTTCTACTACATCTTTGCTGCGATAGTTTTTCTGATTCCAACAGCGCTAGTGGCGGCAGAGTTGGCGGCGATGTTCTCCGATAAACAAGGGGGAGTGTTTAGATGGGTAGGCGAGGCGTTCGGTGCACGAACAGGCTTCTTGGCTATCTTCTTGCAGTGGATCCAATCCACAATTTGGTACCCTACGGTGCTCACATTTGGCGCTGTTTCGATTGCGTTCATAGGATTTAATCAGAGTGCCGATGCGGCGTTGGCATCGAATAAGATCTACACTTTGGTGGTGGTGCTTGTGATCTATTGGGTCGCAACACTGGTCGCCCTCAAAGGGCTGGGTTGGGTCGGAATTATCAGTAAGTGGGGTGGCCTGATTGGCACGATTATCCCCGCGGCTCTCTTGTTGGTGCTTGGAGTGAGCTACCTGGCGAGCGGTGGGCACAACAACCTCGATATGTCGCAGAGCTTTCTGCCCGACTTCAGCAAGCTGAATAATGTGGTGCTGGCGAGTAGCATCTTCCTCTTCTATGCTGGAACCGAGATGATGGGGGTGCATGTGATGGATGTGAAGAATCCCACGAAGAACTACCCGAAGGCTATAATCATTGGATCGCTAATTACGGTTGCGATATTTGTGCTTGGTACCTTCTCGCTGGGGGTGGTTATCCCCTCGAAGGATATAAACCTCACACAGTCGCTTTTGGTGGGATTCAATAAGTTTTTCGAGTACTTCAAGGTCTCGTGGCTCTCATCGGTTATCGCTGTTGCTTTGATGTTTGGCGTTTTGGCGGGCGTCCTAACGTGGGTTGCAGGGCCCTCAAAGGGTATATTCTTGGTTGGGCGTGCAGGGTTCTTGCCACCATTTTTTCAGAAGGTAAATAAGAATGGTGTGCAGAGCAATATCCTCATACTGCAGGGGGTGATCGTGACACTTCTGAGCCTGATGTTTGTGGTGATGCCATCGGTGCAGTCGTTCTATCAGATAATGTCGCAGCTCATAGTGTTGCTATACCTAACGATGTATATGCTTCTGTTTGCGTCGGTTATCAAGTTGCGATATAAGCTCAAAGAGTATAAGCGACCATTTAGACTGGGGCGGGGCAATGCCCTTGTGTGGCTGCTCGGTGGTATGGGCTTTAGCGGTGCGCTCCTAGCCTTTGTCCTGAGTTTTATCCCTCCTGCACAGATCGCCGTTGGGAGTAATGCTGTGTGGTATGTGGTTCTTGTGGTGGGGTGGCTCGTGATCTCGGGTGCGCCACTTGTGATCTACTCGATGCGTAAAGCCTCGTGGAAAAGCAGTGATCCCGACACTGAATTTGCACCGTTTAGCTGGGAGAAAAAACAGTAGTTGTTGCCGAATAAAAAGCGTGAGCCAAGAGGGTTGATTTCACTCAATTTTCTTGGCTTTGCTATGTGTTATTGGGTGGTGAAATATGGGCTAGCTATATAAATATAGTGTATAGAGCATTTTTTTTTTCGATTTGATGTTATTTTTATAACATGTTATTGGGTGTATTGGTAATTATTTCTTAACTTTGGCACTCAAAATTGAAGATAGAGAAATATAACACATATCATAAATTATAAATTAGTTATGGCAAATACCAAACAAGAAAAGCTGTTTTCAGAGTTTCCTGCAGTTGCAACCGCACAGTGGGAAGAGGTGATTACCGCAGACCTCAAAGGTGCCGACTACGAGCGCAAATTGGTGTGGCGTTCGGGCGAAGGATTCTCTGTTCGTCCTTACTACCGCGCTGAGGACCTCGACGGTATTCAGTTTTTAGGCTCTAAGGCTGGCGAGTTCCCATTCGTTCGTGGAACACGCACACACAATCAGTGGAACATCTTCCACTCAATCAAAGTAACAGATCCAGCTCAAGCTAATGCAGAGGCACTAGCGATGCTAAACACGGGAGTTAACTCTCTAGGTTTTGTGCTAGGAGCTCAAACAATCTCGGCTGAAGGACTTGATACACTTCTAGGTGGTATCTATATTCCTGCTGTCGAGATTACTTTTTCTGGAGATTGCCTATCAGAACTAGTAGGGCTGTTTATCGCTAAGATGCAGAAGGATGGCGTTAACAAGGATGATGTGAAGGCTAACTTCAGCATCGACCCACTTGTTAAGGGGCTATCTTCAACTGGTACTCTATGCACTGAGTGCGTTGAGACTCTTAAATCTCTTATCGAGGCTACGGCTGAGTACAAGAGTGTACGTGTTATCAACGTGACAGCTGATATCTTCAGCAACTCAGGATCTACAATTTGCGAGGAGCTAGCGTTCGCTCTAGCTGCTGGTCACGACTACCTAGTTAGCCTAACTGAGGCTGGTGTGTCAGTTGATCTTGTAGCGTCGAAGATGCGCTTCTCGATGGCAGTTACTGCTAACTACTTCATGGAGATGGCTAAGTTCCGTGCAGCGCGTATGTTGTGGGCTAACATCGTGAAGGGCTACAACCCTGAGTGCGAGTGTTCGGCTAAGATGTACACTCACGCATCGACATCTCTTTGGAACCAAACAGCGTATGACCCATACGTGAATATGTTGCGTGGAACAACCGAGGCTATGTCTGCATCTATCGCAGGTGTTGACTCTTTGGAGGTTGTGCCTTTCAACGCATCGTTCGAGGAGCCAACTGAGTTCTCGAAGCGTATCGCTCGCAACGTGGAGCTTTTGCTAAAGCATGAGTCGCACTTCGATCAAGTGGTTGACCCAGCGGGTGGTTCTTACTATGTTGAGAACCTTACTCAATCGATCTCTGCTGAGGCGTGGAAACTATTCCTTGAGGTTGAAGGCAAGGATGGATACGTGGCGGCTTACCAAGCAGGTTTCGTTGTGGAGAAGATCGGTGCTTCGGCAGCGACTAAGGATAAGAATATCGCAACTCGTCGTCAGATTCTTCTTGGCGCAAACCAATACCCTAACTTCACGGAGGTTGCTCCTGAGAGCCTAGCAGCTGTGGCTGTTACTCGTCCTGAGGCGGCAGCTAACACACTTGCTCCATATCGTGGTGCAATGGCATTCGAGGCTATGCGTCTTGAGGTTGATCGTTCGGGCAAAGAGCCTAAGGCGTTCATGCTTACGTGTGGTAGTCTAGCGATGGCACGTGCTCGCTCGCAGTTCGCTTGTAACTTCTTCGCTTGTGCAGGTATCCGCACAGTGGACAACACATTCTTCGCATCAGTTGAAGAGGGTGTTAAGGAGGCTCTAGCAGCTAAGGCTGAGATCGTGGTGATCTGTGCTTCGGATGATGACTACGCAGAGCTAGCACCAAAGGTGCAGGAGCTACTTGCAGGTCAAGCTACTCTAGTTGTTGCAGGAGCACCAGCTTGTGCAGCAGAATTGGAGGCTAAGGGCATCACCAACTTCATCAACGTTAAGAGCAACGTGCTCGAAACGCTTAAGTTCTACCTAAAGGAGATGGGTATCTAAATCGCAAAGAGTCATGAGAGTAAAATTTTCAGAATTAAAATATGATGGAGCACAACCAGCGTGTTGTGACTCAAATGGTTGTGGTGTTGAGCCATGGCTAACAGCTGAGCGTATATCAGTTAAGGGTAGCTATACGGCTGAAGATCTTGAGGGTATGGAGCACCTAAACTACGCAGCAGGTATCGCACCTTTCTTGCGTGGACCATACTCAACAATGTACGTTATGCGTCCTTGGACTATCCGCCAGTACGCAGGTTTCTCTACTGCTGAGGAGTCTAACGCATTCTATCGTCGTAACCTTGCTGCAGGTCAGAAGGGTCTTTCGGTAGCGTTTGACTTGGCTACTCACCGTGGCTATGATGCCGATCACCCACGTGTGGTTGGTGACGTAGGTAAGGCGGGTGTGTCGATCTGCTCGGTAGAGGATATGAAGGTTCTTTTCAATGGTATTCCATTGGATAAGATGTCGGTTTCTATGACTATGAACGGTGCCGTTCTTCCAGTTTTGGCGTTCTACATCGTTACAGGTTTGGAGCAGGGATGTACACTAGATCAACTAGCAGGTACAATCCAGAACGATATCCTTAAGGAGTTCATGGTACGTAATACCTATATATATCCACCTAAGTTCTCGATGAAGGTTATCGCTGATATCTTCGAGTACACATCGAAGAATATGCCTAAGTTCAACTCGATCTCAATCTCGGGTTACCACATGCAGGAGGCTGGAGCAACGGCTGATATTGAGCTTGCTTACACCCTTGCTGATGGTTTGGAGTATCTTCGTGCTGGTATCAACGCAGGTATGTCAATCGATGCGTTTGCACCACGTCTTTCGTTCTTCTGGGCGATTGGTATGAACCACTTCATGGAGATCGCTAAGATGCGTGCTGCACGTATGCTTTGGGCTAAGATCGTTAAGCGTTTCGAGCCTAAGAACAACAAATCTTTGGCACTTCGTACTCACTCACAGACTTCGGGTTGGTCACTTACGGAGCAGGATCCATTCAACAACGTAGCTCGTACAGCTATCGAGGCGATGGGTGCAGCTTTGGGTCACACTCAGTCGCTTCACACTAACGCACTTGACGAGGCTATCGCACTTCCAACGGACTTCTCTGCACGTATTGCACGTAACACGCAGATCTACATCCAGGAGGAGACTGATATCTGCCGTGAGGTAGACCCTTGGGCTGGTTCTTACTACGTTGAGAGCCTAACTAAGGAGATCGCTGAGAAGGCGTGGGAGCGTATCGAGGAGATCGAGGAGCTTGGAGGTATGGCTGCGGCTATCGAGACAGGTATCCCTAAGATGCGTATCGAGGAGGCTGCTGCACGTAAGCAGGCGAGAATCGACTCTGGCGAGGAGAAGATCATCGGTCTTAACGAGTGTCGTCTTGAGAAGGAGGATTCAATCGATATCCTAGCTGTAGATAACACAGCGGTACGTATCAGCCAGATCAAGCGTCTTGAGGAGCTTCGTGCTAACCGTGACAACGAGGCTGTTAAGGCGGCTTTGGAGGCTATTACAGAGTGTGTTAAGACAGGCGAGGGCAACCTACTTGCATTGGCTGTTGAGGCAGCTAGATTGCGTGCATCGTTGGGAGAGATCTCTGACGCATGTGAGGTTGTAGTGGGTCGTTACAAAGCAGTTATTCGTTCAATTTCAGGAGTATATAGCGCAGAGGTGAAAGACGATAAATCATTCCAAACAGCTAAGGAGATGGCAGCTGCTTTCGCTCAGAAAGAGGGTCGCCAACCACGTATTATGATCGCTAAGTTGGGTCAAGATGGCCACGACCGTGGAGCGAAAGTTGTAGCTACAGGTTACGCTGATATGGGCTTCGATGTGGATATGGGACCTCTGTTCCAGACTCCAGAGGAGGCTGCTAAGCAGGCCGTTGAGAACGACGTTCACGTTGTGGGTGTTTCGTCTTTGGCGGCAGGTCACCTTACTTTGGTTCCTCAAATCGTTGCTGAGCTCTCGAAGCTTGGACGTGAGGATATCATCGTGGTTGTGGGTGGTGTGATCCCTAACCAGGATTACGATCAACTCTACAAGGATGGTGCTGCAGCGATCTTCGGTCCTGGTACTCCGATCGCAACGGCGGGTATCAAGATCCTTGAGATCCTAAGCGAGGAGTAGTCCTATGAGAAATCGCCCCGTTGGGGTGGTTGAAAAAGATAAGTGATGGAGCGCACTGCGATAAATAATCGTGGTGCGCTCTTTTTTGTTGCTAAAAAAAGTGATTTTGGAAAAGTTTGTGTACATTTGTCAGTTATGATAGAGTACAAAAAAGAGATTTTAGATAATGGATTAACCGTTCTGGTTAATCGAGATCACTCGTCGAAGTTGGCGGCGGTGAATATCCTATATCGTGTGGGGGCGAAGAACGAGTCGCCAGAGCGCACGGGCTTTGCCCATCTATTCGAGCATTTGATGTTTGGTGGGACGAAGCAGATTCCAATTTTCGATCTTCCAGTTCAGATGGCGTGTGGCGATAATAACGCCTTCACGAACAATGACTATACCGATTACTATATCACCCTTCCGAAGGATAATATAGAGACTGCTCTGTGGTTGGAGAGCGACCGCATGACGGGGCTCTCGATCACCGACGAAAAGCTCCAAACCGAGAAGAGGGTGGTGCTCGAAGAGTATAAGCAGCGCTATCTGAATCAGCCCTATGGCGATCAGATGATGCTCCTGCGTGCGATGGCATTTAAGAGTCACCCATACCGCTGGTCGGCTATTGGACTCACTCCAAAGCACATTGAGGAGGCTACGATGCACGATGTTCAGAGCTTCTACAAGCAGCACTATCGCCCATCGAATGCGGTGTTGGCGATCTCTGCGGATATTGACGAGGATGAGATGATAGCTCTTGCTCGCAAGTGGTTCGAGGGTATTGAGAACCCAGCGGAGCCAGATACAGTGCAAATCGCTCAGGAGCCAGAGCAGACCGAGGCAAGGCGAGAGAGAGTGGAGCGTGATGTGCCAGCTACGGTGGTGACTATCGCTTTCCATATTGGTGGGCGCTTAACTCAGGATTTCATCCTTGGCGACTTCACATCCGATCTATTGGCGGGAGGCGATTCGGCACGTCTGCACCAAAGGCTAGTGCGAGAGAAGAAGCTCTTTTCGAGCGTGAATGCCTATATAACAGGTGAGGTCGACCCTGGTTTGTTTGTGCTGACGGGGCATCTTTTGCCGTCGACCACGGAGGAGAGGGCCGAGCAGGCTCTTTGGGAGGAGATCGAGATGCTGAAAGTGGAGCTTGCCTCGGAGTACGAGTGCGAGAAGATCAAGAATAAGTTTGAGGCGAATACGCTCTTTGGTGAGATCAACATCATGAACAAAGCGATGAATCTAAGTTATTATGATATGTTGGGCGATCTGGAGAAGATCAATCGTGAGGTGGAGGAGTATCGCTGTGTGACGGCGGAGCAGGTGCGTGATTTCTGTCAGCGAAATTTCACCCCACAGAGAAGTTCAACCCTAATTTATGCAGCGAAATCAGATGATAAATAGTCAACCAAAACAGATAATCCCTCAAAGAGTGGATGTGCAGCAGGCGCAGTGCGAGACGCTGAGCAATGGTGTGCGACTCTATAAGATCGAGTCTAATGACTTTGAGGTTCTGCGCATTAGCTTTGTCTTTGGCGCAGGAACAACACGACAAAATACCCCTTTTGTAGCCTCGGCAACGGCAAATATGTTGAGCGAGGGTAGCGACAAGTATTCAGCGCAGCAGATCGCAGAGCGGTTGGATTTTGTGGGCTCGTATTTCGATGTGAACATCGATAGAGACTACTCATATATCAGCTTTTGCACGCTCTCGAAGTTTGTGGATCACACTCTAGATGTTGCACGTGAGATAATCCTTCGACCATCGTTCCCCGAAAAGGAGTTGGCGACATACTGCGCAAAGCGCAAGCACCAGTTGATGATCGAGCGCACGAAGCCCGAAATGAAGGTCCGTGAAGCGTTTGCTAAGGGGCTTTTCGGCAAAAATCACCCCTATGGAACATCGGCCGAGGAGTCATCATATGACGATCTAAGACGTGAGATGTTGCAGGAGTTCTTTGAGGGTAACTATGTGGCTAACAACTGTTTTGTGGTGTGCAGTGGCAAGATGGGCGAGAGTGAGTTAAGCGCCATTCGCTCTCTGGTGGAGCAGATCCCACAGCACAAGGTGGAGGAGATTTGGTTTGGTGGTGCAGAGCCCACAAAACTCAGCTTCGTGGAGCATAAGGATGCGGTGCAATCTTCACTGAGAATTGGGCGAATACTATTTGCGAGAGACAATCCCGACTTTGTGGGTATGCAGGTTGTGGCGACTATTCTGGGTGGCTACTTCGGCTCTAGACTAATGCAATCTCTGCGTGAGCAGAGGGGCTACACGTATGGCGTAATGGCGGCGATGGTCAACTTTGAACGTGCGGGCTACTTCGCCATTGCAACACAAGTTGGGGCTGAGGTCACGGACGATGCGCTGGAGCTAATCGCCGACGAGATGGCAAGGCTTCGTGACGAGCTAATGCCGATCGAGGAGCTCGACCTAGTGAAGAATATAATGGTGGGCGAGATGATGAGAATTTTGGATGGCCCATTCGGGATTGCGGATGTCACGATAGAGAATATTCTGTGTGGATGGGATAATACCATTATCGATCGCAATGTGCAGATCATCAAGAAAATGACACCTGAGCATATACAGCAATTAGCGCAAAAGTACCTGGGGCAGGAGGATATGATCTATGCCGTAGTTGGCGCTCAAAAACCTCGATTTTTTGATAATCTAAACTAAAATATTATGAAGAGTAAATTTATGATTTTGGCAGTGGCGATGATGCTATTTGTCGGGAGTGCACTAGCACAGAATAGTGACGAGTACAAGGTGGAGTTCGACCGATATATGGGGCACTCGGGTACAAAACAACTCACTGAGGAGATGGTGGGTGGTGTTCTCGATATGATGCTGGGCGGTCAGAGCGCTGATGTAGTTGAGAGAGTTAAGATAGCGATTATGGAACCTGCTGTGGCGGATCTTATGGATAGAATGTTGGTGATCTATCAGGAGAATATCTCGATGGAGGATCTTAAGGCGTACAACGATTTTTTTGAGACCCCAGCTGGAAAACGAGTTGCTGAGAAGCTGCCAGTATTGATGCAGGCAGGTGCTGTGGCGGGTCAAGAGTGGGGTTCTGTGCTGGTGGGTTTGGTGGAAGCTGAGCTCGAGAAGCAGCAGTAGAGTCTCAGGTAAGATAGCTCATTGGGGTCATTTTGTGGATTAAATCGCAAATTGACCCCAATTTTCTCTCTCTTGGAGTGGTAAATAACGAAAAAAATGTCTATTTTTGCTAAAATTTTGCATATAACAATATAAACGAAATAGAATGAATATCTCCTATAAATGGCTAAAGCGCTACCTCGCAACAGAACACACTGCAGAGGAGCTTGCAACTATTCTTACGGATATAGGTCTCGAAGTCGAGAGCGTAGAGAAAGTAGAGACGATTCGTGGCGGTTTGGCAGGGGTTGTCGTGGGGCATGTCCTCACGTGTGAGGATCACCCAAACTCGGATCACCTCCACATCACAACTGTCGATGTTGGGCAGGGCGAACCACTCCAAATCGTGTGTGGTGCGGCGAACTGTCGTCAGGGGCTGAAGGTGATGTGCGCTACGGTTGGTACGACGCTATATCCAGATGGTGGTGACGAGGAGTTCAAGATCAAGCGCAGTAAGATTCGTAGCGTAGAGTCGCTAGGAATGCTTTGTGCCGAGGATGAGCTCGGTGTGGGAGGCTCTCACGCAGGGATCATGGAGTTGCCAGAGTCGACACCTGTGGGGATGCCAGCTAAGGAGTATTTCAATATCGAGGATGACTACATTCTAGTGATCGGACTAACGCCAAACCGTGTGGATGCATCGTCTCACATCGGTGTGGCACGAGATATTTGCGCATATCTTGCCGCTAGGGGCGAGAGTGTGAAGGTTGTTATGCCAGACGTATCGGCCTTCGAGGTGGACGATCAGTCGCTGCCATTTGAGATCGAGGTTGCGGATAGTGCCGCAGCTCCTCGCTATGCTGCCGTGAGTGTGAGTGGTTGCACTGTTGCACCATCGCCAGACTGGATGCAGAACGAGCTGCGTGCAGCGGGAATCTCACCTAAAAACAACCTTGTGGATATTACAAACTATGTTCTTTTGGAGCTTGGGCAACCACTCCACGCCTTTGATATGGATAAGGTTGAGGGTCGTAAGATCGTAGTTAAGACTTGTGAAGAGGGCACTAAGTTCATGACCCTCGATGGCATAGAGCGTAAGCTAAACTCTCAGGATTTGATGATATGCTCGGCTGAGCGCCCAATGTGTATCGCTGGGGTGTTTGGTGGTTTGGACTCAGGTGTGAGCGAGAATACAACTAACGTGCTGATCGAGAGTGCATACTTCAACCCAGTTTCGGTGCGCAAGACAGCTCGTGCTCACGGACTAAATACAGACTCATCGTTCCGCTTCGAGAGAGGTGTTGACCCAAATATTCAGGTGTATGCCGCTAAGCGTGCAGCGCTTCTGATGAAGGAGCTTGCAGGTGGTAAAATCTCAAGCGAGATTGTGGATGTCTACCCTGAGCCGATTGCAGATTTCGTATTTGACCTCTCACTCGATAGGGTAAATCGCTTGATCGGAAAGCAGATTCCAGAGCCTACGGTGATGAAGATTCTTGAGGCACTGGAGGTGAAGATCTTGGAGGAGAAGGGCGATGTTTTGACCCTCTCGGTTCCGCCATATCGTGTGGATGTTCACCGTGAGGTGGATATGATCGAGGAGATTTTGCGCCACTATGGCTATAATAATGTTGAGATTCCGTCACGTGTTGTGTCGACTCTCTCGCACAGCCCTAAGGTTGATCGCAATAAGCTGATGAATATGGCGGCGGACTTCATCACGGCGAATGGTTACACTGAGATTATGTCTAACTCACTCACTCGTGGTGCATACTACGAGGGGCTGAATAGCTACCCAGAGAGCAAGTGTGTGAGGATTCTCAATCCACTAAGTGTTGATCTAAATGTGATGCGTCAAACGCTTCTGTTTAATGTGTTGGAGGCGGTGAATCTCAACGCTAACCGCAAGAATGGCGACCTTAGACTATACGAATTTGGTAACTGTTACTACTATAATGCCGAGGCTCATAGCGCCGAAAACCCACACGCAGCCTACTCTGAGGAGTATCGCCTAGCGATCGCTGTGACTGGACTCGCTGTGCAGCAGTCGTGGAATGCACGCCCTGAGGCATCGTCGTTCTACACACTTCGCCAGATGGCAGAGAAGTTGTTGCGCCGCTTTGGCTTGGAGATCTACAACTTGAAGAGCGAGCCTCTAGATAGTGACCTATTTAGCGAGGGGCTGTCGTTCAAGCACAATGGTAAGGAGCTATTCCAGATCGGTGTTGTGAGCAAGAAGATCTGCCGTAAGTTGGATGTAAAGCAGGATGTCTACTTCCTGGAGATGAATTTCGATCAGTTGGTTAAGTCGACAAAGAAGCATAAGATCGTGGCACAGGAGCTATCGAAGTTCCCAGAGGTGCGTCGTGACCTTGCGCTGTTGGTGGATAAGTCAGTGTCGTTTGCTCAGCTTCGTGATGTGGCTCATGCTGCAGACAAGAAACTACTAAAGAGCGTCTCGCTTTTCGATGTCTATGAGGGAGATAAACTTCCTGAGGGTAAGAAGTCGTATGCTCTTAGCTTTGTGCTGGAGGATAAGACGCAGACCCTAACCGATAAGGTGATCGAGAAGGTGATGGCTAACCTCACACGTCAATTCGAAGATAAGGCTGGCGCGCAGGTGCGTGCATAGGACAGTCGTAATCCTACTATATTATGGGTATGTTTTGCATTTATGCAGAATATACCCTTTTTTTCTCTACGTTGGAATGTAATTTGTTACAATTTCTGTTTTAAAATCGATTAAAATGAGAGTGTTAATTTGCGGAGGGACAGGTTTTGTAGGTGGAAATCTAGTCAAATATTTCAAAAAACAGGGTGCAAATGTCGAGCTAATAGAGCGAGATGATTTGGCAAATCATGAGCAGCTCACCGACTTGGTGAGTGGTAGCGATGTGGTTATCAATGTTGCGGGTGCGAGCATCGCCAGGAGGTGGAGTCGGAGCTATAAGCGTGAGATCTATGAGAGTCGCATAGATGTTGCTCAGAGGTTGGTTGCGGCTATAAACTCCGCCGAGAAGCGCCCGAAGCTATATATTGGAGCATCGGCAGTGGGGTATTATAGGGCTGGCGTGTGTGCCGATGAGGCTCGTGGTGAGATGGGCGATGGATTCCTCGCTCGCCTATGCCGTGATTGGGAGCAAGCGAGCGAACCTCTGGCTCAGGATGTGCGGCGAGTCGTCATGCGCATGGGAGTGGTTCTCTCCCCCGCTGGAGGAGCGTATGCTCAGGTCTTTAGGATGGCAAGGTGGGGTTTCGTTGCTAGCATAGGGCGAGGTAGTCAGCGCATATCGTGGATCTCGGTCGAAGATTTAGTGCGTGCGTATTGGTTTACGGTGGAGCGCAAGGAGCTGTCGGGTGTTGTGAATTGTGTTGCACCAGATGTGGTGACGAGTGCTGAGTCGGCACGTATAATGGCTGAGCAGTTTAGGGCTATGCGCTTGCGTGTGCCTACTTGGGCAATACGCATGGCTATGGGGCAGGGTGCGTGTGTGGTGACAGATGATGTGTGCGTGTGGCCTGAGGTGTTGCTGGGGCGTGAATTCGAGTTTGGCGACAAATCATTTTTAGGGTACGTGCAGCGTATAGATGAAGGTATTGATAAAAAGTAGTGGTCATGTCGGCCCATTTCGAGGAATAATTGCTATATTTGTGTAGAAATAATTGCACGATATGATACAAAATGTCTCTCTTAGTGACGCTACACAGCTAGCCGAAATCTATAATCACTATATTGACCACTCGATCGCAACATTTGACGAGCAGCCTATCTCCGCAGAGCAGATGAGCGAGAAGATCTCGTCTATTTGCTGTGAATACCCATGGATTGTCTATCGTGATGGAGATGTGATTGTGGGCTATGCCTACGCTTCGACCTTCAAGCCAAGGGAGGCTTACCGCTTTACGGCGGAGACCACAATATATATACGTGATGGGTATCAGCGCCGAGGGATTGGCGTGCAGCTATACGATCGGCTGATCGATATGATGCGTGAAAGAGATTTTCATGTATTGACAGGCTGCATCTCCCTGCCTAACGAACCGAGTGTCGCTCTGCACGAACAGATGGGTTTTCGCAAGGTTGGGCACTTTACCGAGGTCGGCTATAAGTTTGGCGAGTGGATAGATGTGGGGTATTGGGAGCTTAGGTTATAGGATATGGGAGTCGATGGGCTCCCTTTTTTTTGCAAGATGAATTGTATATAGACAAAAAAAAAGATCACTTCATTGAAGTGATCTTTCATGGTGCGGATAGAGGGACTCGAACCCACACGCCTCTCAGCACTAGATCCTAAGTCTAGCGTGGCTACCAATTACACCATATCCGCTGCTTGATTGCGTTGCAAAGGTACGAAAAAAATATAAACCTCCAAATAAAATTGCAAGTTTTTTTCATTTTTTTTGTAAATTTGTCAAAAATATTTGAATTATGCCATTGAAAGTAACACTAACACTCACGCCCAAACAGGCGGCTAATGAGAAGGAATACAGCGCAATAGCTGCCAAAAGAGCAGGGGTGTCGGACAAAGATATAGCTTTGATAAGGGTGACCAAGAGATCTATCGATGCAAGAAGGTCTACGCCCAAAGTAAATCTTACATTAGATATATATGTAGATAATGAGCCACAACCCGAAGCTCTGCATTTCGACTATCCGAATGTAAAGAGCGCAACTCCAGTTGTGGTTGTGGGGTCGGGTCCTGCGGGACTGTTTGCTGCCCTGCGACTAATTGAGCTTGGGTTGCGACCAATTTTGTTGGAGAGGGGAAAGCCCGTTGCGCCACGTAAAGTCGATATTGCGCAGATCAACCGAAATGCTCAGATCAATCCCGACTCTAACTACGCCTTTGGCGAGGGAGGTGCTGGTACGTTCTCCGATGGAAAGCTCTTTACTCGAAGCAAGAAGAGGGGGGATTATAATCGTGCATTGCAGGCTCTGGTGCACCATGGTGCAAACCCGGAGATACTCTTCGACTCGCATCCTCACATAGGAACTGATAAACTGCCTCGTATTATATCTAATATATGTGACACGATTCGTGAGGCTGGTGGCGAGATCTACTTCGACTCTAGGGTTAGCGACCTGAAGATAAAGGGTCAGAGAATCGAGGGTGTTGTCTGTGGCGATACGCTCTATGAGGGTGCTGCGGTGGTTTTGGCCACGGGTCACTCGGCACACGATATATATGAGCTGTTGCACGAAAAAGGTGTGCAGATCGAAGCTAAGCCATTCGCTATGGGTGTGAGAATCGAGCACCCACAGGCTCTGATCGACACCATTCAGTATAATATGCCAGAGCGTGGGGAGTATCTCCCTGCTGCGTCATATTCGCTCGTCTCGCAGGAGAGAGGGCGCGGTGTCTACTCGTTCTGTATGTGTCCAGGTGGCTTTATTGTGCCTGCAATGACAGCGGCATCGGAGTCGGTGGTCAATGGTATGTCGCCAAGCGGTAGAACATCGCCCTACGCCAATTCGGGGATGGTGACTGAGATTCGCCTTGACGATTTTGCGCACCTGAGACAAGAGTGGGGAGAGCTCGCTGGTCTAAAATTCCAGCAGGAGTTGGAGCGCATGGCTCGTGTGAATGGAGGTGATGCGCAGATTGCGCCAGCTCAGAGAGTCTCGGATTTTGTGCGAGGACGTGCAAGTAAAACCCTCCCTAAGACATCCTATGTGCCAGGGGTGATCTCTTCACGCATGGATGTGTGGATGCCTGATTTTATCTCTACGGCCCTGCGTTCGGGAATATCGACTTTTGGTCGTCGCCTGAGAGGGTATGAGACCAACGAGGCTATAGTTGTGGGTGTGGAGTCTCGAACTTCGACACCAGTGCGAGTTCCTCGTGATAGAGACACGCTGATGCACCCTCAGATAGGAGGACTATTTCCTACGGGCGAGGGTGCAGGTTATGCTGGGGGTATAATCTCTGCTGCGCTAGACGGAGAGAGAGTAGCCCAAGCGGTTCGTGATTTTATTGCGGTATAAATATATAGGTAATAGTACCTGTCTGCTTTGATGGAGCGTTGTGGTCGATGTTAAATAGCGAGCGGCGTGCAGCACTGATGGCTGTCTCTTGCATACATCGATCACCCCCACTGAGTATCTTGGCGTCGATCACCTCGCCACCTTGGTTGACTTCGATCTCGACTGTCACCTCGTCACCTCCCTCGCAACGATAGGCTGGGATGTGGATGTAGCGAGATGTTCGCACAGGGTCTACCAACGAGAATGACGCTGTGACACGCCCCGCTACCTTTGTGTTCTGCCCCTGATCCGAAGATGATTCGCTGCCGTTGTTGCTGTTGATGATCGCCTGCTCCTCGGCAAGCCCCTTTTCGTATGCCTCACGGTTGGCGCGCATCTGCTCGCTGACACGTTGTGCCGACTCGCTCTGTGGCATGGTGTTGGAGCTTGGGTTGTCGCTCTGCTCCGAATTTTCGTTTGAAACGAGGTTTTGGATGCGCCCCCAGTCTTGAGTATTCTGCTTCGCCTGAATTTGGCGCTCAAGCCTCTCTTTCTCGGCTTCGAGCTCCGTGAGAGTCTCCATATCTATGACAATACCCTGAACGGTTTGTCGCTCGGCGAGCAGGATTTTGCTACTCATAAACGCTATACCTAATATAAGATAGAGGATGAGGGTGATGCATAGACCTGCACGGTGTTTGTATGCCCAAACACCAATATCATCCTTTCGAGAGTCAAATGGTAGAACTATTCTTGTTGGTTTTATTTTTGGCTTTTTGTCGTTTGAAACCATTGTTGTGCTGATTATTTTTTGCAAAAATAGCTATTTTTAATTAAAAATTATCTATATTTGTGCCCAAATATAAAAGAAAGAGTGTAATTATGTCAAATAAACAACAAACACTACAAGGACCTATTTCATTCTCAGGAAGCGGACTTCATACGGGATTGAAGGTAGATATGACTGTAAATCCAGCTGCAGAGAACACAGGAATTGTATTCAGACGAGTAGATATCGAGGGACAACCTCAGATCCCTGCTCTGTGTGACTATGTGACTGATACTTCGCGCGGAACAACAATCGAGAGCAAGGGGCATAAAGTTTGCACTATTGAGCATATTGTTGCAGCTCTATGGACGATGGGTGTGGATAACGCACTTATCGATATCAATGCTCCTGAGACTCCAATCATGGATGGCTCGGCAAAGGAGTACTCTGAGGCTATTCAGAGCGTAGGGCTAGTGGAGCAAGCGGCAGACCGCAAGTACTTCACTGTGACAGATAAGCAGATATATACGAACCCAGAGAAGGGTACAAAAATTGTGATATACCCAGATGATGAGTTTTCAGTGTCACTGCACGTTGATTACAACTCGAAGATCATCGGTAATCAGTACGCTGTATATGAGCCAACTGATAACTTCGTGACTAAGATCGCAGCGTGTCGCACGTTTGTGTTCCTTCACGAGTTGGAGCCACTGTTCCAAATGGGACTTATCAAGGGTGGTGATCTAGACAACGCAATTGTCATTGTTGAGAACCCAGTCTCGGAGGAGCAACGTCAGCACCTAGAGCAGGTATTCAATAAGAAAGATATTCAAATCACGGGGGGCTACCTCAACAACCTAGAGCTTCGTTACAGCAACGAGCTAGCTCGCCACAAACTCCTAGATCTTTTGGGAGACTTCGCACTGTTGGGTATGCGTATCAAAGGGCGTGTTTCGGCAACTAAGCCTGGTCACTTCGCAAATACGGAGTTTATGAGCCAGCTTAAGCGCACAATTCGTAAGCAGGGCGAGAAGCCAACTTACGTGTGCGACCCTCGTCAAACACCTATGTACGACATCAACCAGATTCGTGCTATGCTGCCACACCGTCCACCATTCTTGCTTGTGGATCGTATCTACTACCGAGATTCGGAGACAGTGATCGGAGTGAAGAACGTGACGATGAACGAGCCATTCTTCGTGGGGCACTTCCCAGAAGAGCCAGTTATGCCAGGTGTTTTGATCGTGGAGGCGATGGCACAGTGTAGCGGTATCTTGGTTTTGGGTGATGTGGAGGATGCAGATCAGTACTCGACATACTTTATGAAGATAGACAACGTTAAGTTTAAGCGTAAGGTAGTGCCAGGAGATACTCTCCAGTTCGAGATAAAGCTTCTTGAGCCAATCCGTCGAGGAGTGGCAATGGTAGAGGGTAAGGCATTCGTAGGCGGAACTTTGGCGTGTGAGGCGACACTCATGGCGCAAGTTGTGAAGAATAAATCAGTAAAATAGACCAATATGATTAGTAATTTGGCATATGTCCATCCCGACGCAAAGCTGGGTGAGAGAGTGACAGTAGAACCATTTGCATATATTGCAGGTGATGTAGTTATTGGTGACGATTGCTGGATCGGCCCTAGCGCCGTGATTAATGATGGAGCACGTATCGGAAAGAGATGTAAGATTCACACTGCAGCCTCAATCTCGTGCTTGCCACAGGATCTAAAGTACCAAGGCGAGGCAGCGACTGCCGAGATTGGCGACGATAACGATATTCGTGAGTATGTAACAATAAGTAGAGGTACAGCTTCACGAGGGAAAACCGTGGTGGGTAATCGTAACTTGATTATGGCATATGTCCACATTGCACACGATGATATCGTGGGTAGTAACTGTGTTATCGCAAACCGTGTCTCACTAGCTGGTGAGGTCGAGGTGGGCGATTGGGCAGTGATCGGAGGCCACGTGGCAGTTCACCAGTGGGTTAAGATTGGTGCTCACACTATGATTCAGGGTGGTTCGATGATTGGTCAAGATATACCTCCGTTTATCGTCATCAGACACGATGCGGTGCGTTACGCGGGAGTCAACAAAGTGGGCCTTTCACGCAGAGGATTTACCCCAGAGAGAATCTCGGAGATTCACGATGCTTGTCGTATTCTATTCCAGAGCGGATTGAACTATATGACAGGGTGCGACACGGTCGATGAGCAGGTGCCACAAAGCCCTGAGCGAGACGAGCTAGTGAGCTTTATTAGAGACTCTAAGCGTGGTGTGATCAAACAATATGAGGCCAAAGAGTAATTTGGGAGATAAAAATTTGCTAAAATTTACGTTTTTTTGCAAAATATAATATTTTTTACTACTTTTGTGGTGTTGAAAGATTCAAGAGGAGGAGATAAGGGGACAGAAAAGTCCCCTTATTTCGTCAATATAAGTGAACGTCAGAGATGATAGATATAGATAAAATAAAAGAGATTGCGGAGCAAAAGCTCTCAGAGACAGACCTTTTTGTGGTGGGTTGCAGTTGTCAGCCTGGTAACGAAATAGAACTATTGATCGATAGCGACACCTCAGTGGCTATCGATGCGTGTATTACACTCAGTCGTGCTATTGAGGCCGAAATGGATCGTGAAGTGGAGGACTTTTCGCTCACAGTCGCATCGGCAGGAATTGGCTCGGAGCTAAAGAATATACGCCAGTACCGCAAACTCGTTGGCAAGCCTGTGGAGGTGCTCCTGAAGAGCGGAGTCAAGGTGCTAGCCACACTCGATGCAGTTGATGAGCAGGGCATGACCCTAACTTACGAGGAGAAGCAGATCATCGATGGCAAGAAGAAGAAACAGCTCGTTGCTGTGACAAACAACTACCTCTTTGAGGACGTGAAATACGCTAAGGAGCACCTAGACTTTAAGTAGTATTTCGCTAAAGCTCTCTAGGGAGCGAGTGATTGAAGAAGATAATATTAAAAAATAAATAATTCAAAGAAGTAAAATGGATAATCTCAGTCTTATCAGCAACTTTGCAGAGTTCAAGGAGCTGAAAAATATTGATAAGAGCACAATGATTGGCGTGTTGGAGGATGTATTCCGCCATACACTTCAAAAACTCTATGAGACGGACGAGCAGTTCGATGTGATCATCAACCCAGAGAAGGGCGACCTGGAGATATGGCGCAACCGTATCGTGGTTGAGGATGGCGAGGTGCAGAACCCTCAGTCTCAGATCGCAGTCTCGGAGGTTAAGGCTATCGACGAAACTTATGAGGTTGGTGACGTTTATGCCGATGAGCTGAAGCTAGAGTCGTTTGGTCGTCGTGCGGTTTTGTCATTGCGTCAGAACCTAGCGTCACGTATTCTCGATCTTGAGAAGGCGAGTCTCTATGAGAAGTACTCTGAGCGAGTAGGCGAGATTATCACAGGTGAGGTTTACCAAGCGTGGAAGAAGGAAGTTTTGGTGTTGGACGAGGATGACAACGAGTTGATCCTTCCAAAGTCGGAGCAGATTCCTAGCGACTTCTACCGCAAGGGCGATACTATCAAGGCGATTGTGAAGAGCGTGGAGATGAACAACAACCAAGCTCGTATTATCCTTTCGCGTACTGCAAACGAGTTCCTAGAGCGTCTATTCGAGCAGGAGGTGCCTGAGATCTTCGATGGTTTGATCACTATCAAGAAGATTGCACGTATCCCAGGTGAGAGAGCTAAGGTGGCTGTTGAGTCTTACGATGAGCGTATTGATCCAGTGGGTGCTTGTGTCGGAATGAAGGGTGCACGTATCTACACGATCGTAAAGGAGCTGCGTAACGAGAATATCGACGTGGTGAACTATACGACTAACACATCACTCATGATCCAAAGAACGCTTAACCCAGCGAAGGTCTCTAACATCACGATCGATGAAGAGAAGCAGACAGCTGCGGTCTACCTGATGCCAGACCAAGTGTCGTTGGCTATCGGTAGAGGTGGTCTTAACATTCGCCTATCGAAGATGCTTACGGGTTACGATATCGACGTGTACCGTGAGATCGAGGAGGAGGATGTTGCTCTAACCGAGTTTGGCGATGAGATCGAAGCTTGGATTATTGAAGCACTTAAGAATGCGGGTTGCGACACAGCGAAGAGCGTGTTGGAGCTATCCGTAGACGAGATAGCAAAGCGTGCCGACCTGGAGGTTGAGCAGGCAGAACAGGTTGTAGCAATACTCAAAGCCGAGTTCGAGGAGTAGTCAAATTAAACACGTAAAGCAGAGGAGAAAAAGTATGAGTAATGAACGTAGATTACGCCTCGTTCAAGTGGCAAGAGAGTTCAACGTAGGAATTAACACCATCGTTGAGTTTCTCCACAAGAAGGGGGTTTCGGGTGATACATCGCCCAATTCACTTGTAGCACCTGAGCTCTACTCCATGTTGGAGAAGGAGTTTGGATCGAACCGCTCAACTAGTAGTGCGCGAGATAATGTGCGTGGGCGTATCTCTCACAAGCAGGCGAGTGTGACTATCGAGCAGGCAAAAGAGCAGGAGAAAGAACCTGAGCGAGAGGTGATGATAAAGAGTAATGTTATAAGTGTGAAGGATGAGGTCACGCAACACAAGATCCTTGGTAAGATTGATCTTGATGCGCTGAATCGTGGTGGCAAAAAGTCGCAAGAGAAGAGTCCAGAGCCTCAGTCGGAGGTGAAGCCTGAGCCTGCGAAATCGGAGCCAGTAAAGGTTCAATCACAGCCTAAGCCTGAGCCAAAAACGGAACCAAAACCTGAAGTTGTGAAGTCAGAGCCAAAACCACAAGCCGAAGTTGCTAAGCCAGAGCCAGCACCAGTTAAGAGTGAGCCAGCGGCACCAGCAACACCAGCAGCGACACAAGCGCCAGCTGCGACAGAGCCTAAGTCTAACGTAGAGCAGACTACGTCGGGAATGTACCGCACGGCAGTGAAGCCACTATCGGGACCTAATGTGTTGGGTACGATGGATGTTTCGGGCTTTGTGGCTGGAGGTAAGAATAAGCGCAAGCGTCTTCGTAAGGAGAAGGTTGATGTGAGCAAGAACCAACCAAAACCAGGACAGCCAGGAGCTCAAGCAGGTCAAGGCGGTCAAGGAAATCGCAACCAGCAGGGTGGCGCACAAGGTGGTGGAAACGCTCAGGGCGGACAGCGTCAAGGTGACAACCGCTTCAGAAAGGGTGGTAACAACAGTGGCGGCAACAACAATGGCGGTCAGAGCCATCACAACAAGAAGAACAACAATAAGAATCCACGCCCAATAGTTCGTGCTGAGGTTAGCGACGAGGAGGTTTCAAAGCAGGTAAAAGATACGCTTGCTCGCCTTACAGCTAAGGGAAACAAGAACAAGGGTGCGAAATATCGTCGTGATAAGCGTGATGCAGTTGCAGAGCGTCTAAGCGAGGAGCTACAACGCGAAGAGCAGGAGCGTTCAGTACTAAAAGTTACGGAGTTCGTAACTGTTAGTGAGCTCGCTACTATGATGAATGTTGCTCCAACAGAGGTTATCATGGCGTGCATGAACCTAGGTCTAATGGTATCTATCAACCAGCGTCTCGATGCAGAGGCATTGGTGGTGGTGGCCGAAGAGTTTGGCTATACAGTCGAGTTCGTGTCGGTTGAGATTCAGGAGGCTATCACCGAGGAGACGGATAACGAGGATGATATGATCACTCGTCCGCCTATCGTTACGGTGATGGGTCACGTAGACCACGGTAAGACATCTTTGCTCGATAATATTCGTAAGACGAACGTTATCCAGGGCGAGGCTGGAGGTATCACACAGCACATCGGTGCATATAGTGTGGAGCTAAATGGTCAGAAAATCACGTTCCTCGATACTCCAGGTCACGAAGCCTTTACGGCGATGCGTGCTCGTGGTGCGAAGGTAACGGACGTTGCGATTATCATCGTTGCGGCAGACGATAGCGTCATGCCACAGACGATCGAGGCGATCAACCACGCACAAGCGGCGGGTGTGCCTATGGTATTTGCAATCAATAAGATAGATAAGCAGGGTGCTAACCCAGAGCAGATCCGTGATCAGCTTGCTCAGATGAACTACCTTGTGGAGGCATGGGGTGGTCAGTACCAAGATCAGGAGATTTCGGCTAAGCAGGGTCTAAACCTTGACAAGCTACTCGGAAAGGTACTTCTTGAGTCTGAGGTTCTTGAGCTTAAAGCTAACCCAAATAAGAGAGCTAACGGTACGATCATCGAGTCTACGCTTGATAAGGGACGTGGATATGTATCTACAATCCTAGTTCAGGGCGGAACACTAAGAGTGGGAGATGTACTCCTTTCGGGTGTTTACACTGGTCGTGTGAAGGCTATGTTCAACGAGAATGGTATCAAGGTCGAGTCGGCAGGACCATCTACACCAGTTCAGGTGTTGGGTCTTAATGGTGCTCCTCAGGCTGGTGATACGTTCAACGTTATGGAGGATGATCGTTCGGCACGTGAGATCGCTAACAAGCGTGAGCAGTTGGCACGTATGCAGGGTATCATGACTCAGAAGCACGTTACACTCGACGAGATCGGTCGTCGTATCGCAATTGGTTCGTTCAAGGAGCTTAACATCATTGTTAAGGGTGACGTGGATGGATCTGTCGAGGCGATGTCGGGATCACTCATCAAGCTTTCGAAAGACACAGTTCAACTCAACGTTATCCACGCAGCTGTGGGTCAGATCTCAGAGTCGGATGTGCTCCTAGCAGCGGCATCGAATGCGATCATCGTTGGTTTCCAGGTGCGTCCATCTGCATCGGCACGTAGATTGGCCGAGAAAGAGGAGATCGAGATCCGTCTATACTCGATTATCTACGATGCGATCAACGACATCAAGGATGCGATCGAGGGTATGCTTGAGCCTATTATCAAAGAGGAGATTGTCTGCTCGGTTGAGGTTCTTGAGGTGTTCAAGATCACAAAGGTTGGTTCGGTTGCAGGATGTATGGTTCGTGAGGGTAAGATCTCTCGCAATACGCTCGTGCGTGTGATCCGTGATGGTATCGTGATCTACACAGGTAAGCTGGGCTCACTTAAGCGATTCAAAGATGATGTGAAGGAGGTTCACACAGGTTTGGATTGTGGTCTGAATATTGATGGTTACAACGACATCAAAGTCGGCGATATCATCGAGGGATATGAGCAAATTACAGTTAAGCAGAAATAACATATATTTTAAATAATATCAAACTACTAAAATGAGTACTCAAATTAAATTTACGACAGCTCAAGAGGCCGTAAAAGTGATTAAGTCGGGTGATCACATTCACCTAAGTTCAGTAGCATCTACTCCTCAGTGCCTAATCGAGGCTATGTGCGCTCGTGGCGAGGCTGGTGAGTTCAGAGATGTTCACATCCACCACCTTCACACTGAGGGTCCTGCACCATATGCAGATCCAAAATTCGAAGGTATCTTCCAACTTGATTCGTTCTTCGTTGGTGCAAACTGCCGTCGTGAGACTCAGGCAGGATATGCAGATTATATTCCAGTATTCTTGAGCGAGACTCAGAAGCTATATCGTTCTGGCGCAGTGCCTTGTAATGTGGCTATGATTCAGGTTTCTCCTCCAGATAAGCACGGTTACGTGTCGCTTGGAACATCGGTTGACGCAACTCTTGCAGCTGTTGAGACTGCAGAGCACGTTATCGCTGTTGTGAACAAGTATGTACCACGTGCATTTGGTGATGCGATGATTCCAGCGTCGAAGATCTCGATCTTCGTAGAGCAGGATTGCCCACTTGAGGAGGCACACTTCACAACACCAACAGATATCGAAATCGCTATCGGTAAGCACTGTGCTGCCCTCGTTGAGGATGGAGCAACGCTTCAGATGGGTATCGGTGCGATTCCTAACGCAGTACTTGCGCAGCTCGGAGGACACAAAAACCTAGGTATCCACACAGAGATGTTTGCGGATGGTGTTCTTCCACTAGTTGAGGCTGGTGTGGTGAATGGTGAAGCTAAGAATATCGATACAGGTAAGATGGTATCTACATTCTTGATGGGTTCACAGCGTATCTATGACTTCATCGACGATAACCCAATGGTTAAGATGATGGACGTGGGTTACACTAACGATCCATACAACATCGCAAAGAACGACCGTGTAACAGCGATCAACTCTGCGCTTCAGGTTGACATTACGGGTCAAGTTTGTGCAGACTCGATTGGAACTAAGTTCTACTCGGGAGTAGGGGGTCAGGTTGACTTCGTTTATGGAGCATCTCTTTCAAAGGGCGGTAAGGCGATCATCGCAATGCCATCTATAACGACAAAGGGTCTTTCGAAGATCTCTCCAATCCTAACTCCAGGTGCTGGTGTTGTGACTACAAGAAGCCACATGCGTTGGTTCGTAACTGAGCACGGTGCGGTTGATCTATACGGTAAGACGCTTCAGGAGCGTGCACGCCTTATCATCTCTATCGCTGATCCATCGGCGCAAGAGGAGCTAGATCGTGCAGCATTCGAGCGTTTTGGTGAGCACCACCACTATGTAAAAGGATACATGGCGTAAGGTCACTATATACATAGGTATTAGGGCAGCAATCATCAGTGATCGCTGCCCTAATTTTTTTTTGTCCAATAAGCTCTAACGTGAGCTCGATAATTGTGCCAATTTGACGAGTGTTGTGGTTGGTGCAACTATCAACTGCACGTTAAATAAAAGGGGTTTGTAATGTTTTCAACATACAAACCCCTTATATTACAAATTCTTAGATATAGTGACTACTCCAACTCCTTTAACGCCTCTTGGGCTTGTTGTTTTAAATCGTCATTTCCGTGCTCAATTAGTTTTTGGTAATATTCAATAGCGCCCTCCTTATTACCCATACGAACATAAAGCGTAGCAATGTTGGCTAAAACCACCTCATCTTTTGGATTTATTTTTTCCGCCTTAATCATGTACTCTAGAGCCTTATCATAGTTTTCTTGCAAAATATACACTACTGAAATATTTGATATACTCTCTACATTATCGGGATAGTATTTAAGAACTGTCTCGGCAATCTCTATCATGCACGGCAGCAAATCGTCCCTGCCTATGTTATATAACTGAAATTGATAATCTTGTATAGCATCAAAAAACATACTATTATCAATAGGCGCATCATCTTCCCAAAGCCAGACGTTATCCTCTGAAGCTGAGTAGTCGATAGTTTGAATAATATTGGTCGTAAAATTATTATAGTCACCAATCATAGATAAAAGAGTGATTTTCCCAAAACGCATATCAAGGCGTTTCGGAAACTTTGCAATCCCCTTGTCAATCCAATCGAACGCTTTACTTATCAGCTCAGGATCGAAAGAGACATCCCCATACATATATGCAATAGGCTCATCTATTGTTTCATCTTGACTCATAATAGCATACGCCCCGCCTTGAGGGTTGTCACCAATAGCGATAACCTCCGAACGCCCCTGGTTCAAATAGTAATTGAAATAGGCAATATACAGCTCCGCCTTTTCATCCCCTTCTTGCTCCCATTGCTGCAATATTTTCAACTGTTTGCTAGGCTCCTCTTGCTCTGAGAAAGATTTATAGAACTGCTCCTGGAGCGATTGACCATTTGCCAAGCTAATAAGCACACTAAATACCAATGTGGCTAACAACTTTAATTTTTTCATACGCTTTATAATTAATCTCTATTGTTATTACATGCAGATTAACACATTAATGGTCTATAAATCCAGTTCTTAATGCTGCCCTGATTTTCAGCTCTGCTGTGGCGCTTTAGAATGTAAAACCTAGCTTTAGTGTAAGCGAGTGTGCTAGTCTTGAAGTGTAACCGTGGTGTGCCACATATTGGATGTACTCCTCTTGGTTTGAAGCGACGCTGAAGGTGACGCTATTCTTGGAGTCGAGTCGATAAGCAATACCGAGTGCCGTTTCAAGGTGTAGTCCACCATTTATGGCATAGCCGATCTCCTGAGCAACAAATGGTGTGACTTTTCTCGTGCTAAAGTTAACACGACCGTGTGCGAAGATAGGGATCATATTATCGATCTCATCGAAGTTCGATAGGCGTAAGCCAACACCCAATCCGACTAGGAGGTAGTCGTTGAATTGGTAGCCGTTAATTACGCTAAAGCTCGGCCAGCTAGTGGCACGGAGCCACCCAGTGCCGATTCCGACTCCTGCCTCCACAATACCAAAGTAGCCTCTCTGGCCGATTGTCTGGATGTAGGAGTTATGGCTAGACTTTTTTTGAGCAGGGGATGCTCCTTTGCGAAAATAATCTATATCATCGAGATCTAATCTAAATACAGTGCCATCTGTCGCAGTAATCTGGAGTATATCTCCTGTTTCGTAGCGAGTGATTCTTCCCTCGATGATTGACCCATCTTTGAGTCTAACGAAATCGTTTGCCTTGTTTTGTGCTGACGCTCCAATAGACAGCATCAACAAGATGACAAAAAGTAGTGTTTTTTTCATTTTTTTATATTGTTAATATTTATGTAGTGACATAATAAGATTAGTAGGAGTAGTCTAGAATGATATTCCCGCTCTGATGATGAGTGAATTTACGCCTTCGCTGAATACTGTACCATCGCTGAGTGTTAAGAAAGCGTGCTCCTCTTGGTTCCAACCGACGCTGAGTGTAATGCTATTTCTCGAGCTTAGGTGGTGGGCAACACCGAGCGATGATTCAATGTGTCTGCCCGCATTGATAGAGTAGCCATAGTCTTGAGCTATGTATGGCGTGGTTTTGCCAGACAATAGGTTTACACGACCGTGTATGAAGATCGGAATAGGTGTGTCGGTATTGTCCCCGTAGTGGATCATGCGGAAGTTGACACCAACGCCCAGTCCCAAGATGAAATGATTGTTGAATCTATAACCATTAATTACGCTAATCGACGGCCATGCGACATCTCTGATATATCCGAACCCAAGACCCATTCCCATTTGAACAGTTCCGTAGTAGCCAGATTTATCTCGCTCTTCAAAAGATTTTAACTTATTGATTTGTTCTTTGTTAATGATCTTGCTTACCTCGCTGAAGTCATACTCAAATATGTGTCCCGAAGTGGTGTTGATCGTGACCTTTTCGCCTGGTGTAAGACTAACGATTTGCCCCTGAATCTTAGCTCCATTCTTTAGGTGGATAATGTCGACATTGCGCCCTTTTGCAGAAACTCCTCCTGAAAATAGAAGGAATACAACTAATAGTAGTAGATTTTTCATAGCTTTCAGTTTGTGGTTTGTATAACAAATATAAAAATATTAATTTAATTTTGCAATAATATTACGATGTAAAGTTTTGAGGGTTAGTTAAATATTGGTTGTTTGTAAGTTTTTTTTGGATATATAGTTGCAGTCTCGAAAAAAAGTTGTACATTTGCGGGCTATGTTTAACTAAATAACTATTTAAGAAAATGCCAAAAATGAAAACAAATGCCGCTGCGAAAAAGCGTTTTTCGTTCACCGGCACAGGGAAAATCAAGCGTAAACACGCTTTCCACCGTCACATCCTGACTAAAAAGACGAAGAAACAGAAGCGTAACCTATGTTATGCTGGTATCGTTTCACCAGCCGATGAGGCTAAAATCAAGAGCCTACTTGTTAAGTAATTAACGGTAGACAGTAAATTATTTTATTAACAACAAGGGAGTTAATCAGCCCCAAAGAGCGAGAGAGAATTTCGCCGCTGACAGCTCTTCAAAAACTTTAAAAGTATGCCACGTTCAGTCAATGCTGTTGCGTCACGCGCAAGAAGAAAAAAAGTTTTGAAACTTGCCAAAGGTAACTTTGGATCAAGGGGAAACGTTTGGACTGTTGCTAAAAACACAGTCGAGAAAGGTTTGCAGTATGCTTACGAGCACCGTAAACTTAAGAAGAGATCTTTCCGTAGCCTATGGATTACACGTATTAACGCTGCAGTTCGTATGTATGGAATGACTTACTCACAATTTATGGGTAAAGTTCACGCTAAGGGAATCGAGCTAAACCGTAAGGTGCTTGCTGATCTTGCAATGAACCACCCAAAAGCATTCGAAGCGATAGTTAACGAAGTAAAATAGCAAATCGTCAGGTGGAGTAATCCACTAAGCGAATAGATCTGATCAAGAGGGTGTAAACCTAACGGATAAGATCAAAGAAACCCCGCAAAACCTAGTGTTTTGTGGGGATTTTTTT
>CAYJIY010000021.1:0-35953 GCA_964370415.1 uncultured Alistipes sp.
AACTGCTCTCATGCCGAGCGGGCAGCCACAACGTGGCGGTACGGAAAACTTGCGTTTTCCAAAATGTAAATACGGAAAGTGCTCGCAATTCGAGATCACAACCAACCCATGTAGCTTATACCCCAAAATATAGCAAACTTTTGCACCACGCACTCCAAATTCATAATATTTATTGTATATTTGCGCTATGTTGGTAAAAATATACTCTCAGAACCCCTCCCAGCGAGAGTTGGAAAGGGTGGTATCGGTATTGGAGCGCGGAGGCGTGATAATATACCCGACCGATGGTGTTTATGCCTTTGGCTGTTCGATCAAATCGACTAAGGCGATTGAGAATCTCAAGCGCATAAAGGCAAAGGATGTGGACTCGCTCTCTGTGCTATTTTGTAGCATTGCGCAGATCGCAGAGTATTGCAGAGTGGATAATAGCGTCTTCAAGATACTTAAGCGCAACCTGCCAGGGGCGTTTACATTTATCTTGAACGCATCGTCACGAATACCCGATCGTGCGCTAGCAAAGCGTAAGACAATAGGCGTGAGGATTCCCGACAATGCCATTGCATGTGCAATAGTTGAGGCGCTAGGCTCGCCCCTATTTACCACCTCGGTATTGGACGATGATGAAGTTTTGGAGTACACGACAGACCCCGAACTAATCGAAGAGCGCTATGGCGATCAAGTCGATTTGGTTGTCGATGGCGGTATTGGTGAGATTGTGCCTACGACAATTGTCGATCTATCGGGTGATGAGCCCGAAATCGTGCGTGAGGGGCGTGGTGAGTTGATTTAAAAATAAAAAAAATATGAGTAAGGAGAGAGAAGTGTGGACTCTGGCGGCAAGTGCTGGTGCTGCGATGGGATTGGTTCTAATTGCGATCAATGTTATTCAGGTTCTGATGTTGCACGCCGAGAGTTTTGGTCTGCAAGTCGCAGGGATAATGATGGGGCTTTTGTCGTTTGGAGCGACTGTGCTGATGATGATATACTATGTAAGGCGCTACTCTAAGGGTTTTAGCTTTGAGACGGGTTTTCCGTTTATGGCGGGGTATAGCTATCTGCTTAAAGTGGGGATGTTTCTAGGGTTGCTCATGAGTCTCGCTAGCTACTTCATCATATTTGTAATTATCGGTGCAGAGGAGTATCAAGCGCTAGCGATGAACATCACAGAGGAGATGCTCACTAAGATGCTCGGTTCGATGCAGGCGAGCGAATCGATGGCGTTAAGCGAATCGATGTTTGACCTTATGGCCACAGAGAGTACGCCATCTATATTCAGTAGCATAATATCTGGAGTCTCGTCATATATCATTATGTTTGCGCTTATTGGAGCGCCAATATGTGCTTGTTTTATGAGAGCGCCACGACCAAATAATAATGTAAATCTGTAATAGATATGGAGTTAGATATTTCAGTAGTAGTTCCACTCTATAACGAAGAGGAGTCACTGCCCGAACTAATGGCGTGGATCGATAGAGTCGCACGCAGCGAACAAATCAGCTACGAGGTGATAATGATCGACGATGGATCGAATGACTCATCGTGGAGCGTTGTGGAGCAGCTCAAAAGAGAGTTCCCTGCGCTAAGAGCGATAAAGTTCGCACGAAATTATGGCAAATCGGCAGCTCTGTATTGTGGTTTTGAGGCCGCAAGGGGAAAGGTTGTCTTCACGATGGATGCCGACTTGCAGGACTCACCCGATGAGATTCCTCCGATGAGAAGAATGATCCTTGAAGAGGGGTATGACTTGGTATCTGGGTGGAAAAAACTGCGTCACGACCCTATTGGTAAACGTCTACCGAGTAAGTTTTTCAACTCGACAGCTAGGTTCTTTTCGGGCATTAAACTCAACGACTTCAACTGTGGATTGAAGGCGTATCGCCGTGAGGTGGTCAAAGCGATAGAGGTCTATGGTGAGATGCATCGCTACATTCCGATCCTCTCTAAAAAGGCTGGCTTTAAGCGAATTGGCGAGAAACCAGTTGAGCACTTTGCACGAAAATATGGCTACTCGAAGTTCGGAATGGAGCGCATGGTTAAGGGGTACTTAGATCTTATAACGGTAACTTTCATGTCTCGTTTTGGGAGCTCTCCAATGTACTTCTTTGGAGGACTAGGCACCGCAATGTTTCTCTTGGGAGGGGCTACAACTACGTGGGTTATTGTGGAGAAGATCTACAATCAGATCAACCACCTGCCGATGAGAGCCGTGACGGATCAGCCGCTGTTCTACCTCTCGATTTTGACCATAGCACTCGGGGTTCAGCTATTCTTGGCGGGATTCCTTGGCGAATTGATAAATCGCAGATCTTCAGATAGAAACACATATAGAATAGATAAAGTAATAGATTAATTTATATCATGATACAGAGAATTCAAACAGTTTATTTGTTGGTGGCGGCCGTATTGATGTCGTTCACACTTTTTATGCCTGCAGCTATGTTTAGCAATGGCGAGAGCGAGCTTTTGTTGTACGCTTTTTCTATGAAATCTACCACTGAGGGGAGCGTGCCAAACATCTACCTTGGCATCTTGTTATCTGTGGCGACGATCCTGCCGTTGGTGACAATTTTTATGTATAAAAAGCGAATGGTGCAGCTGAGATTCTGCGCAGCTGAGATCGTTGTTTTGCTCGGTAGCTGTGTGGTTTATGGTGTCTACTACTACCTTGGAACTCGCTTCTTTGATGGTGCAGCTCAAGAGGTCGTAGCGGTAAAACCAGTTATTGCAATGCCACTTTTAGCACTATTTTTTATGTGGCTAGCTCTTCGTGGCGTGTTTAAAGATGAGATGACGATTCGCTCTTTGAATCGTATTCGATAATACTATATATATAGGTAGCCATTGTGATTTTTGACACTTCGGTGCAAAGGTAACAATAATGGCTAAGTATATAGACTTAGTCAAAAAAGTGAATGAACTTTAGTAGGGTTCATTCACTTTTTTTTGTTTAAAATTTTATTAATGTATCTCTGCATTTTTTATTTGTTAATTAAATATTAATAATTATATTTGCCGTGTTGCTGTTTTTTTATTATATTTATTCTTGTTGTTAATATATATTATATATGAAAGATATAATATACGTGTGAGAATTATATAATATGCACAATGTTTTAATTTATAAAGTATACAAGCTATATCGGTTTTGTAATATTTTTTGATTTAAGCGATGTGGTTTGTATTTTCTACTAACTTCCTGAGATTCACTCTGTAACCAAGAGTGCACAAGGATCGAGGGGCATACAAACTTAATCAACCTAAATCAAGTGCTATGATTAAAACAAAACTATTCAAAGTTCGTGGCCTTAGGCATATGTTCTTACTTGGTTTGATGCTGTTTTTTTGCACAAGCCATGCCGTGGGACAAAGCGGGGCAGGTTCTCTAAGAACAATAACGGGAACTGTAGTAGATCAGGGGGGAGAGCCCCTAGTAGGTGTAGCGGTCTATATCGACCAGACTACACGAGGCGCATCAACAGATGTTGATGGCAATTTTGAACTTCAAGCAGCCTCAGATGAGGTGCTAGTTGTCAGTTATATCGGCTACGCTACTCAGCGTATTGAGGTCGATTCGAGCAATCACTATCCGATCGTATTGCTAGAGCAGGTCAGCGAGCTCGATGAGGTCGTTGTGACGGCTCTGGGTATTAAGCGTGCATCGAAGGCGTTGAGCTACAACGTGCAGAATGTAAATTCGGATGAGGTGAATGTGGTCAAGAATGCCAACTTCATGAACTCGCTTCAGGGTAAAGTTGCAGGTGTTCAGATCAACACAAGCGCTGGTGGACCTGGATCTTCGGTGCGTGTTGTCATGCGTGGTACAAAATCCATCAGCAAGGATAACAATGCGCTCTATGTGATCGATGGTATTCCGATGTTCAATGTCACGTCGCAAGGCTCTGTCAATAGTCGCTTCTCGACTCAGGCATCTAGCGATGCGGTGGCGGATATCAACCCAGAGGATATCGCAAGTATGAGCATGCTTACGGGAGCTCCAGCTGCAGCCCTTTATGGTAGCAACGCTGCCAATGGTGTAGTTCTCATCACCACAAAGAGAGGTGTTGAGGGTAAGACTCAGGTTACATACTCAAACAACACAATGTTCTCTACTCCATATATATACCCCGACATGCAGAACACTTATGGTAATGTTGCGGGGCAGTATCAAAGTTGGGGCGGCAAGACCTCGAATAGCTACAACCCGATGGATTTCTTCAACACGGGATCTGATGTCATCAACTCGTTTACGTTCTCAACGGGAAATGCAAAGAACCAGACTTTTGCTTCGGTTTCGTCAACTAATTCAGACGGTATCGTGCCAAATAATAGCTATGATCGCTATAACTTCACGATACGTAACACCACAAATATCAACGATAAGCTAAAGCTTGATTTGGGAGCTAGCTATATCATCCAAAACGACCAAAATATGGTGGGGCAGGGTGAGTATCAGAACCCACTTGTGGCGGTGTATCTCTTCCCACGAGGCGATAACTTCGATGATATTCGTGCATTTGAACGCTACAGCGTAGGTAGTGGTCTCTACACTCAGCACTGGCCTTATGGGGATCAGGGATTGAGTCTTCAGAACCCATATTGGCAGCAGTATCGAATGAACCGTGAGACCGACAAGTTGCGCTATATGCTTAACGCTGGGCTTACGTATAACATCGCCGATTGGATCAACGTCTCGGGTCGTGTTGCAATCGACAACACCAACTCGCACTATACACGCAAGGAGAACGCCTCAACGGATCGTGTCGGAGAGTTTGGTTTCTATCAAGAGGATCGCCAGGAGAACCGCTCGGTCTATGCTGACGTTATTGCAAATATCAACAAGGCGCTCAGCGATGATTTTTCTCTGGTGGCGAACGTTGGTGCTAGTATCTCGGACGAGAGATATGAGCTTATGGGTAATCTAGGTAATTTGGCAAGTATTCCAAACTACTTCACGATCACTAACCTCAACTTTACGCAGGGCTTCAAGCCACGTCAGTATGGCTATCACGACCAAAATCAGAGTCTCTTCGCTAGCGTTGAGCTAGGGTGGAGGGGTCTACTCTACGCAACCCTCACCGAGCGTATCGAGTGGGATTCGGCTCTCGGAGGTTTGGAGAGTGTCTCGTATGACTACCCATCGGTTGGTCTTTCGGGTATTGTGAGCGAGATGGTGGAGCTTCCTCAGGTGATAGATTTTGTGAAGGTTCGTGGTTCATGGACCAAGGTATCTTCTCCGTTTAGCCGCTATTTGGTGCGCCCCGGTTATGTCTTTAATGAGCAGACCCTCGGTTGGGAGACAAGTACAATCTTCCCTGCAAGAGATCTAAAACCTGAAACAACAGAGTCGTGGGAGTTTGGTCTAAATATGCGCCTTTTGGAGAGTTTGACTGTCGATTTGACATACTATAACTCTGAGACACGCAACCAAACCTTCAATGTGGCACTAGCTTCATCTTCGGGTTATAGCAGTGCGATAGTGCAGACGGGTAGCATCACCAATAGAGGTATTGAGCTTGCTGTGGGTTATGACCGTGCATGGGGAGAGTTTAGATCGACAACTCACTTCACATACACTAAGAACATCAATAGAGTAAACTCGTTGGCTAATGGTGCGATCAACCCCGTGACGGGCGAGCCAATCGAGATGGAGGAGCTCTCGGTAGCAGTTCTTGGAGGTACAAATGCCCCAGAGGTGATTCTTCGCGAGGGCGGTACGATGAACGACATCTACGTTAAGCAGGGACTCAAGCTCGATGCCAATGGCAATGTGTGGGTTAATTCTCAGACGGGTACTCCTGCAATCGAGGAGTATGACGAGTACAAGAAACTCGGATCTACGGCGCCAGACTTCACAATGGGTCTAAGTCAGAGCTTTAGCTATAAGGGGGTAAACCTTGGAGTTGTCTTCTCTGCAAACGTTGGTGGATTGGTGGTGTCGAACACCCAAGGTATTTTGGACTACTTCGGGGCATCTCAAACCACTGCCGATGCACGTGATGCAGGGGGTGTGCCTATGAATAATGGTGTGATCGATGCCAAGGCATACTATCAGACCATAGGTACAGCAACTGGAGGATATGGCCAGTACTACACATACAGCGCAACGAATGTGAGGCTACAGGAGCTGAACATAAGCTACACATTCCCTAGTAGTTTGATCGGTGATAAGGTGAAGCTAACGGCAGGTCTTGTGGGTCGCAATCTGTGGATGATCTACAACAAAGCGCCATTTGATCCAGGTCTGACTCCATCGGCTTCGGCTAACTTCTACCAAGGTGTCGATTTCTTCATGTTGCCAAGTACACGCAACATAGGATTCAATGTTAAACTTCAATTCTAAAGAGGGTAAATTATGAAACTGAAAACAATATATGTATCAGCTTTAGCGGCATCTTTGACTATGATGTGGGGTTGTACAAAGAACTTCGAAGAGTACAACACTAACCCATACCAGCCGCAAACGCTCAACTCTGCGCAGTTCTTCTCGCCGATGATTACTACTGGAACATCGACTCAGGAGAACGACAGCCAGCATATCGAGCAGATGATAGGAGGACCTTATGGAGGTTACTTCACAATGTCAAACTCATGGGGTAACACAAACTTCAATACATACAATGCGAGTGATTCATGGAATCAAGTTCCATTCAACACCGTTCAAACGAAGTTCTATCCCAATTACTTTAAGGTTCAGGAGTTCACCCAAGAGACTGGGCACTACTGGGCTATGGCGCAGATCCTAAGGGTTAATTCGTTCCACCGTATCACAGATATGTATGGACCGATCCCATACACTAAAATTGCGCAAGGCGAGACTAAGATCCCTTATGACTCTCAGGAGCAGGTCTATATGGCGATGTTCGAGGAGCTAGACCAGGCGATCGAGACCCTCACGGCGTATGTTGAGGAGTTCCCGTCGCTTCGTCCTTTGGGGAGCAATGACTTGGTCTATGGTGGTGACTACTCAATGTGGTTGCGCTATGCCAACTCCCTGAAGTTGCGCCTAGCGATGCGCCTGACGAATGTTGCACCAGAGATGGCTCAACAGAAGGCTGAGCAGGCGTATATGGCGGGTGTGATGATGGACAACTCGCACAATGCCTATGTCTCGCTTCACAACGTTGATAACCCATACTGGAAAGCGGCAGCAAGTTGGGGTGATACACGCACAAACGCTACTATCACGAGCTATATGAGGGGTTATGCAGATCCACGTGCCGAGAAGTACTTCACATCATCGTCGCTGAGCGAAACGCCTGAGTTCCCTTATTTGGGTATGCGTTCGGGTATGTCGAACCTTATCAAGGGTAACTATTCGGACTATACGATGCCAAACTTTACAAATGTGGATGAGGTGCTGATGTTCTGCGCAGCGGAGGTTGCCTTCCTTCGTGCCGAGGGTGCTTTGCGTGGTTGGAATATGGGCGGTACAGCATCGGAGCTCTACGCTGAGGGGGTTGAACTCTCGTTCGATCAGTATGGCGTGAGTGGTTACGATGGCTACATCTCAAATGCGGAGCTTACGCCGTCAGACTATGCTGGTACTGGGGTCTCTACCTCGTATGTGATCTCAACACAGATCACCATCGCATGGGACGATACAGCCGATTTTGAGACTAACCTAGAGCGCATCATCACTCAGAAGTGGATCGCTAACTATACTTTGGGTCTTGAGGCGTGGGCAGATTTTAGACGCACGGGCTATCCTGAGATCTTCCCTGCGGTGAACAACCTAAGTAACGGTGTCATCGCAAGTGGCCAGATACCTAATCGTCTGCGCTTCCCTCTGACGGAGTATCAGGGTAATGGTGCGAATGTTCAAGCTGCAGCAGCACTGCTAGGTGGTGCTGACAACGAAGCAACGAAGCTTTGGTGGGCAAAAAAGTAATTGAAATTTAAAAATGAGGAGATTTATGAGAAGAATATTATTAAATATTTCGGTTGTTTTGATCGCTGTAGCTTCTATCTTTAGTTGTAGCGATTGGACACAGGTCGAGGCTGAGAACTTCTATGAGCCACTTCCTGAGTCATATTATGAGAATTTGAGAGCCTACAAAAAGAGCGATCACGCCATTATGTTTGGCTGGTTTGGAAACTGGACGGGGCAGGGAGCCTCGCTCTCGGGGTCTTTGATGGGTCTGCCCGATAGTGTCGACTTTGTGTCGATATGGGGTAATTGGTGGAATCTCGACCCTATGCGTATGGAGGATAAGCGCCTTGCAAAGGAGCTCAAAGGCACACGTGCACTTCTGTGTTGGATCATTCAAGATATTGGCGATCAGCTCACCCCAAAGGACTTTGAGGGTACTGCTAAGGAGTATTGGGGTTGGATCGATGGCGATACAGCTTCGATGACAACGGCAATTCAGAAGTACGCAGGTGCGATCATCGATACTATGAATAAGTACGACTACGATGGCTTCGATATCGACTACGAGCCAGGCTATGGCCACAGCGGTTCGATGGGTGGTCAGGATTGGCCTATGATGGTGTTTGTTGAGGAGCTAGGTAAGGCTATGGGGCCAAAGTCGGGCACAGATCGCCTATTGGTTGTCGATGGTGAGCCTCAACGTATGCCTAGCGAGTCGGCAGAGTATTTCGATTACTTCATCGTTCAGGCGTATGGTAACCTGGGATATGGTGGCGATTCGGATCTAGATAATAGATTGCAGATGACGATCGACAACTTCGATGGCTATATGGATGCCGAGGAGGTTGCAAGGCGTTATGTCGTGACTGAGAATTTCGAGAGTTTTGCATCTACGGGGGGTGTGACCTACACGGATAGATATGGCAATGTCTTCGCCTCGTCGCTGGTCGGAATGGCTAGTTGGACACCTATCGTAAATGGCAAAGCGGTGCGTTCGGGAGGTTGTGGATCGTTCCACATCGAGTATGACTATCCAGGCTCAAGTGAGTATCAGTTCACTCGCCAAGCGATTCAGGTTATGAACCCAGCGGTTAGATAGTTAACTTTAAAAATATGCAGGATATGAGATTAAATATAATTAAAGGATTTGCCCCACTAATGCTTGTGGGAGCACTTCTGATTGGATGTGATAAGGAGGAGATTCTAAACGACAATATTGTCTATGTGAATATCAACCAGCATAATGTTGCTAGTGCTACTATTACTCACATTCCCGACGCTGCTGGAGTGAGTGACCTTAACCTAGAGTTTAGGGTGCACACCACAAAGCCAATCGATCAGGATATTACAGTTAGCATGGCGATAGATAACTCTTTGGTTGCGACCTACAACGCTGAGAACCAGACTGAGCTAGGTGAGATTGCACCTTCGGCGCTAATGTTTAGCAAGACTTCACTGGTGATTCCACGTGGGGAGTACGAGTCGAGCGAGCCAACAATGGTGACAATAGTTGATCCAGATGCAATAGCAGATGGCGAATATGTAGTTCCGATCCGCGTGATGCAGGTCTCTGCAAACTCTGGTCAGGTGAGCTCTAATCGCTCTATTATCTACATTCGTGTAAAGGCATTCTCCCCAATAATCGACTCCACGCCAGGTGCTGTGACCGATGGTGTGACAATCGATCGCACAGGATGGGAGATATCGCTAGAGCCTGTGGATGGAACACCTCTGTATGGTAGTGTGGGTGATCCAAGTGTGCTAATCGATGGTGCGACTAATAACTTCAGAACCTCTGTTTATTCGAATACTGGTTCGTTTAATATTGTTGTGAATATGAACGCATTGCATAGTTTCGATGTTATCAAGATGGCACCGCTCAACAACGGTTATCCTAACCCATACGTTAACTATCTAGCTACTAGTGTCGATGGTGTAGCGTGGACTGTTGTTAATGATGAGCGAGTGTCTATTGAGCAGACGCTATATGATGGCTATCAGTACATCAAATTATATAAAACTATGGTAGATGTGCAGTATGTTAAGGTCGGTCTAACCACTGGTGGTACGTTCTATGGTTGCAACGAGTTGTTCTTTATTTTGCGTCCCTAAAAAACTTGAAATCTTATGAAAATATTAAAATTTAAGTTGATTTTAGCTCTGCTCTCTTTGGGGGTGATGAGCTGTAATGATGCCGAGTATGGTGTCATCGATAATGGTCTCTACATTGCGCAGGCCGCAGATATGAATGTGACAAAACTGAATCTCAATAGCGCAGGTGCTACGGAGTTGGCTATCAATGCCCAAGTGATTAGAGCCCTAGAGAGTGATGTTCAAGTTGAGGTGAGCTTTGATGCGGCGGCGCTCAAGGAGTATAACGAGAATAACGACACCTTCTATGAGGTTCTGCCTATGGAGAACCTAACATACGATAAGAGTGCAAAGATCATGGCGGGGGAGCACGTGACCTCTGATATTGTGTTTACGATAAGCGAGTATGATACGCCTAATGGTGAATCTTACGCCTTGCCGATCAGAATATCAACGCCATCGACCCAGGTGGCACCTTTGGGTTCGTCGCAACTCTACATCGTGCTGTTGAATAAGGCGCTGATTCAGGCTGTTCCACGGATGAATAACTCAAATAAGGCGACACCAGTTGACCCTGATGCTCTTTGGGGGCTAAGCGAAGCAGAGTGGACAATCGAAGGATGGGTTAATATGTCTGGTTTCCAGATTAATAACCAAGCGATATGGAACTCTGGAAGTTGGGAGAACTCTCCGAATAATGAGATGTACATTCGTTTTGGTGACGCTCCAATTCCTTACAACTCATTCCAGGTGAAGGCGAAGGGCTCGCAGGTGAACACCGTGACTCTATTCCAACCTAATAGATGGTACCACATAGCCATCACGTGCAACACCGCAGGTCTGGTGAGTATCTATGTGGATGGAAATCTAGATGTGTCGGTTCAGACACAGGGAGGACCAACTTTGATCGATCGTTTCGAGATGGTTACTAGTGGTTCGTGGTTCCGTGATAGAGTGATGATGGGGCAGGTTAAGTTCTGGAGAGTGGCGCTGAGTCAATCTCAACTTCAGGCTAACATGTACTCAAGTGCGCGTTCGTCGGACCCTGCACTTATCGCATACTGGAAGCTCGACGAGGGTGAGGGAAATACCTTTAAGGACTCTTCGACTAATGAAAGAGATCTTGTGTCGGCAGGTACGCTGGAGTGGATCCCTGACGTAGATTTCAAGTAGATTTTAACTTCAACTTTTTGAGTAGTTGGGCAAGTCTTTGGGCTTGTCCAACTATTTTTTTTGTGAAATTTGGTACAGTTTATTCGTGTAATTTAGATATAAATATGTATTTTTGAGAAATGTAGCAATTTTATCAAATATATAATTTATGAATAAACTCTATATTATATCAATCGCTATAGTTGGGGCCATCTCTGTGTTTGAGTGTATGGCACAAAAAGTCGTGGAGGGAGGTGCTCATAGCAGCGTTGTGGATAGTGCCCTTGTCGAAGAGGGCAACCTTATTCTGCTGTCGCAAAAGGTGATGAGTGCCTCGGAGTACTATAAAACGGGTAGATCTCCACTCTATAAATCGAGCGAGGAGCTATCTTGGCTCTCTATAACGGCTATAAATGCTGACGCTACGCAGCAGGTGAGTTTGAGTAGCGAGGAGTTGAAAGATCTGAATCCTAGTCAGGTGAAGAGTATAGTTTTTGAGTTTATTAATCATAAAGCAGGCTCTTATCAGGAGCGAATGCAAGCGACTATGTGTCTGGTGCTTAGAGATAAGATGATAGGCGATAGATCTGATTTTCAGATTAAAGACCAGACAGATCCAGAGATAGATTTCAAAAAAATATCCTATCTAAGCGGTGATATAAAGTACAATTATGATAGCTATAGACAACTGCTTGAACAGGGTTATAGAGTGGATAGGGGGGATCTATCCATCTTTGCGCTCAAGGTCATTGAGGCGCTATCGATCTACGTTGAGGGGGAGTCTGCTCTGCCCATAAATCAAGCACCGATAGTGGTTGTTTATGACTACGAAACTGGGGAGCAGTTGCGATTGTCGCAGACGGAGCTCTCGCAGGTGATGATCAAGGCGGTTAAGAGTATTGAGTTTAAGTATCGATCACCGAAGATTGGAAGCAGCTTTCGAGTTGATAACTGCTTGATGATTGTATATTTGTAAATAACTGATAGTGCGAAATAAATCGACTCAGATTCATATATTTAGCAAGGAGGGTGACTTATTCAGTCACCCTCCTTTTCTATCTATGTAGTCCTAAGATTAGGGCTTTTTTGCATGATCTGTCTTGCGATTTGGCTAGCAAAAAACGTGGCAAAAAAGACTGTGAATGGAAGAGCGTTTGTGTAGATACTCAGTAGGTCAGGGTGAGTGGAGAGCAGGAATTCGCCACCCTTTTCGAGTATCAATAGGACAAGGATGTGGTATATGTATATGTTGAGCGAGTGGTTGCGCCCAACCTTTGATAGTGCATTGTCTATGTGTTGAGAGTAGCGCAGCGTGAGTAGGAATACAGATATAGCGAGCGGTATGCCTCCAATGTAGAGATCGCCCACGCTCTGATTTAGGAATATGTACTCCGTGTAGCCAACCATGAGGCTGAGTATCGCAATGATGGTTAAGTTGGGCGTGGTGAGTGTGTCGGTAATTCTCTTGTAGTTAGCCTTGATGTACATTCCGGCAAAGAAAAATGGAGCAGCAAAGAGCAAGAAGTTGCGTGAAACCCACATCGGAATTTGATTTTGTTCGCCAAATATAAAGCTATATTTGCCTAGTGCACAGCATAGTAGTAGTAATATAGGTGTGGCAACGTAGGCAATGCGTCGCAGGTTGTATAAGTTGACGATGTAGCAAAGCACTAGGGTGTAGATCATCGCCTGAAGATACCAAAGGTGTCTGCCGAATGGGTTGTTGTTGAAGATAAAGATCCCCAGCCAAGTCTCGAACTCGGCGAACGAAGCAAAATTATTTATGCCTGAGCTCAGAAGTAGGTAGTTTCTGACCACAAAGATGGTGATGTAGAGGGCCGATGCAAGCATGGTGATCTTGCAGATCTTGCCGATAGACCTCCTGATGGTTTGATTCATCACCTTAGGGTCGCTGTGGTATAGAAAATACCCCGAAATCATGAGGAACCCTGGTACTGTAATACGATAAATAGGCTCAATAAAAGAGTCCCACTGAGTTGGGCAGTGAGCCATAACAACTAGAAACGCCAAGAAGAACTTTAGCGTATCGACACTATAATTTCTCTCCATAACTATGTTTTTTTACAATATAAAGTTTATATTTGTAAAATGCAACTGTTTTATCGTGTTTGTTTAGAATAATTGTGTTTTTAATGGCAATTTATTCGTTAGACGCGAAAAAAATTACTACTTTTGTGGCTCTAATATAGATGTTGGGGTTATGATTTTACTTCATATCCCTTTTTTTATGATTTTTGTTGGAATTTCTGACAATAACCAATTTGTAATCTACACCACAAATAGTCGCCATGAGAGTTTGGCGAGTGTGGTTTTAACACGAAGTGGTGCGTATGCTCACTTCGTAAAAGCGGAAAGTAATCTTTTTATGGCAGGTACACAGAATCAATACAAGCTGGGGGCAATGCTCACCTATGCGAAAATTATACTAACAAATGCAATAGGGCTCTTTCTAACGCCTCTAATCGTTCATCGATTGGGTGACTCTGAGTATGGTCTATATCTGCTTGTGGGCTCGCTCGTGTCGTATGTCTCTTTGCTGGATTTGGGGCTCAATAATACGGTCATACGCTACGTCTCGAAGTATCGTGCCACAGGCGATGTGGCATCTGAGGAGAACTTCTTGGGCTCGATTCTAAAGGTCTATGGAGCGATCTCCTTGATTGTGATAGTTGTCGGAGCGGGACTTTTCCCCTCGCTGGAGATGCTCTTCGACGCTTCGCTCACTGGTGACGAGCTGTTCAAGACCAAGATAATGTTTGCGATCTTGATCTTTAATGTGGCGATAAGCCTCCCTGGAGGGACCTTCACCGCTATATGTGACGCTTACGAGAGGTTTAATTTCCCTCGTTCGCTCTCGATTGTGATCTATATCCTGCGTGCAATCACGATCATCGCCGTGCTTAAGTATGGCGGTAAGGCCATAGCGCTTGTGGTGATAGACACGGCGGTAAACGTAGTGAAAATAGCCTCGTCGGTCTACTTCGTGAAGCGAAAACTAAAGGTGCGTTTCGACTTCTCACATACAGATAAGGAGCGCCTAAAATCGATATTTAGCTACTCGGTTTGGATATTTGTTCTGGCGATAATTGCACAGTTGCAGTGGCGTTCGGGGCAGTTGATTTTGGGTATTAACACCGACCCAGCGCAGATTGCAATCTATGGTATTGGGGTGACTCTGGGTACATACTTCGGGGCTTTCACCTCGGCAATAACCACTCTGCTACTGCCTAAGGCGAGCAAGCTCATAGCCAACGAGGCATCGAGCGAGGAGCTCAACCGTGTGATGGTGAAGATCGGGCGCTTGTGTTGCGTCATATCGCTGATGATATATAGTGGCTTCATTGTGCTGGGGCAGAACTTTGTGGAGCTATGGGTTGGCGAGCAGTATCGTGAATCGTGGTATGTGGCGGCGCTCATTATGAGTGTGATCTTCCTGATTATGAATCAAGGCTTTGGACGCTCGGTTTTGGAGGCTAAAAAGCAGGTGAAATATATCGCTATTGTCGACCTCATTACGATGAGTGCAGGGGTTGTGGTCGGATTCTTTGTCTCGCAGAGGTACGGAATACTCGCAATGACGATCTCGATAGTTACGCCAATGCTCTTTAATGTATTTGTTAAGTGGTTCTACTTTGTTCGCACCTTTGGGTTCGATGTGTGGGGCTTTGTGCGTCAGGTCTATCTTCGCCAAATAGCTGTGATCGGGGCGCTGGGTGCAGGATTTTGGGTGCTAAAGCAGCACTTCGAAGTCGATACTTGGCTGAGCCTAGCTGCGTGGGGAGGTGTCTATATAGTGGTCTATTTTGCCATCTCGTACATGCTGCTGATGAATGCCGAGGAGCGAGCCTTGGTGAGGGGTTTTTTGCGTAGAGCATAAATTTTTAAACTAAAGTGTTTATGAATAAAGGAGCTAAAAAATCGATACTAATAGTTATTGACTCCCTTGGGTGCGGTGGCGCTGAGAGGAGTCTTGTGACGCTTATGCACCTGATCGATCGATCGCGCTATGATATTGACTTGCTGATTGTAACACGAGGTGGGGCATTCGAGAAAGACTTGCCGTCGGGGGTGAATATAATTAGTAATCCTGGGCGCTTGAACTTCGATGGTATTGCAAAATCGCTCTCTCGTTGTGATCTCAGGGGGCTTTGTGCTAGGCTGAGATTCAATCTGCAAATCCGAAGCTCGAAGGGGATTCATGCCGCCGAGCTGAGATGGGAGGGGGTTAAAAATATAGTTGACACTCAGCCCAAATCATACGATGTTGCGATCGCCTATCAGCAGGGTTTTCCGACATACTATGTGGCGGAGAAGGTGACAGCGAGGCGCAAGGTGGCTTGGGTGAATGCCGATATTGATTTTGCGGGCTATCGCCCAGAGTATAACGCTCCCTACTACGAGAAGTACGACCACATTGTGGCGGTCTCGCAGGCGCTACAAAACACCCTGAAGGAGAACTATGCGCAGTTTTCTGAGCGCACAGATGTAATATACGATATGTTCGCCCCTGAGATGATGAAGCAGATGAGCCAGCGAGCAGAGAGCTTTGCTCCTAGCGAGGATGGTGTTCTAAAGATCTTTACGATAGGCAGAATCGTAAGGCAGAAGGGGTATGATATAGCTGTTGGTGCAGCCAAAATATTGAAGGATAGGGGCTATAAATTTCGCTGGACAGTGGCGGGTGCTGGTCCCGATGAATCGGCGGTGCGTGCCCTGATCGCTAAGAGTGGACTAGAGCAGGAGTTTGTTCTGCTAGGCAGGGTGGAGAACCCATATGGCTATCTCCGAGATTGCGATATCTATGCCCAGACATCACGCTCCGAAGGGTTTGGAATGACCATAACCGAGGCGAGAATCTTCTCACGTGCCATAGTTGTGACCAATTTTGAGTCGGCATATGCCCAAGTGGAGGATGGCGTGAGTGGACTAATCGCTGAGATGACACCCGAGAGCGTTGCTGAGAATATCAGTCGCTTGATAGATGATAAGGCTCTGAGAGAGAGTATTATGGCAAAGAGCGGTGATGTGCCAGCAGTGGCCCAAAGAGCCGAAGCAGGAATGAGTAGAATATTAAAGTTTATTGAGGATGAAGACTAAAACTATAACTTGTCACGATGTCTACAATCACGGTGCATCGTTGCAGGCGTATGCTCTGCAAACGCACCTAAGGGAGCAGGGGCACGAGTCACAGATCATAGATTACAAACCGCCGTACCTGAGCCAGCACTATCGTCTGACGGCTATCTCGTCGAATAGATGGGGGCGAAATCCTATAGTTTTGCTCCTCTACATCCTTGCAAAGTTACCTAGACGACTCCTTCGCCTACAAAGAAAAAGGGCATTTGATCGCTTTAGAGAGCAATACCTCACGCTAACAGCGCAAAGATATGACTCTAACGAGGCGCTGAAGAGTGCCCAGCTAGATGCCGATGCTATCATCGCTGGTAGCGATCAAATATGGAATTCGGTTCTGCCTAATGGGCGAGATGCCGCTTTCTATCTCGATTTTGCTGAGCCTTCAACGTTGAAGATCTCCTATGCAGCTAGTTTTGCAGCGGAGTCCGTGGAGCCAGGTTTTGAGGGGTTTGTGGCGGATAAACTAAAGGCGCTTGACCAGATCTCGGTGCGTGAGAGTAGCGGAGTGAAGCTCGTTGAGCAGCTCGCAGGTAGGAGGGCTCAGCACGTTTGCGACCCTGTTCTTCTGCTCAATGCTCAGCAGTGGGATTCGCTCGCAGTGCCGATCGATGAGGGGGGCTATGTTCTGGTCTATGACTTCGATGTCAACCCAAAGATTCGCGAGATAGCAGAGCGCTTGGCTAAGGCTAAGGGGCTGAAGATATTGGCGCTAAACGAGGGTTTGAGCTACGCCTCAAGTAAATATATCCACAAGGGGCCGCAGCACTTTGTGAGCCTGATAAAGGGTGCGGAGCATGTTGTCACAAATTCGTTCCATGCGATCATCTTCTCGCTGATCTACCGCAGGGATATAATGGTGGTGCCTCGCTCTGAGAATTTGAACGCCCGTTTGGAGAATCTGATGACAAGTTTCGGCATGGTTGAGCGCTATGGTGTCGATCCGCAAAATGCCCTGTCGCTCAAGGAGATTGACTACAAAGCTGTTTGGGAGCGATTGGATGTGATGATCTCTAGCTCGAAGAGATTTTTAGCGGAGTCGCTAGCGTCAAAAAATGCAGCAAGTGATGCCAAATAGTTTGGTATTATATTTTATTTACTATATTTGCATAGCGGTTATAGGCTGAAAACCCCATTTTTATGGGGTTAAGGCCTTGGCTAGTACTGATGTGTAGTTGCGGAAAAAGAGATTTAGATCAGAGGGCGCAACCCTTACTCTACACTAAAAGTTAAGATGAATAAAAATATGAACGATCTTCGAGGGAGTACGAAGATGAAAAATTTGAATGATGAAGAAAATAGCATTGTTTTTTGCACTTCTAGTGAGTGCAACTGTTGTATCAGCACAAACTTTTTCGGAGGGTGACAACAACGTCTCTCTAGGTATTGGATTTGGTGACTTCGGAGTGCCAATTCAGGCGTACTACGAGCATGGAGTGTATGACATCTCTGGCGATATGAGCATTGGTGTTGGAGGTACGATCGGTTTCGCTAGCAAGAGTGAAAACTACTACGGATTTGGTGAGGCTAAGTACTCAAAGGTTGTCTTTGGTGCGTTGGGTAACTTCCACTACACGGGGGTTGATCGTTTCGACTTCACAGCTGGTCTTGTGCTTGGTTATGAGTCAGTAAACATGAAGTACACACCATACACAACATCTACAGTTAGAACATACTCGTCGGCTCACCCATCGGGATTCTACTTGGGTTTGAATGTTGGTGCTAAGTACTACATCACGGAGCAGTGGGCAGTGTTCACAAACATTGGCTACGGAGTTGCAAATGTAACAATTGGTGCTACGTATAGATTCTAATATAGTTCTCTCTATATATGAAAATGGGGTGTCGCGATTCAGTCGTGACACCCTCATTTTTTTACTCAGCTAAGCCTGCTTACTCAGCGATGCGCAAGATCTCCTCAGTGCTTTTGCGAGGAGTAGCCTTGGCGTGCTCACCATCCTCATAGCCGTAGGCGATAACTGCCGCTACGGACTCATCCTCTGGCAGGGAGATGATCTGAGCAATCTGCTCTTGGTTCACAACCCCCATGATACATGTGCCCACACCCTTAGCGTGCGCTGCAAGACAGAATGTTTGGCATGCAATTCCTGCATCGAACATCTCCCACGTGTTGGTATTCTCGAACTCTTGGTTCATCTCCTCTTTCTTGCCACTCTTGCCCTTTACGTAGCTCAGAACCATGAGCCCCTTAGCACGAGATAGGGTCTTGGTGTTGTATGTGAACCCTCGCACGGCGTTGTCGGCGATGGTTTTTAGCGTCTCAGCGTTGTCGACGATCGTGTAGCGTGCAACTTGGTAGTTCACCCACGATGGTGCCCAACGGCTAATATCGACAATCTCCTTGAGTAGCTCGCGGCTAACTGTCTCGTCTTTGAATCGGCGAACGCTGCGGCGCTCCATAATCATCTCTAATGCATCCATATTATTAAGGTAATTTGTTGTTATGTGGTGCAAATGTATTACATTTGTACCCATAAAGCAAGTACTTACCAAAATGATATATAGTTACCAAAAGGGGTAAAATGCTGATTTTTAGATATGAGCGAGAAGATAATTTATAAAGATAAAGAGTACAACTGTCCACTAGAACTCTCGATGGACATCGTTGGGGGTAAATGGAAGAGCATCATCGTCTTCTATTTGCGCCGAGGAGCTAAGCGCTCAGGGGAGCTGCAGAGGATGATGCCATCCATAACGAATAAGATCTACACCCAATCTCTGCGAGAGTTGGAGCGTGATAATATTATCAATAGGGTAGTCTTCCCTGTTGTGCCTCCCCATGTGGAGTATTCGCTCACACCAAAGGGCGAGAGGCTTATCCCAATCCTTAGGGAGATGGTCAAGTGGGGCTATATGTTCATCGAGGAGCAGTAGCTAGCGGTGTTGTGCGTAGGTTAAACTAATGATCCTGATTTCCCCGATATAGCTTGGATGTTGATTCGCATAACTTCGGTGCGATCATATAGCTTCTTGGAGTACTTCATCCCCTCGTCCACATGGTCGGGTGCATACTTTTCGAGCAATAGCCTTATTGCCTGCACCCTCTCTACATGGCACGTGACACGCTCGATCTCCCCTCTGACGATTATACTCTCGTATGATGTTGTGAATATATTGGTGAGGACCTTGACATCACCTACTATGCAGAAACTAATCTCTGGGCTGTGCTCTATGCAATCTAGCTTGTGTCCCTGTGTTGCGCCATGAATGTAGATGTAGTCGCCCCGATCCCACACATAGTTTAGTGGAACACCATATCCAGCCATCTTATCCCCTCGCCTCTCGATGAGTGAGAGTGTGCCATAAATTCCTTGTCGAAGTAGCTTTAGCGCATCCCTCTCTTCGAGCAATATGCTCTGAGTGCGCACTGTGCTGTTGTCGTATTTTTCCATCTCTTTTTATGATATATAGAAAAGACCGCTTTTGGGGCGGTCTTATACTATGTCGTTATGTGGCGGTTACTACTTTTTCAAAAGTTCATCGATCGCCTCTTTGAACTCCACTCCGTGTCCACGACTTGCGATATTGCCCTCTGTGTCAAGCACTAGCAGAGTTGGGATTCCTTCGATTCCGTATAGTGTAGGGACCTCATTGTCGTCCGACGCATAGATGTGGTTCCAAGTCATCTTGCCCTCATCTAGCATCTTGTGGAAAGCGTCTTTCTTGTCCCAAACATTAACGCTTAGGATGACTAGTTCGTCGCCATACTTCTCCTGCATGCTCTTGATCTCAGGGATGATAGCGTGGCAAGGACCACACCACGATGCCCAGAAGTCAACAAGCACAACTTTGCCTTTGCCAGCATAGTCCGATAGCTTCGACTCTGCTCCATCGATTGCCTGACCTGTGAAGTCAGCAAATGGTTTACCTACACTTGTTTTGAGCAAGTTTAGCATGCCCTCACGCTTTTGGGCAATCAGCGCAACATCCTTTGCGACAGGAGCTTTTGTTAGGATAGAGTCTATCTGCTCGATGTTTTCGAAGTTGTACACAAGAACTGTACTAAGCCCCAATGCATTGTCTCCATTTTGCTCGATGACATCGTACATATGTGCGTTTATCTCGCTAATGTATTGTTTGTATATATCATCCATATCGCCTGCGCCCTGCTCAACAAGACCCTTGAAGTGCTCTGAGATCTCATTGATGCGATTCTCCATCTCCTTAGACTTTAGGTTCAGCTCACCAGCTGTAACTTCGACCTGACCGCTAACGTTAAGCTTTATGCCCTGCTCTTGGATAATCTTACTGTTCTGATTATTAGCCTTGATCGCTGCTGTTGATGACTCTCCGCTAGCTAGTGTAAGGATTGTAGGGCTTTGGGTGCTCCCCTCGAACTTGAATGCGTAATTCTCGATCATTACGCTGTCGATAGCGATAGGTTCAGGTTTGCTCTGTGTGAAGTCGTAGGCGTAGAGGAAGATCATCTTGCCGTTTAGATCCTCGTTTACAACGCTAGCCTCAATGTCATATTTGTATCCTGTGCTAGTGCCGCAAGATAGTAGTAGGGCAGATAGCCCAAATGCTGTGAGTAATTTTTTCATCTCTTTTAGTTTATAGTGTTTGATTTTTTAGTCTATGTTGTTGCGCTCTAGGTCGAGAAAGGAGCTCTTGCGCTCCAATCCTCCGCCATACCCCACCAACGCGCCACTCGCACCGATCACTCTGTGGCACGGCACGACGATGGAGATGGGGTTGCGGTTGTTTGCCATTCCTACGGCTCGTGATGCTTTGCTGTTACCGACGGCTGTTGCAATATCCTTGTAGCTGCAAGTCTTGCCGTATGGGATCTCCTGCAGGGCCTGCCAAACCCTCTTCTGAAAGTCGGTGCCGATCATCTGCAGCGGAAGATCGAACTCTTTGCGCCTACACTCGAAGTACTCTTGCAGTTGCTCGAATGCTCTGTCGCTGAGTGCCGAGCGCTCCTCAGAGGGCGAGTGGTCGGCAGCGGTTGCAAACTTGATGTAGATTATGGCATCATCAAGATAGCCGATCTTGAATAGTCCAAAGTGAGTTTGATATATGGCAAATTTTCCTAATTCCATGTCGAGATATTTTTATGTAATCACGCCACATCATAAGTGCTCTTTGTCTTGGCATGTCGTGAGTGTCATATCGTCGCAATGTACACTTTTTTTTTCGTTTTGTCAACTATATTTCTCTCTTTTGAAATAATAAAATTAGAAACACGAAGAGCGATAGTAAAATAATTTATATAAAATTACAATAATTATATTAAATATGGCTTTTTGTTATATTATTAAGAGGTGTTGTGCTCTGTTTAGTATCTTTTTCGAGTAAAATTTATGATTATCTCGCAATAAATAATAACTTTTTTCAGTTTGTGTTGTGATATTTTGAAAAAAACATTTAAATTTGTTTGTGCGATAAGTGCAAAGCGCATTGTTGTAGGTTAATGACTATTGAGTTTGAGTGCAACTTGCTGCCGTAAATTTTTATTGCGTCAAGACAGTAATGACACGTACTATTATTATAAAAACGATACTATTATTGATTTTTGTTGGCATTGCCATATCTTCATATGGGCAAGAGCCAAGAGAAATCAATGTCGAAGTGCCGTTTGCTCAGAGTCAATCAGAAGTGACGACCCAAAGTGGTTATAGTGCACTAAATCAGTTAGATGGGGTGGTTGATGAGCTTCGCTCTGATACCCTTGTGACTCTGAAACGAATAGTGGTGAGGGCCTATGCTTCGCCCGATGGAGGCGACCAGCTCAATGAGCATATAGCTACCCTTAGGGCTCAGTATATTGAGCATTATCTTCGTGATGTGGTAGGGGTGCCTGAGTCCCTGATCGAGAACCAAGGTGGCTTTGTGGCGTGGGATCAACTCTATAAAATAGTAGAAGACTCTGATATTGCGTATAAAGACGAAATCTTATCAATTATTGCAAACCATCCAATAGAGACTTGGCATCGAGTTGAGCCTAGTGATAGATGGTTGACACTCACCGACAGTCGTAATAAACGCCTGATGGATCTAGGGGCTGGAGAGCCATATAGATATATGGTGCAAAACATCTTTGAAGAGCTACGACGTGGTGTGGCGGTGGTTCTATATACGCAAAAAGTGGTGGCAGACCCCCCAGTTGAAACCCCAGTTGAAACCCCGCAAGAAACCCTCCCTGAAACCCTCCTTGAGCAGACTCAAAATGAAGTCGAAGAGCCTTTGGTTGATAGCTCCGAGGAGATAGTCGCACCTGCGTTTAGCGCACCTGTGGAGCCTTTGTATAGCTATAAACCGCTCTTTGCTCTCAAAACAAATCTACTGTATAATCTAGTACTAGTCCCAAACCTCGAACTAGAGGTGCCAATAGGCAGAAAATTTAGCCTCAATGCTGAGTTTGCGAGAGGATGGTGGCTGAAATCGAATAACTCATTCAGTTGGCAGCTGCAAACATACAGCCTTGAAGGGCGATATTGGTTAGGTGATAGGCACCAGATTGGGCAGTTGGACGGTTGGTTCGTTGGGGCATTTGCTCTGTATGGTTACTACGATTTTCAGCTAGATCGCACTCAGGGAACGCAGGTCGATATAGATATGGCGATGGGTCTATCTGTAGGCTATTCAAAGGCGTTGTCTAAGAGCTTCAACTTAGAGTTTTCGGCAAGTGCGGGTTATATGCACTACGACTATCAAAAGTATAGGGTGGAGGATGGCGAGAGGTTGATTGCCACCGAACCAAGGATGAGTATAAACACAATCTTTCCGCTAAAAGCGAAGGTCTCTTTGGTGTGGAAGATAAATCGAAAAATTGAGAAAGGAGGTGTCTGTGAATAGTAGAATTCTGATGACTCTACTTATGATTGCGCTAATTTTTTCATCGTGCGACACTCGCAGAGAGATCCTCCCCGACAAGAGGATGGAGCTGACGATTAATATCGATTGGAGCGAGCTTTCGTCTAAGCCGCTGGTCACATCGATACTGCTCTACAACAGAGATCAGTCAAGTGTGATAGTACACCAAACAAACTACTCGACAACGACTGTGATGCTCGATGCTGGTGTGTATGATCTGATCTGTTTTAATGAGTCTATTGGTGCTCACGAGAATATAGAGTTTAGGGGCGTGGATAGCTACCAAACAATCGAGGCCTATGCCCAGCACTTCACCGTGACAGAGGGCTATGAGGTTGAGGCCGAGGAGCAAACCATTAGAGAACCATCAGTGCTGGCTGTGGATAGATATGAGAATCTAGTCATCGAGCGAGACTACTCTGAGAGTTACAGCAAAGTAGTTAATCTGAGGCCAGAGAGCATTATCTCGACCCTGGATTTGAAAGTGAATTTTAAGGGGTTGGATAACCTCTCCAATGTTAATCTATCGTCTGCCGCCATAAGTGGAATGGCAGAGGGAATACTACTCTCGACAGGTGCGCCAAACGGGAGTAAAGGTGTTAATTACTTCTATTTCGGTCCTAAATCATACGATTTGGGGAGTTTGGAAAATGGTCACCTGAGAGGAACTCTTCGATGCTTTGGCCCAGCCCAAGGCGTTACAAGAAGTGGCGCTGAGAATATCGTTACGCTATTCTTGAAGTTAAGGAACGGGACCGATTACCTCACGGATCAAGGTGAGAGGGTCACTCGCGATGTAACGCAGAGCATGGTGTATGATAGTAGTTTGAAACTCCACATTAACCTCGAACTCGGTTTGGGGGAAAGTGGCGACCCGCTCATAGTTATCCCCTATGTCGAAGACAGCGAAGGGGGAAAACAGACAGGTTTTGATGCTGAGATCGAGGATTGGGGTGACGAAGATATCACCGACATTCCTATTGGATAGAGAAAAATTATTGAAACGAAAGTGACATTTATTAACCAATTAACAAAAACAACAAAAATGAAAAAAACAATTTTAGGAGTAGCAGTTCTTGCGCTAGCACTAAGTTCATGTTCGAAGGAGTCTGAGACTGTCGATCAAACGCCACAAGCCATATCGTTTGGTGAGGCGGCTGTTGGTAACAACACACGAGCTCAGACCGAGACTGAGGGCGGAATTAAGTCGACGTTCGAAGAGGGTGACATCTTCGGTGTGTTTGGCTACTATACGTCAGAGGGTACATACGAATCGACTGTGGATATGCCAAACTTCATGTACAATCAGGTTGTGACTAGAGGTACAACGGCAGGTATTTGGAGTTACGCTCCATTGAAGTACTGGCCAAATGATGTGAACTCGGCAAACGAAGCGGGACGTGTGTCTTTCTTTGCGTACTGGCCGATGGCTAACGCCTCGAATGGCATCACTGTGGAGTCCGCTAACAACGAAGCGGGAGATCCAATCATTGGCTACGATATGGCTAAGCCATACGACCTAATGTGGGGTGTTAACTCTACAACGGGATTACCTCACCTTAACCTCACTAAGCAGGCGACAGATGATAAGGTCAACTTCCTGTTTAAGCACGCTCTTTCGAGAGTTGGTTTCAAGATTGTGCTTGGTGGTGACATCATTGATGAGGCAATGAATGACGCTGCGACAACTGTGACTATCAACTCTATTGAGTTTGGTGGTACTCTTGCCACTAGCATCGAGGATCCATTGGTAGGTGTGCTTGCAAAGACGGCAGATCTAAACCTCAATAACACAACGGCAAACACTCCACGTTGGACAAACGAAGATGGTACATATCTCATCTCTTTGACTACGGATGATCTAACAGACGGTGGTATGTTCAAGGAGACAGCCGTAGCGGGTACAAATGTAGCTTTTGATGGCGAGATCACAAACTTGGATACTGAGTACGCAATGGTTATTCCTATCGACCTAAGCGCAGAAGATGCAAAAATACGTATCGTCTACACAGTTGAGACAACTGACGCAAATCTCTCTGGAGGTAAGTCTACTGTAGTTAACAAGACAGTGGTAGATCTAGCTACTGCATTCCAGGGTGGTAAGGCGTATCTCTACACCTTCACAATCGGTCTGAATACTGTGAAAGTTACTGAGTCAATCGACCCTTGGGCTGATGAGGAAAACGTTGATGAGGATGTTCCTACGGCATAGTAATTTTGAAATAACAGTCTCGCAAGGAGACAAATAAAGGTCATGGGGGTTTGGTTATCCCCATGATCACTACAAAGGAGTTGAGATAGACTCCTAGGCATTGATGTCAAATTATGAGATTCGAAAAGATAAAATATATCATATTAGTTGCTTTCGTGGCAGCGCTTGTCGGGTGTGGAGAGGATATCGCCCCGACACAGCCCCCTATTGATCCTAGCACGGGTGATGCAATCGCATTCCGCTCTGTGAGCGAAGATAGTGGTTTTGAGTCGCGTGCTTTGATAAAGGAGGATTTTGTGGCTGGCGATAATATGGGTGTAGTGTCGTACTACTTCCCCGATGGTGTTGATGATATTAGCACGCTAACACCAAACTTTATGTACAACCAGAGGGTTGGCTACGATGGTTCGCAGTGGAGCTATTCGCCGATAAAGTATTGGCCGAATAATCAGGGTGACAGGCTAATGTTCTTTGCGTATCACCCCTACAACGATGGTGAGAACAACACAAATATACAGATCACGCCAGCCGATCATGTGGGGCGACCTCATATGACCTTCAACACCAACTCTAATCTCAACGATCAGCAGGATCTGCTAGTGGCTAGGAGCTCTCTGTTAAGCAAAGACGAGATTATGAATACTCATGGCGGAGTGGTTGGATTTGATTTTAAACACGCACTCTCGCAGATCAACTTCTCGGTCGAGCTAACCCCCGAATCGAAGATTGCGATAGGTGACGATAAGTTCAGGGTGCGAGGTGTTGCGCTTGCAAATATGTGGAATAGTGGTGTCTTGGAGATGGATGTTGACGATAATATCATATGGGCGCTTGACGAGGGGGGTAATATAAACACCAAGATATGGTCTGATGAGAACCCCAACGGTGAGCTAGAGTACCTGAAGGATTACTACATAACGGGTCCATCATCGACAGATAACTCCATATCAATAATTCCAGAGGCTCCAAATGCCGATAATACGCAGTCGAAAGATGTGATCTTTGTACTCCCTCAGCCGCACAATAGTGACCCTAAGATTAGAGTTATGTTGGCCTACTACCTGGATTCGGATACAGAGGAGGCGGGAAGAAGGGTTATTCGACAAGTCGCTACGGATATACCTGTACCCTCGAATGGAGTTGCGGCGTGGCAACCTGGGGTGAGGTATCGCTACAATCTGATTGTCGACCACCTTGATGGTGAGCCAACGATGAGTGCCAAAGTGACGATCCTAGATTGGGAGAGTCAGGAGATGGATGTCGATGTTGATGGGGGTAGCTTCGATCTGACTCTCGGGCGCAGAGACTACTATGTGACCGATAGCGGAGGAACGACGGGCAACTCAGTAGTAATTCCCTTTGAGACCGATTATAGCTCAATACAAGTCACCTCTTCGCCAGCAGGGGGTACTCCAATCGTAAACATGCAGAGTGGGGAGATTTTGTTCTATATCTTCTCTTCGTCTGAGACTCGATACACGTTGACTGTCTCGATGGATGGTGGCGATAAAACGAGGGAGGTGGAGCTCTATGTCCATACAACGGAGTTTGATTACAGCGACAAGAGTGTTGTAGATGCTTTGGTTGGTCCGATGGACGATGGTTCGCTCAGGGTCGCCAATAGCTATATCATACGGCCAAGCGTGATGAGCACTACCTATATCCCAATAATGGATAAGATCAACACCTATTGGAGCGATTATAGCTCTGGGGCTAACCCTCAGAATATTATAGCCGATGAATCTTGGGTCGATAATGACGATTATAGCGTCGATATATTGTGGTATGATGGAGAGTCGATTGATGGTGTGCAGGTGGGTAAATCCTACACCTCTGAGACCAATTCGATATATATCAATGCCCCGATGAGTATTGAGAGTCAGAATATATTGGTGGCAGTGAAGTATCGTGGTGTTATACTATGGAGCTGGCACTTCTGGTTGACGGAGTATTGGCCCTATAACTTTGATGCCCCAGCATCACCCACGACAAACAGCAAGCTAATTCTTGATGGCGGTGGCGAGGTGCATCGATATGCAGGTTCTGTGTGGCAGAGCTCAGGTGAGTATGCAGGTAAGTATATGATGGATAGAGATCTTGGGGCGGTTAATACGGCTTTCGATCCAGACTATGGTGCGGGTGTCGTTAGGTATCAGTATGGTCGCAAGGATCCATTCCCGACCAACGGCACAAGAGTGATGACCACCACCAAAACCAACACGACAATTGAGCGAACTGTGCACAATCCAACAGAATTCAATTACGGGGAGAGTGTCCTGATTACAGATGCCCCAAGCGATATCTATTTGTGGAATGATAAGTTGCGAAGGGTGGCAGATGGCGGAAAATCTATCTTCGACCCATCGCCTTTGGGATGGATGGTGCCAAAGCATACTGTCTGGTCGGCATTCACTTCGGGTAATATTTCGATCTCTCGCAATGGGCAGATCGGTATGACATACACAGCGGGTGGTGTCAATGCGTTCTATCCTACCAATGGCTATATTGGCGGTGGTGATGGCGGTTGGGGTGGTAACGCCTCGGCGGTAGCGATCGAGGGAGCATATAGATCTGTGTCGGCATACACGAATAATTTTGCTTATGCGCTGCTAGTGCAGTTGGGCTCTTCGGTAAGAGTGGAGCCAGGAATTACGAGGATGGGTGGCTTTAGTGTTAGAGCTATTCAAGAGTAATCAATGAAATGATTAGGAGAAAAAGATGAAGTTTTATAGATTGATATATAGTTGTGTTGTTGCGGCGCTGTTCATGTGCGGCTGTCAGGCCTATGACGATTTCGTGATAGAGCCTACGCCATCGGTGGAGGGTGTGACTCTGCGTGCCGACTTTAGAGTTGGTGACTTTGGCTCCAATGCGATAGAAACTCGAACGGGTGCGGTGGTCTATGACATAGCGACTGCACGCGAGCTGGATATTGATAACGCCTATGTGTTTGTCTTCTCGGTTGAGGAGTCGAACCCCGATGTGGCGGTGAGCCTGTTGGAGGTGAGCCCCATAATTCCCGATGCTAACTCAGTGGATCAAGAGACTAGCTTCTTTGTTTTGACTAAACGTGAGCAGAACGTTAAGTTGTACTTCTTTGCCAATATTCCAAAAACGGCGATAGATGAATTTATCGAAGGTGGGCAGTTCGACCCTGTTGCAGGATTGATTGGTTCACCAACTGTACCTTATTTGTTCTCTGATTTTGTGAATGTTACAATACCATACACACTAGAAAATAACGTTCTGAAGACTACGACTACTGGGAGTGGTTTGGAGTCCGACCTACCGATGTATATCGAGCCATTTTTGATGAGTTCGGTCTCTCAAGAGTCGCTGGATGCTATACCACAGCCTATCCCTGCGGTTTTTGCCTACGCAAGAATCGACATGCTGCTCGAAGATGGCGATAGTAGCACATCGCTCAAGGAGATTAGCGTGGCGAAAGTTCCAGTTCTCCCTCCAAGCCCAACGGGCAGCTCCGAGCAGCAGTTCCTTGAGCAGAGCCATAGGGTTGGCCCCGAGACAAACGAAGCGCCATATCCATCGGGAGTGACCGAGGAGAATCTAGATACAAAGTATATTGGCGGACTGTATATGTACCCGACAAATCCTCTGAGGTACTACACAAGTAGTAGCGGTTATAGCAGTGATAGTGGTGTGAAGACGAGCGTGATTGCTAAAATCAATAGGTCGGGCGACGGGGAGGATAGCGGTGATAGGTACTATAATATTCTCATTAACTACACCCCTGAGGGTGAGACTGAGACAAAATATGGGCTGGATAATGGTACTCGCTACCTAATTCGTATCAATAGACTGGGCTCGCCTGGTTACCTAACCGAAGATGAGGCACGACTAGCGCCACCATCGAACATTGACTACGATATTGTGATCGATAGCAATGTCTCGGATTTCTCGGCTAATGGGCAGTACTATCTCGGAATAGAGAGGGATAGCTACAAAGCGGTGATCCTCTCCGAGCAGAGCAACATGCTCTATGTCTCGCCAGATCGCAATGACTACTTTTTGGAGCGAGACGACCCATCGTGGTACATCGTCAGCGATGATTATGTGGAGGTAGATGTAGAGTTTACTGATGGTTTGGGGGTAGGTCTGTCAGTTGCTGATGTCGATGTTGAGAAGCGAATAGAGCTACCCGATGGAGTGACAATCTCTGAGGGGGGTGATTGGACAGAGAGTTTTGGTCGTCATACCGTAAGGTTGAGACTCAACCGAAGTTTCAGTGGCGGAGATATTAAAATTGTTGTGGGGGAGCTCTCGAAGTCGATCCACATAGATTTTAAGGATATAATAACGACAGACTACACCGACATCAGCTTTGTTAATCTTCTAACGGGGCTAAGCGGTGATGGTCGGGGCAATGCCGATGGATTGCGTGTTGCCAATAGCTATATACTAGTGCCTGACGATAACTTTGGAGCAGAGTACTATATCCCCGTAAATGATAGGATTGATGAGTTTTGGGGTGCGGACTATGGCAACAATGCTCTGCATGTGGGGCTCTCTGACGTAGATTGGCGTGATGATGACAGCTACACAGTTGAGATGCTATGGAGCGATGGTGATCCATCGGGTATCACAATCGAGAAGAGCTACTCTCCACCGACCAATGTGACTTCGGCTCAAAACGCAATTAAGGCGTATCTGCCAAGTGGTGCACAGGGGCAAAATATACTCGTGGCGGTGAAGCAGTCGGGCACGGTTATTTGGTCGTGGCATTTGTGGGTTACGGACTACAATCCATACATATCGACTTCGGGAACTCCACGCCCAGTGATCACCACCGAGGGGGCTGCAGCAAGTGTCGTTGGAGGTAGTATATACCGCTATTCGGGCTCTACACTCTGGGCAGATGGTAGCCCATTTGAACAGAGTGCTGTGATGGATCGCAATATTGGAGCTAGTTCTACTGCCCGTCAATCGCAGATTAATCAGGGTAGTGTGCTCTTCTATCAGTTTGGACGCAAGGATCCGTTCCCGTGGAGCAGTACGCTGTGGGATCGTTCGGGCTCTAGTGCTGTGAGCTTCGCAACCTCAGTCTATAACCCAACGATATACTACTATACGAGTAGTGGTAACTGGGCGAATCAAGATACAAATATTGAATATCTGTGGAACGACAAGAACGCTCCGGTGACTGGCAACAATAAGTCGATATTCGACCCCTCGCCACTAGGGTGGATGGTGCCAAAGGGTGATGTATGGCAAAACTTTGTGGCAGCTACCCTTACGTGGAGCTCTAGCGGTGATAATCATGGTCTGACATATAATAGCGGTAGTTATTCGACTTACTATCCTGTTTCGAGTCACATACGCTATTACGCTGGAACACTTAATAACTCCGCTGAGGTGTTGGCTTGGTCGTCCGAGCCATCGACAACGACCATCTCGAATGCTATGGTAGCTACTGGAGTGGTGTCGGGTTCTGCAAGTGTGGTTAATGGCACGTTGTATCGCCGTGCTTCGGGCTATCCGTTGCGATCGGTTAGAGAGTTGTAGCACACGATTATAAATAATAAAGGGCAACCTGTTTGGGTTGCCCTTTGTTCTCTTGGTAGCTCTAGTACGCTCCCTGAGAGTATGTCATCTCGTATGAGTGGCTATACACCTCGAATACCACGCCAAATGGATCCTCTACATAGCACATTCTGAACGGCTTGTCGCCAGGGTAGTACTCTCTAATTGGCATGCGCTGTTTTCCGCCTGCTGCTACGATCTTCTCGACCATTCCCTCGATGTCGGGATCTTGAATACAGAAGTGGAACAGTCCCGTTTTGAATGGGTCAAATTCAGGGCGCTTGTCGCCACTCTGCTTGAATTCGAATAGCTCAACACCAATCTTGTCGCCTGTCGATAGATGGGCGATCTTGAACGAACCCCAACCCTCGCCGAATACGTCGATACACATCTGTCCGATCGCTGTTTCGCTCTCCTCGACAACCGTTGTTGGCTCCATAATTACGTACCAGCCCATCACCTCTTCGTAGAACTTTACAGCCTGCTCGAGGTTCGATACCGTGATGCCGATGTGCGAAAAGGCACGTGGATATACAATTTTCTCCATGTTGTTATCATTTTTAGTTTTTGACTCTTTGTTCTCTTTTGCAAAATTCTGACCAATTGCAGAGATTGCTACTACACTCATTAGAAGTGATAAAAAAATTCTTTTCATATTTGTTTTATTTTAGTTTCGTTTGCAAAGGTCATGTTTTATTACTATTTTTGCAAGTACTTACAAAAATGATATGTAGTTACATAAATGTGTATAATATGGAAAATCAGTGCGATAAGCCTAAATATTTTTTTAATAATAATGAATATTATTGCTCTTTAGCGTTGGCAATGGAGTTAATTGGGGGCAAATGGAAGGGAATGGTCATCTACCATCTCAAGGATGGTGCAATGCGCTCAAATGAGTTGCAACGCTCGCTTAAAGGGGTGACAAATCGAATGTTCACGCTCGCAGTTAGAGAGTTGGAGCAGTCGAATTTGGTGGAGCGTATAGCCTATCCCGTAGTCCCTCCAATGGTAGAGTATAGGCTAACTCCCAAGGGCGAGAGCGTGCTGCCAATTATCATGCAACTTGCCCAGTGGGGGATCGATATGTCGGAGTAGTGAATCCATGGCTAGGGGTTGAGTCTTTAGTATGGATTTTGCAGCGAGATGCTGACGGTGCATGAAACCAGCCGCAAATTTTGGGCACTAAAATAGATTTGATTATGGATATTATTAGCGTAGCTTTGCAATGGGCGAAGGCGGAGATATTCTCTTCGCGATTTTTCATTTTGGTGGGTATTCTCTTTATTGTGGGCGCTGTCGGCTTTTGGCAGCTTGGGCGCTCAGAGCTCGCACGTTCGTATATTATTCCAAGCCTAGTGTGCGGTCTTCTGCTTGTTACTATTGGCGCTGGGTTAATATATAGCAATCAAACTCGCCTAAATAGTTTTGTAGATCGTTATAATAACGACAAGGTGGAGTTTGTAGAGTCAGAGCTAAAGCGCACGCAGGCGACCATCTCACAGACCGAGCGCACCATCTTTGTAATAATCCCGATAATGATTATCGTTGCCTCGCTCCTGATTATCTTTGTCGATAAACCCTCGTGGCGAGCCACCGCAATAACCGTGATCGCTATGCTCGTGACTCTGCTCATTGTCGACAGCAACTCCCACTCACGAATTGTGGAGTACAATGAGAGTTTGAAGAGCGTGACTATAGCGAATAAGGGCAAATAGCTCTGATATTTACTTAATGATAATTGGTAAATCTAACGCTTTATTACTACATTTGCACTATTAGAGGTTGAGTTCCACGGAGCTTGATTCTGTTTTATGTAAATTATAGTGAGATGGAAAAATATTTTTACGAGGCCTTTGAGGGCATGTTGCGATTGGGGCCTGGGAGCGAGGAGATGACTCTGCAGGCGATAGCGAGTATGCCGAGAGATCGAGCAATCAAGATCTTGGATGTTGGTTGTGGGGTGGGTACACACACCTTTATAGTTGCAAAGGCGCTACCAAATGCCCAGATTGTGGCGATAGATAACAATCCCGATTTTATCGAGGAGCTAAACGCAAATGCTGTGCGATTTGCTCTGAGTGAGAGGGTGCAGGGGCTCTGCATGTCTATGTTTGAGATGAGCTTCGAGGAGGGTAGCTTTGACTATATCTTTGCCGAGGGGGCGATATATATAGCAGGTTTCAAAGAGGGTCTTCGTGATTGGAATAGGCTTTTAAAGCCTCAAGGGGCGATTATTTGTAGCGAGATAAGTTGGATTGTTGATGATCCATCGCCCGAACCAAAGGCGTACTGGGATGAGGCTTACCCTCAGATCGATACAGTGAGCCATAAGGTGGCGCAGGCCGAGGAGTTGGGATATACGTGTCAAAGCACAGTGACCCTTCCTGCGGAGTGCTGGACCGACAACTACTATGTGCCGTTGCAGGCGAATCTCTATATAATGAAGTCGAAGTACGTAGACAACGAGCTGGCGCAGCAGGTGATCGAGATGATCGAGCAGGAGATATGCATGTATAGCCGATATGGCAATGAATATAGCTATGTGTTTTACACCTTGCAGAGAGATTAATATATGGACGATCTTTTGTCAAAATATGGCGTAGGTAATATGTTCGTAGCCCTGGCTGGTGAGTACCCTGAGTATGAACTTGCAAGGGTTGTGACGCAGTATAAGGGGGCATATAAGATAGTGAGTGATAGGGGAGAGATGCTTGCCGAGGTGTCGGGGCGCTTTAGTTTCGATGCAGATCTGGCGGTGGATTACCCCTGTGTGGGCGACTGTGTGATGATAAACTATGAGGATGGGGCGACACGTGCCATCATTCATCACATTCTCCCACGCAAGAGTCTATTCAAGCGCACGGCAGTTGGGGTGAGCGAGCAGTCTCAGATTATCGCTACGAACGTAGATTTGGTGTTTTTGTGCATGTCGCTCAACAACAACTTCAACCTTAGTCGTCTGGAGCGCTATCTCTCGATTGCGTGGGATAGTGGGGCTAAACCTGTGATTTTGCTCACAAAATCGGACCTAGCAGGTGATGAGCTAGAGCAGATGACTCAGCAAGTTGAGAGGGTAGCTCTCTACACCGACATTCTGACAGTATCGGCATATGACGAGGATTTAGAGTCGAAGTTTGCGCCACTAATTACTGAGGGTGTGACGGCAGCATTTATTGGCTCGTCAGGTGTGGGTAAATCGACCATCATCAACCGATTGATCGGCTCGCAGAGCATAGCTACGCAACAGGTGAGCAAGGGCGATAAAGGTCGCCATACCACCACGGGGCGTGAGATCTTCCCTTTGCCATCGGGCGGGGTGGTCATCGACACGGCAGGTATGCGAGAGATAGGGGTTGATAGTGCCGATATTTCACGCTCGTTTACCGATATTGAGGAGTTGGCCGCAGAGTGTCGTTTTGGCGATTGTAGCCACCACACAGAGCCTGGATGCGCAGTTCAAAGAGCGATCGGGGAGGGTGTGTTGGATGCTCGGAGATTTAGCAACTACCTCAAAATAAAGGAGGAGAGTAGCTATGATGGTTTGAGCGCAAAGGAGATAGAGACTCAGAAACTCAACAGAATGTTTGCCGAGGTGGGCGGAATGAAGAGTAGCCGCAAGGCGATTAGAGAGAGTGCGAAGCGCAAAAATAGGTAGAGCGAAAAATGAGCTTGCGAAGGGGAGAGCGATGGATAAAATATTAAGAAAATAGTTTTGAAATGAAGATAGACCACATAGCGATTTGGTGCGACGATATTGAGGCGATGCGCACATTTTACACCACATACTTTGACTGCACGGCAGGCGATAAATACTTTAACCCAACTAAGGTTTACACCTCCTATTTCCTCACGTTCTCAGACGGAGGAGCACGCATCGAACTCATGCATCGCCCCGATATTACAGCTGTACCAGAACACAGAGGCTTCGCTAAGGGTGTGGCGCACATCTGTTTTGAGCTTGGTAGCGAGCAACGAGTTCGCGAGCTTACGGAGCGCCTACGTGAGGATGGTTACACCATCGCTAGCGAGTGTCGCAAGACGGGTGATGGGTACTTCGAGTCGGGTATTCTCGACCCTGAGGGTAACTATGTTGAGATCTCGGCATAAAATCGATAAAAAATAAGATATGAATTACAAAATAGTAAAGGCGACAAAAGCCGACCTTCCGCAGATTCAAGAGATGGGGCGAAGTGTCGTAGATGATTATGAACGCACGCACCTTGGCGATGAGGTAGTCGATGGATATATCGGTAGTGGGGCGTGCGATGCCGACTTTGCGAAGCATCTTGACAACACCCAACTTCTCTTGCTCGATAAGGTGGCTATTGGTCTGATAATCTGGATTGATAATAGACTTCAGGGCTTCTTGATCGATATTCCATACTGGGGAATCGGGGCGGCGCAACACCTATTGACTGAGACTCTTCGTGAACGTTTTGAGCACTACGACGAGGTATATCTTGAGTGCTTCGAGAGTAGCCCACGAGCTAATGCCTTCTACACCAAAATGGGGTGGGAGAGAGGCGAGTGTATTGAGAGCGACTCGCTACGTCTTGTGATCTATAGAAAGCGTCGCTAGGCGCAGTGAAAAAAAGCCTATGAAAAAGAGTACAATAAGCAAACTAAATACAGATTTATATCTCTTTATACTAACCCCGATACTTTTTGTGTCGGGATTCGTCCTGTTTTTACTGATGTATATACCTCACTCATTAGATTATGAGATGTGGATGCATATTCACGTGTTTTCATCAATCGTTATCTACTACTTTGCGGTGAGACACATCATCGACCACTGGCGTTGGTATAAGCAGAATTGGCAGGTATTTATTAAAAAGAGTGTTAATCTGTGGTTGTTGTCTCTGTCATTTACCCTCACTGGACTGACTGGATTGTATATCCTCATATTTTTAGAGGGTACGAGCTCCATTGTACTTGACATTCACGCTGTGCTAGGCGTAGTAACAACATACTTTGTAGTCCAGCATATTGTTAAATATTTTGGTGCGATAAGAGGTTGGATCAAGCACAAGTTGAAATAAATGTAGTATATAGAATGCCACTTTCTGAGTGGCATTTTTTTGTGCTGT
>CAYJIY010000022.1:0-35166 GCA_964370415.1 uncultured Alistipes sp.
GAGGGCGAATTGGCTCACAGAGCCAAAAACTATTTTCTACCAATAAAATACAGCGTGTAGTTCTTTTGGCATCACCCCAAAAGAACCAAAGACGCTACTCGACACAGGCGAGACACCACCGACACAAATAAAGTATCCGCCGACACGACCGCTTTGCATCTCAACATAGATCTAAGCACAAAAAAAAGAGACGAACCCTAAGATTCGTCTCTCGATTCACCACCCGACAAGGGGCGGTCTATCTTGACTCTAAATTAATTAGAGAATGTTCTCGTCAAAAAGAACTTGGTTTGTTGCACGAACTGCGTTAGCTGAAGCTTCGAATGCAGCAGCCTCCTCTTTTGTAAGTTCAACCTCAACGATCTTCTCGATACCTTTGCGGCCGATGATCGCTGGAACACCGATACAGATATCAGACTGACCGTACTCTCCCTCTAGGAAGCAAGAGCAAGGGATCATCTTCTTCTGGTCGTTAAGGATAGCCTCAACTAGCATAGATGAAGCAGCACCTGGAGCGTACCACGCTGAAGTACCGATAAGCTTTGTAAGAGTTGCACCACCAACCATTGTGTTAGCTGCTGCCTCTTGAAGCTTCTTCTTAGATGCAAACTGAGAAACTGGAACACCACATACTGTAGCCTTAGATACTAGTGGAATCATAGTTGTATCACCGTGACCACCGATTACCATACCGTCTACGTCGTTGATGTTAGCCTTAGTTGCTTGAGCTAGGTAGCACTTGAAACGAGCTGAGTCAAGAGCACCACCCATACCGATGATACGGTGCTTAGGTACGCCTGCTGTCTTAAGAGCAAGGTAAGTAAGAGTATCCATTGGGTTAGCAACAACGATGATGATTGCGTTAGGAGAGTACTTAACTACGTTCTCGATTACGCTCTTCATGATGTTAGCGTTAGTACCGATAAGCTCCTCACGAGTCATACCTGGCTTACGTGGGATACCCGATGTGATAACAACAACGTCAGACTTTGCAGTCTTCTTGTAGTCGTTAGAAGAACCTACTAGCTTAGTATCGAAATCCATCAATGTAGTACACTGATACATATCAAGCATTTTACCCTCTGAAAGACCATCTTTGATGTCGATCAAAACAACCTCGCTTGCAACCTCACGAGCAGCCATAACATTTGCACAAGTTGCACCTACTGCACCTGCACCTACTACTGTAACTTTTGACATAATTTTCTTTGTAATTTATTATTAAAATTGTTTTCTGTTTTTGGTAACTTCACTACCCGATAAGCTCCTTATACTGCTCATCGCTTAGCAAAGACTCTAGTTCTGCTGTATCTGTGATACGTACCTTGATGATCCACCCCTCACCGTAAGGGTCTTGATTAACCAATGATGAGTCAGCGTCGATCTGCTCGTTAAACTCAATGATCTCGCCGCTGATTGGCATAAATGCATCGCTCACAGTCTTAACCGCTTCGATCGAACCAAACACCTCTCCTGAAGAGAGTGTCTCCCCTACTGTTGGCACATCGACAAATACGATATCGCCAAGTTGACTCTGTGCAAAATCTGTGATACCGATTGTTGCTACATCGCCTTCAATATTACACCACTCGTGGTCGTTAGAATACTTTAGATTCGCTGGTACGTTCATCTTTCTTTTATATTTAAAATTTACACTATTATGTTCTAAATTTATCGCAAATATAACCCTATTTTTCGGGTTGCAAACATTTTCTGTTAAAAAAATAACAGAAAAATTACATCTCGACACATAACACACTACAAATCAATGACATGAATACACAAGTTAAATTCATCATCGTGACATAATTTCACAATTATTTAGTCGTGTAAATATCTATATAACTCTCATAGAATTACAATCTGAAAGCAGTAGATTGAAAAAAAAATTAAAAAAAATGATAAATATATTCAAAACCGCCAAATTGATAGCAAATTAGAGTGCGTACATTCCAATCTGTAAAGTTTGAAAATTTAAAATATTTCAATCTCTAACCTCGACTCCTATATTCGCTTCTAATATTGTATTAAAAATCACTAAAATAGGCTTAGTTGTAATATACGTATTTTGTATATCTAACAATTTAACATATCTTTGCCTTGGTAAATAAATTTAATACGAAACCAAAATTAATATGATAAATAACCTACAAAAACAGATTTAACATCCCAATTAACATCTCCTTTTTGTTTGAAAAAAGCTATGATATATCAGCAAATGATACAGCATTGCTTTTATTTTTTTTGTTTCAGCACTCAAGATACAATATTGATTGCTAAGGCATTAAAGTCAAATCAAAAGGGGGTAAATTATTTTATATCCAATTGTATTTTAACCCAATTTTCAAGTCACTCAAGTGACACTATTACAAAAACTTATGTATAATATTAAAGTACTATCTTTTGTAGTTACGCTCTTCATGCTATTTGCACCTGCGACTAACGAAGTCAAGGCTCAAGAAGCTCAAGAGTGTACGATCAGCGGTATTGTTACATCCGCAACGGATGGCCTACCAATGATTGGTGTGAGTGTAATCTCTGGCCCAACTTCGGGAGTCACATCGGGAATCGATGGAGATTACACTATTCGTGCCGTAGAGGGAACAATACTTACATTCGAGTATCTAGGATACAAGAGTGTTGAGTTCATCATCCCCTCAGGGCAAGCTAATGTGAAGTTCGATCTAGTGATGCACGAAGATACTCACTCTATGGATGAGGTCGTTGTCGTTGCTTACGGAACTCGTAAGAAGGGAACTATCGCAGGATCGGTAGCTACGGTAAAGGCAGAGAAGGTGGAGACAACTCCTACTGCAGCTTTCGACCAAGCACTCCAAGGACAGGTTGCTGGTCTGAGCGTTCTCTCGAACTCAGGAGAGCCTAGCGCCGCTGCCACTATGACTATTCGTGGTACGAACTCTATCAACTCTGGTGTCACACCGCTATACATCTTGGATGGTGTTGCCATCGAGAGCCGTGACTTCAACACGATCAATCCTGCCGACATCGAGAGCATCTCGGTTCTTAAGGATGCCTCTTCGACATCGATCTATGGTGCTCGTGCGGCAAATGGTGTGATCGTAATCACGACTAAGCGTGGACGCATTTCCGACCAACCAACCATTTCATACCGCATGCAGCTCGGTTTCTCGGACATCGCCTATGGTGACTGGGACCTTATGAACACAGAGCAGCGTATCCAGTACGAGAAGGAGTTGGGACTAAACCCAAATGCAGACTACAACCTCCTTTCGAAGACTGATGTAAACTGGCTAGACCAAGTATTTAGCCAGAGCGCAATGCTTCAGAACTATGAGGTTTCTGTTTCGGGGGCATCACCAAAGACAAACTACTACGTATCGGGTGGATTCTACAGCCAAGATGGTACGGCTATCGGTTCGGGATTCGAGCGCTACTCTATGCGTACAAACTTTGAGCGCCGAGCGGCCGATTGGCTAAAGATTGGTAGCAACACAATGATTAACTACCAAGAGATCGAGGAGGCGGTTGCAGGTGAGTACACGACAGTTACTCCAATCTCAGCAGCTCGCTTCATGCTTCCATACTGGAACCCATACAACGCTGACGGAACACTCGCAGGTTATGGCTCTGGATGGAATGGCGAGGGTCAAAACCCTATCGAGTGGAACTTGATGAACCCAACGCTATATAAGAAGTATAAGTTGATCTCGACTCTATTTGCTGAGGCAAAACCTATCGAGAACCTAACACTCAGATCACAAGTCGGTGTTGACTTCTCACACGTGACGGGTGCATTCTACTCATACCCTAGCTACGCACCAAACCTTGGTAGCGGTAGCGTATCTCGCAGCACATCGGACGGTATGACCCTTTCGATCACAAACACTGCGACCTACAACTGGCAGATGGATAGCAAGAACTCATTCATATTCCTTCTAGGTCAAGAGGGCGTTGATTACCACTACGAGGGCTTCTCGGTTACGGCTAGCGATCAGAACAATGACAACCTACTAAGCCTCTCGAATGGTACACGTACAGAGTCATGGAACGATACTTTGGACTCTGATTATAGCTTCCTTTCGTTCTTCGGACGTGCCGAGTGGAGCCACGCAGATCGCTTCTACGCTGATGCATCTCTTCGTACAGACGGATCTTCACGCTTTGGTACCAACGGACGTTGGGGTCAATTCTGGTCTGTCGGTGGTATGTGGAATGTTCGCAACGAGGAGTTCATGCAGGGCAAGGCACACTGGCTCTCTAAGTTCCAAATCGCAGCGAGTACTGGTACATCGGGTAACTCATCGATCCCTAACTACGAGCACCTAGCTCTAGTGTATGGTGTGGGTGACTACATGGGTAGCGCAGGTATGCTACCAGTTCAGATGGGTAACGAGGATCTCGGCTGGGAGGAGACTTGGACAACAAACCTCTCGTTCCGCCTAGGTATGTGGGACCGCCTCGAGGCGACATTTGAGCTATATAACAAGAAGACTACGGACATGCTAATGTATGTGCCACTTCCATTCTCTACATCTAACGGTAACGGTTTCCAGTGGTCTAACATTGGAGCACTTGTAAACCGTGGTGCTGAGCTTAGCCTATCGGGCGTTGTTGCGAAGGGCAAGGATTTCATGTGGACAGCAAATATGAACATTTCATACAACGAGAACAAGATCACGGAGCTATACCAAGGTGTTCAGGAGTATGAGATCTCATCTACATCTACAAAGCTTGAGGTTGGTAGCCCAACGGGGGTATTCTACCTCAACCGCTACGCAGGGGTTAACCCAGCAAATGGTGAGCCTTTGTGGTATGACAAGGATGGCAACATCGTAAATGAGATGCGCGACGAGGACAAAGTGATGGTGGGCAAGAGCTACCACGCACCTTGGCAGGGAGGTTTCGGAACAAACGTTACTTGGAAGGGGATCTCTCTATCGGCTCAGTTTAGCTGGGTTGCAGATCGTTGGATGATGAACAACGACCGTTTCTTCGATGAGTCGAACGGACGCTTCGCATCATACAACCAGTCGGCACGCCTTCTTGACCGTTGGCAGCAGCCAGGTGATATCACTGATATCCCTAAGCACGGCTACTACACGGAGTTTGACACTCGCCTTTTGGAGGATGCTTCATTCCTACGTCTGAAGAACCTTATGATCAGCTACACTATCCCTGCTAAACTTCTTAGCAAGAGCGGATTTGTTCGTGGAGCGAAGATCTACGCACAGGGGCAAAACCTATTCACGTTCACTAAGTTCTCGGGACTAGACCCTGAGGGAACGTCGAACATCTACGCTGCTCAGTACCCAATGGCACGTCAATATACATTTGGTCTTGACTTAACTTTTTAATTGAGAAATATAAACATATATGTTACGTAAAATAAAATATCTATTTGTAGCTGCGGCGATGCTCCTAGGTACTTCATCATGTCTTGATAAGTTCCCTGGCGATGCGATCCCAGAGACGGAGGCGATGCAGACCCTCTCCGACGCAGAGCAGGTGCTTACGGGTATCTACGCTTCGATGAAGTCAAGTTCCCTGCACAGTGGTCTAATCACACTCCTACCAGAGATCCAAGCCGATCAGGTACACGCTGTGGTTGCCAACTCAAACACATATGGTAGCTTCTGGCAGTGGGATTTCCGCTCGACATCCCTAGAGCTTCAGAGTGTCTACGGCACACTCTACGCTCTTGTAGGAAGCTGCAACTTCTACCTAGATCAAGTACAGAAGGTTCAAGCGACTATCACAGATGACGCTTCACTAACGACACTTGACACATACACAGCTGAGGTCTACACGATCCGTGCACTTGCATACTCGGAGCTAATCAAGCTCTTCTGTGAGGCGTATCCTGAGACTGACGACGAGGCAAAGACAACACTTGGTGTTGTACTAAGCACAAGCTACTTTGAGCCAACTGTCGCTAAGCGTGCTTCGCTTTACGATTCATATCAGCTTGTTGTTTCAGACCTTGAGACTGCACTATCACTATTCCAAGATGGCGACGAGGGACCAAGTAACATCTACGCATCACAAGGCGCTGCCGAGGCACTTATGGCTCGCACGGCACTCTATATGCGTAACTGGGACCTAGCTATTGAGTACTCTAGCTACCTTATCGATGGCAAGAGCGATGTGTACGCACTAGCGAATGTCAACACTCTATATGGCGATCCTATCACGGGTGAGGCTATCAACGAGTACCAGTATATGTGGAGCTACGACGTATCGAGCGAGATCATCTGGAGACTTGGTTTCACGACTACATCTTTCGGTGGTAGACTAGGTACAGTGTTCTTCAACATCGAGCGTGACTACGCAAACTTCTACCCTGACTACGTGGTATCGGACAATGTATATGAGCTATTCTCGTATAGCGACCTTCGTGGTTCGGCAGTGATTACAACACAGACAACGGGATACTCTAGTGGTCTGCTTGCAAACCTTGTAGCGAAGTACTACGGTAACCGTCAGTTCATGCAGAGCATGCTCTATGGTGTCTCTATGCCGAAACTATTCCGTCTATCGGAGCAGTACTTGATTCGTGCCGAGGCATACGCTCAAAAGGGTGACTACGCACGTGCGAGCAACGACCTAACAACTCTTCGCAAGACTCGCTTCGAGAGCGGTGGTGGTGCGATGAGCGTATCGCAGGATACATACATCCAGTACATCTCAGAGGAGCGTCAGCGTGAGCTATTCATGGAGGGATTCCGTCTTCAAGACCTAAAGCGTTGGGGACTTGGATTCCAGCGTGAAGATCAAACGGGAGCGCAGCCTGAGGCATCGACTCTCAAGGTTGAGGCTGGTGATCCTCGCTTCGTATGGCCAATTCCAAACCACGAAATCGAGGCTCCAGGATCAATGGTTGAGCCAAATCCTAGCAACAATTTGTAATTATAACTATCAAGTAAGAATATGAAACAAATACTAAAACTCATAGTTGCGGCTCTCCTATTCACGGGGGTGTTCACAGGCTGCAAAGAGAGCTACACGACCTACGCAGGTGCTGAGTATGTCATGTTTCACGACACGATGCAGCTTAGCCTCGTACTAGAGGGAGATGAGTACTTCGATGTACCAGTCTCTTCGACTGTAAGCCGAGACTACGACCGCACGTTTGGAGTTGAGATCATCGACAAAGAGAGCAACGCCATCGAGAGTAAGCACTACTCTCTGGAGTCGCACACAATCACTATCAAAGCGGGCGAACTTGCCACAGCGGTGAGAGTGAAGGGATACTACGACAATGTCTCGCACCTAGACTCTCTGGGCTTTAAGCTCAAGCTAGTGATGCCAGACAACCTAAATGCAGATTTTGCTGAGGCGAACAACCAGATCAGCGTTGTGCTCTACAAGAGCTGTACGACACAGATCGAGAACTTTACTGGCTGGTGCCTTGTATCGTCTATGTTCATCTATCAATACATGCCTGAGGGCGTTGCCGACTATCGCCGCCTAGTGCGCACAGAGAAGCACCCAACCCTTGAAAATACGATTATCGTAAGAGGCATGCTTCAGGATGGCTACGATATTAATGTTGAGCTAGACATGGAGTCGCCTTACACACCAGAGGTTAGTGTTGCATCGGGACAGATTGTTGGTATCTCAGACATCTCGTTTGGATTCCAGTACGGTGATGGTAAACTAAGAGGTCAGAGCAGTGTTGCCAACACATCGTACTTCCTACCGTGCACAAACCAAATTGCACTCTGGACAACGATCACGATGCAGAACTTCGATGGCTCTACAACAGATCTTCCGAACAGTGGCTACATTGGTGACTTCTACAACACACTAGAGTGGCTGAGCGACGAAGAGGCAGAGAGACTACAACTAGAAGAGGGCTTGTAATTTAGAAGCGTTAAAGCAGAAACAAAAAATTGTTCTCTTAATTATAATAATTGTTAAATTTTTAAATCTAAATGTTATGAAGAAGTACTTTAAAAGTCTTTTGACGCTTCTAACAATGGCGGCGGCTGTCGTGGCTACTTCGTGCAGCAGTGCTGACGAGGGGGTTACTATCACACCTCCAACATTCCCAGAGCAGGTTCATGGTGATCTTGATCGCGGTGGTGTTCAAGAGGTCACATTCACAGCTGATCGTGATTGGACAATCGAACTAACTAGTGCGACACTCGAGAGCTTCTGGCTCATCGATGGCGATTTCACATCTACAACTCTTCGTGGTACGGCGGGTGAGTACACTATTCAAGTCGCTACTGCTGACAAGGTGTATCTCGCTGACGAGAGCTGCGAGGTTAAGCTCACGATGGATGGCCCTAATGGTCCTGAGTCGGAGATCATCGCAACTATCTCTATCGCAAAGACGATCCTTACGCTAGATATCTACACAGCGCAGATCGACACTGACGGTTCATTCGTTTACGATACGAACCCAGACGATGAGATCGCATTTGCTTACAACACTGAGGCGGTATCTGAGACTACTCTACACTGGCCTAAGACAGGTTCTCTTTCGATGCCTATCCTTATCGATGCGAGCTTCGATTGGACTCCTTACGGATCTGACATCCCATCGTGGCTAACACTCACAAAGAGCGAGGGCGCTGAGGGCAAGACTGAGTTCTTCGCTAATGCAGTTCTATCGGCAGTGCCAGTAGAGGGTGCTGAGACAACTCTTACTTTCGGTATCGAGAGCTTCAACAAGAGCCTCAAGATCACAACTCCAAACCTACAAGATCTTTGGATGTCGAACTTCAGCGAGACATACGAGCTCACTTACAACGGTATGCTCAACAATCCTGATGGCGCAAGCATCGGTATCTCTGATACGTTCATCAGCGCTAAGGGTGTCAAGTTCTTCTATGCTGAGAAGATCGTAGAGAACCAGTGGAGCACATACTACAACGTGTCGGAGACTCCAAGCTGGCTTACAGTTACAGACGAGTTCACAGAGGGCAACTCTGCGGACAATCGCCGAGTATCTATCACAATTGTAGAGGGACAAGAGAACACAGCAGCAACAGCACGTGAGATGACTATTGTTGCCGTTCCTGAGCATGTGTGGTCGGCAGCTGACTTCAAGACTTGGCAAATTGCTGGTATGGCTATCGAGCCTGCATTTGAGAAGTATGTCCTTACGACTATCATCAACAACGGCTACCAAGCTATCTACACTGACAACTCAGCTGACGAACTTGAGAAGCAGGGTCTACTTTACACAGCGACATCGGAGGCATGGGTTCTAAGACCTCTTGGTGCTCAGAGCGGTTTTGACTTCACAGTTAAAAACCACGCTAAGCTAGTTGATCCAATCGGAACACTTGTTTTCGACTCAAACTTCAAGGGTGAGACACTAAGCGTTGAGTACTATAACATCGAGAACCCAACACTTATGACAGCTGAGGAGAGCTGGATGACATTCAAGTGGGTAGACCAAGCAGCTGGCAAGTTCCAGATCGAGGTTGACCCTGCGAAGGATTCATTCAACTACATGAACTTCAGTATCTACACTCAAGGTTACCATGAGGGTTATGTTAAGCTATCGTTTGGTGGTGATGCAATATTCATTCGTGTGATCGTTAACCCAGAGGCTCAAATTGGTGATAGCTTCACAGTAGCACCAACAACAGCGTTTGAAGGTCACACAGGTCTTAACTTCGAGACTATCGAAGAGGGTCATGAACTCTATGAGCAGTACGCTGAGTTTATCACAACAAACACTCAAGTCTACCTTTTGGAGTACTCTGAGGCTGATGTAAATGCACAGTTTGATGTAACAGCTATTGGCAGCCTAATGAAGATGCCTGGTACAGCTGCTGGTACAGACAACAATTGGTTGACATACGAGAAGATCAGCGGAACACAGATGAGCATCTCGATGACGCAGCCAACTGCCGAGCAGAAGCAGTCTTCAATGATCCAAGTGCTTGATTCATCGTGGAATATGAAAGCTATCATCCACTGCCGTTGGGCGCAATAATTTAGAGTTACTACACCCCCACCTTAAACAGTGGGTGGGGGTGCAGTAATTTAACGACTTATAATTTAAGAGACTAATTATATAGAACAAGTTTTGAATATGAAACTATATAGATTTTCCATAATGATCGCAACTGCCATCCTGGGTCTACTACTTCCGAGTAGCTGCTCGAAGGATGACACAACGGTTGATAACCGCGACACAAACTATGGATATGCACAGTTCAAGCTCTACAAGGAGGCATCCTACACGGAGACTCGTGCAATCAAAGATGAACTAGACTACCTCAACGAGGCAAAGAAGGTTAAGATCAATCTCATCGACGAAATGGGTGGTCAAATTAGCCAGACACTAATCCTCTCGTCACACGACGCAACCTCTGCTGAGTTCGGACTCCGTAGCGATAAGTTGCGCCTTTTGGTGGGTACATACAAAATTGCATCCTTCGAGCTATACGACAGCCTCGATGGTCAACTCTACAACGGAACGACACAAAACAGCACCCTAACAATCGTGGGTGGAGGTCTCAATCAGCACGATCTAACTGTGAGAGTTACTCCTCGTGGATCTATGACACTCACAATGACTAAGGATCTAAGCCAGATAACTCGCTCGACTGAGGATGATGGCTACATGCTTAGCAACGTGGCACTAGTTGACGTATCGGTTCGTCACATTGAGACTGCTCGTACTACTGATTTCAAAGACGTAGAGGTTGAATTCGTAATCGATTTCGATGACGATCCTACGACTCACGGCTACGAGGAGTCAATGCTCGTTAGCGACTCTTTGTTGTATCTTGAGGCTGGAGAGTACATCGTAACAAAATACGTAACTAAAACCGCAAAAGGTACTGCTTTCGAGACGAATATCTCGCCTGTTGAGTCACGCTTTACAGTTGTTGACAACCAAACCACTAACGCTGAGGTTCAGATTACACTCAAGGACTCTTACGCATATATCCGCGACTACGAGGCACTAAAGAGCATTTGGGAAGCACTCGATGGACCTAACTGGTACTATCGCGGCGAAACATATACAACGGGTACAAACTGGGACTTTAACTGCGATCCAGACCTATGGGGATACCAACCAGGGGTTCAGCTCCACGCCAACGGACGTGTTGCGTCTGTCAGCATCAGTGGATATGGAGCCAGAGGTGACATGCCAGCTGCACTGGGTGACCTAACGGAGCTCATCGAGCTATACATCGGTACTCACTCGGAGATTTCATCTTTGCCAGGTGGTGTTCAGGATCCAACAGACCCAGGGCTATTTAGCGTGGGCGAGCTTTCACGCAACCGCATGGAGCTTGGCAAGCAGTACTTGAGCTTGATGCACCCTGCTGTACAGATGTCGGCACCAATCGCCTTTGGACTAAAGGAGACGGGAGTCTCAATTCCTGAGGTTGCTCTACACGACATATACAACGAATCGGAGATCTTCGACACGACAGGTCGTCAGATCGACATGCGTCCAAAGGACACAGCTTTCGGTACAATCACGAATGACGTTAGATCGCTTCCTGCAGAGATCGGTAACCTTACGAAGCTTTCGATCATATACATCGCAAACAGCACAATGACAACGATCCCTGCCGAGATCGCGCTACTCGATGATCTAACAGATCTAGAGATCTACAACTGCCCTAATATGGTCGAATTCCCAATGGCTATCACGGGCATGAAGAGCCTTCAGTTCTTGAACTTCTCTCACAACCTTCAGTGGAGCGCCGAGGAGATCTACAAAGGTTTTGACGCACTTGCGAAGAACGAGGGTACAAAGGAGAATCCTACGATTGAACTTCTCTACGCAAACTTCAACAACTTGGAGCGCCTGCCTGCATCGATGAATATGATGACTAAGATTGGTCTTCTGGATCTAAGCTACAACAAGATCAACACAATCGAAGCACCAATTCCTGATGTTAGCCCAGTGCAGTTCTTCCTCGATAACAACCAAATTGCGGAGGTTCCAACTACTGCTGATGGTATATTCTGTGAGTTTGTCGACATGGAGAGCTTCTCGATGAACAACAACAAGCTTACTCAGATTCCAGATATCTTCCACACAAGATATATCTACACTATGGAGTCTGTAAGCTTTGCCTACAACGAGATCACTGGTGTTCAGAATGGTGATGCTTACAAGGGAGTCAAGGCTAAGACATTCACTATTGCTGGTAACAAGAACCTAACGAAGTTCCCTGTTGAGTTGGCTACTAGTGGCTCTACAATTGAGTACATCAACGCTGCAGGTTGTAGTATCGACGAGATCCCTGAGGGTTCGTTCCTAGGTAAGAACTCGTTCTACACAAGATCTCTCGACCTTACGTACAACCACCTCACGGAGCTTCCTGCGGAGTTCAACGCCGAGAACCTACCATATCTATATGGTGTTGACTTCTCGTACAACCGCTTCGATTACTTCCCATTCCACCCACTAAACTCAGCGTCGCTAGTTGTCTATGCGCTTCGTGGACAGAGAGATGCAGAGGGTGAGCGTATCATGAGACAGTGGCCTGAGGGCATTAGCCAGCACCTTGGTCTAAGAGCTCTTTTCCTTGGGTCAAACGATATTAGAGAGGTTGATGATAACATCTCGTACCTGATCTACACGCTCGACATCAGCGACAACCCACGCATTGTGTTCGATGCATCGGATATCTGCTCTGCATGGGAGGCTGGAGTCTACAATTTGATCTACGACAAGACACAGAATATCATCAACTGTGCTTCAATGTTAGAATAAAATATATAGGAATATGAAGATTAGAAATTATATAATTGCCCTATTTGTCGCACTAGCTATCGTTAGCTGTAAGGAGGATGAGACGACAATCACCTTCAATATCGACAAAGATACTATTCAAGCGGCAGCTGATGGTGGTCAATACACTATCGCAGTTAGCGCCGATGAGAGATGGACTGCCGAGGTGAGTGAGCCATGGATCACTGTATCACCTGCAAACGGTAACGGCTCGGTGGAGTGTACTATCTCTATCGACTCAACTCTCGTTCACGAGCAGCGCTCTGGTTCAATCCGAATCAAGAGCTCTGATAACCTTGCTAACGTTCAGAATATCACTGTTCAGCAGCTAGGATATGACTACTCTATCTCGCTTGAGAATCCAGAGGTGAGCATCGACAACTATGTTGTGCTCTCAGATCGTTACTTCGAGGTTGAGGTCCTAACCAATGTCGATTTCGATGTTGTGGTACCAACTGAGGCTAAGAACTGGCTCCCTTACACTAAGAGCACGGCTGTCTTCGATAGAGGTATGCGCCCACGCAAGGTTAAGGTTCGCTTCGATTGGGGTATCAACTCTATCCCTGAGGAGCGTATGGCACAGGTGCAGTTTGTACCTAAGCAGAGCGTAACTCTCGCTAAGCAAGATGCCCTTACAGTTAAGCAGGGTGCAGGTCAATACATCCCTGAGGATACACGTCAAGGTGACTCGCTAGCTCTTCTAGCTCTGGCTAGATCAACGGGCGCTTCGATCTACTGGGACACATCACTTCCGATGGATCGTTGGGACGATGTAGTACTTTGGGAGGATGACATGCCAGGATGGACAGCTGAGAAGGATGGTCGTATTCGTGCGGCTACAATCTCATTCTCATCAACATTCGAGGGTGTACCTTATGAGGTGAAGTACCTTACGGCTGCCGATGAGTTGGTGTTCTTCTCTAACTCTAACGCATTCCTCAAGAGCATCAATCTTGGAGATTACATCACGGAGCTCACACAGCTAAAGCGCTTGACGCTCTACGCTTATGGTCTTACAGACCTTGGTGAGAACTTCTCGAAGCTTGAGAATCTTGAGTACCTTAACATCTATGCAAACAACTTCCAGAGTGTTCCATCGGTACTTACAAAGGAGAATTTCCCTGCGCTAAAGACACTATTCCTTGGTGCTAACCAGCGTAACTTCATCCTCGACCTGAGCAACGCCTCAGATACTGAGCTTGGTGGTTACATTGACGATTACCAGATTCCTGTGCGCCTACTTGAGTGGGGACTCGACACGCTGAATATGAGTGTTAACTACTTCCAAGGCTCAGTTCCATCGATGGACCACATGCCTAAGTACACTCAGGAGATCATCGATGCGGCAGATACTCTTCCGCAGATACTTCTCAACCAGCCAATCGTAATGTCAAACACAAAGCACTTCACGATGAACCTCAACCGCCTTACGGGAGAGATTCCTCTATGGCTACTGTACCACCCTATGCTCAACTACTGGGATCCTCAGACTCTAGTATTTAACCAGGAGGGAATCGATGCAAATGGCGATAAGGCGATATTTACGAACCTGCCAAGTGATCTTGACTACTACTTTGATGCCTACCCTACTAAGCCTAGGCCAACAGATGAAATTGTCGAAGACTAAAGACAAGACTTATAATTTAAGTGAATATGAAAATGAAACAATTTATATATAGTACAATTACTGTGGGGGCACTTCTCATGGCAGCATCATGTGCCAAAGATGTTGTGCCAACCCCAGAGCAAGAGATCACAACTTCTGAGCAGGGCGAAACTGTACAGGGAGAGATCATTGTGAAGTTTGCACCATACGTAAGCGATATTCTCGACCAGCACGCTATCACTAGTACAACTCGTTCGGGGGCAATGACTCGTTCAGGTGTACTCTCAGTGGATCAAATCCTAGAGCTAGTAGGTGCTTATGAGCTGGAGCGTGTATTCCCAGTGGACTCGCGCCACGAGGAACGCACTCGCGAGGACGAACTACACCTGTGGTACGTTGTGCGCTTTAGCGATAAGTATAGCGTAGAGGAGGTTGAGCAGAAGCTCTCTCTGATTGGCGATATTCAGATCGTTGAGCAGAACCGCACACTAAAGCGCTCATCATCGATGAAGCGCCCAGAACCAATCTCTAGCGAGGCTATTCAGACTATGACTCAGCAGGCTGCTCGTAGCACATACCCAATGAACGATGCGCTCATCGGTCAGCAGTGGCACCTCATCAACGACGGATCGCTCTCTGCTACAAAATCTATCGCAGGCGCCGATCTTCGTGCCGAGGAGGCTTGGACAATGTCAACGGGAGATCCTTCGATCATCGTTGCTGTACTCGATGAGGGTATAGCCTATACACACGAGGATCTTGCATCAAATATGTGGAACAACGAGGGCGAGACCTATGACTCAAAGCAGGACAACGACGGCAACGGATATGAAGGCGATGTTTATGGCTACAACTTCGTTTTGAATACACCTCTCATCTCATGGGAGGACGCTATGGACACTGGCCACGGAACACACGTTGCAGGTACAGTTGCGGCACGCAATGGTAACTCTGTTGGTGTTGCATCGATCGCAGGAGGTGACTCTAATGGCGGAGGTGTAAAACTCATGAGCTGCCAGCTTTTCGCTGGTAACAAGGCTGTGAACACTGTTGGATATGTGCGTGCTATTAAGTATGCGGCAGACAACGGTGCAGTTGTTCTTCAGGTGAGTGTGGGTTACAACTCAGGACTCTCTAACCCGAACTTCTACACTCCAGGTTACGTTTCGGAGGAGCACTGGGAGACATCTATTCCACTTGAGCGCAAGGCTCTAGACTACTTCCTCAACAATGCAGGCTCACCAAATGGTGTTGTAGATGGTGGTATCGCTGTCTTTGCTGCAGGTAACGAGGAGGCTCCAATGGCAGGTTTCCCATCGGCGGCATCGGGTATTGTCTCGGTAGCAGCTACTGCGGCAGACTACACTCCAACAGACTACACGAACTATGACGTGGGTGTCGATATCGCTGCCCCAGGTGGTGATCAAGACTACTACTATGAGCTCGAAGATAGAACACGTGGTAATATCCTATCGACAGTTCCAACTGGTATCAGCCCATCGGGTTATGCATACATGGAGGGAACATCAATGGCGTGTCCTAACGCATCGGGTACAGTGGCACTAGCGCTCTCTTACGCATACCAACTGCGCAAGCACTTCAAAGCTGAGGAGATCATCGAGCTACTCTACCAGACAGCTACACCTATCGATTCATACATGACTGGCGTGAAGACTGTCGATACATTCTCTGAGACAGTGAAGCTACAGATGGAGCTTAGTGACTATTACGGTAAGATGGGTGCTGGTCAGGTTAATGCAGCAGCGCTTCTAAAGGCTATCGAAGGTTCGGGTGTTGACATTAAGTTCCCTAACCTATACATCTCTACAGGTGGCGAGGTTGCAACATCTCCAGCAGACTACTTCCTAGGTGACGCACTTTCGTTCACTGTGACGATTGCAGATACTAGCATCGCATCGTACAGCGTGCAGGGTCAGAAGTACATCTTCCAAGGTTTGAAAGAGGGTGCAACAAAGGCTACGATTACAGCTGGTGGCACGACTCACGAATTTATCATCACCGTTCGTCAGAACGCTGGCGAGGGCTGGATGTAGAGTAAAAAAGAGTGATTATGACATCTAGAGTGCGAATTTTACGACTTTTAGCAATATGTGGGCTTGTGTGGGGAGCGACTCTCTCCACACAGGAGCTCCACGCTCAAATTCGTACTATTCCACGCTCAAAACTAGATAGTGTCTCCAACCCATCTGTCGCAGATGGTGGCTCGGCTATGATCTTCAAAAAAAGGAGCATCAACGCTGGGACATTCAAAGAGTCGGATGGTGTGCAACAGTTTAGCTTCGAGTGGAGCAACGCAGGCACGACACCGCTCGTGATAACCAAGGTGGTGACTAATTGTAGCTGCACCAAAATCAGCTACTCTCGCCAACCCGTAAAGGCGGGTGAGGGCTCTACCCTAGCTATTAGCTACGACCCCAAAGGGCGCATCGGGGAGTTCAATCGCAAGGTATTTGTCTACACACAACTCTCGTCGACAAATCCAACTGCGATACTGAGCTTCTACGGCACAACAACGGGAGAGGTGAACACCTCGGCGGAGTTTCCAGTGAGTGCAGGGCCGCTTATGATGAGTCGCAAGGTGGTTATCTTCGACAAGGAGAAGCTCCAGCAGAGTGCAATTATCACATGTATGAACGCTGCGAGCACACCTCTAAAGATCGATTGCGACCGCAATATGCTACCTCCAGGGTTCGACTTCGAGATTAGCCCCACTACCCTACAACCAGGCGAAAAGGGCGAGATCAAGATTAGCTTCAACCCCAAGGCTGCGGGCTACAGAGCACGCAATCAGAGCTTTGTCACACTAACGGGACTCAACACCCCTGCTAGTCAGAGCACAATAAGAGTCATAATTGAATAAAAGTTGATTTTAGAAAAATGTATAATTATATGAAGAATATCTTAAAACTCACAATTCTATCTCTGCTATCCGTTTTCGCAATGGGTTGCAACGATGATGACAACACCTATGTTGATCCAGGGCTTGAGGTTACAGCAAACAATATCTCAGGGACATGGTACCTAGCAGAGGTCAATGGCCAGCCACTAACTGAGGGCAGCTACGTCTACATCGAGTTTGTTCGCAAAGATGCGACATACAAAATGTATCAGAACATCGGTAGCTTCCAAGCACAGCTATTCACAGGTCAGTTCCACATCGATAAAGATCCATACCTTGGCTCTGTTATCCGTGGTAACTACGACTTCGAGGGTGGCGACTGGGCAAACCGTTACAGCGTAATCGATCTTTTCGAGGACTCAATGAAGTGGATCACCGTAGACAACGACTCGGAGGTTAACACCTACAAGCGTTGCGCTGAGATCCCACAGGATATAATCGATCAGGCGAGCTCTCCAACTATCGAGTAATCGCTCAGGCACAATAAGCAAAAAAAGCTGTTCAACCAGATGGGTTGAACAGCTTTTTTTGTGCAATTATATAGTGTATTTGCTACACTTTCATGCGTTATTCCTTACTGTGCTACTCTTTCTTGCGAACGATACGCACAGTAGTTTGCGTTGCTTGACGCACGTAGACGTTAGGTCCTTTAGCGTATTTACGCCATAGCTCATCGGTATAGCCTCTAACAGTTAGAAGCTCCATATCGTCCGATTTCATCACGTCGAAGCCATTACCACGCAACTCTGCCACCGCTTCGTCGATGTGCCACGAAGAGTCCACACAGACGCTAAGATTTACCGCTGAGTTGTGGATAAGGTTTGTCTTAACGCGGAATCGCTCCAACATCGAGAAGATCGTTGCGAACTTCTCCTCCAACACAAACGATAGGTCACGTGAGCGAATAGTGAGAAGAACCTGATCCTTCTTCAAGATGAGGATAGGCACCTCAATTGCCGCCGACACGCCACGAATCACAGTTCCTGGCTTACGCTTATCACCGAATGGGCGCACGTAGAGTGGAATATTCTTGTTCTGAAGTGGCTTAATAGTCTTAGGGTGGATGATCTGCGCGCCGCTATACGCTAGCTCGATTGTATCGAGATAGTTTAGCTCAGCGATCTGCACAGCATCGGGGAACGCCTTTGGGTCGGCGTTCATAATGCCGTCAACATCCTTCCATACCGACATCGACTCCGCGCCAACGATATTGGCAACAACCGCAGCTGAGTAGTCCGAACCCTCACGCCCAAGTGTTGTTGTTGTGCCATCGGGAGCTCCACCAATGAAGCCCTGACCGATGAAGACACTGCACCCCTCGACATCTAGCGCCGCTAGTAGCTTAGGTGCCGAAGCGTCAATATCGACTCCTGCATCCTTGTGGCGCTGCTCAGTGACGAAGCACTCACGCATATCGACCCACTTATTGGTCATACCCGCATGGTTCAGATACTCCGAGATGATCGATGTCGAGACAAGCTCGCCATAGGCAACGATAAGGTCGTACCAATACTCCGCATCTTGGCTCTTATAGTCCGCCTGCTGGATCACCTGCTCAAGCTCCGTGAAGAGCTTGTCGACAGAGTCCAATTGTTTTGACTCGTGCCAAAGTCCATCGATGATCTCAGCGTGATACGCACGAGAGTCGCTGATCTCCTGCATAGCGCTCTGAATGTCTGCTTTTTGTAACCCTTGAAATACTCGCTCTAGAGCGTTCGTGGTCTTTCCCATTGCTGAGACGATGATAAATAGGTTCTTCTCGTCAGCAATTAGTTTATGTAGGTTACGTACACCGTCAGCATTTCTTACTGACGCACCACCAAATTTATATACCTTCATTTTTACTTTGCAACCGTGTTATATGGTGTATTTGTATTTTGGAATATGAATGAGTAGATATCTGCCGCCTCATCAATTCTCTTCGACATAGGCTTACCTGCACCGTGACCTGCGTTCGACTCGATTCTAATTAGAACAGGCGCCTCACCCCCTTGAGAGTACTGAAGCTGTGATGCAAATTTGAATGAGTGTGCTGGCACTACACGATCGTCGTGATCGCCCGTTGTCACAAGAGTTGCTGGATAGCTCACGCCATCTTTGATATTGTGAAGTGGAGAGTACTTATATATATACTTAAACTGATCCTCATAGTCGCTAGAGCCATACTCTACGGCCCAACCCCATCCGATCGTGAATTTGTGGTAGCGCAACATATCCAACACCCCTACCGCTGGCAAAGCCACTGCAAATAGATCTGGACGCTGAACCTCACATGCTCCAACCAATAGACCACCATTCGAGCCACCTGCGATAGCGAGCTTGCTCGACGATGTGTATTTGTTTGCGATAAGGTACTCAGCCGCTGCGATGAAGTCGTCAAACACATTCTGCTTGTTCTCCAACATTCCAGCCTTGTGCCAAGCCTCGCCATACTCCGAACCTCCACGAAGATTCACAACGCAGTGGATACCACCTTGCTCCATGAACATGATAGCCGATGGGTTGAAACCAGGCTTTAGGTTGATCTGGAAACCTCCATAACCATATAGATATGTTGGGTTTGTGCCATCCAAAACTAGCCCCTTCTTGTGAGTTACAAACATTGGAACTTTTGTTCCGTCCTTCGATGTGAAGAATATCTGCGATGTCTCGTATAGTGATGGGTCGAAGTTAAGCTCAGGTGCTTTATATAGCGTTGATGCGCCCGTTGCGATGTCGTAGCTATAGATCTCATAAGGAGTCGTATAGTTAGTCACCGTATAGTATAGCTGCTTGTCATCCTTCGAGCCGCTAAAGCCACTCACTGAGCCGATCGACGAAAACTCAACTTCACGAACTAGCTCACCTGAGTAGTTGTACTGATACGTCTTAGTTTGAGCATCCTGCAAGTACGATACAAATAGGTAGCCTCCTGCATCCGATGCACCCTCCAATAGGTTCTGATCGCTCTCTGCGATCACCACCTCCGACTTTGGAGCACCCTTCAGGTTCACCTTCATTAGAGCGTAGTTAAGTGCCCCTTTGTTTGTGATGTAGTACAGGAAATCATCCTTTACAGTCACCAACGAGTAGTCGTAGTCGAAGCCCTTGAGTAGTGTCTTAAACTTCTTATCCTTTGTCGATCGGAATAGGATTTCACCACCCGATGTCCCCTCAGATGCCGAGACAAATAGCCAGTTGCCATCTTCGCTTGGCCAAGCGCTAAAGTAACGCAATGGGTGCTCCTTGTCCTCATACACTAGTGCATCGGCAGATTGATCTGTACCTAGCTTGTGGTAGTAGACCTTCTGGAACTCATTTTTAGTTGAGTAGAGGCTACCCTCTGGCTTATCGTAAGCGCTATAGTAGAATCCTTTTGAATCTGGCGACCACTGCGCCCCTGAGAACTTAACCCACTGAACTAGATCCGTGGTCTGCTGCTTAGTCTTTGTGTCTAGCACACGAATCTCCACCCAGTCTGACCCCGATGCAGATGTCGAGTATGCGCAGTATGCTCCATCCTCCGAGAAGCTAACAACGCCTAGAGCTACTGTTCCATCCTCCGACAGTGTGTTTGGATCGATGAAGATCTCAGCATCGCCTCCAGCAACAGGTTTGCGATAGATAATAGATTGATTCTGAAGACCATCATTGTATGAGTAGTAGTACCAATCACCATGCTTGGCAGGTGCGCTCTCACGTGCATAGTTCCACAGTTGAGTCAGGCGATCTTTCACCTCGCCACGGAATGGAATTTGACCCAGATAGTCATTCGTCACCTCGTTCTGAGCTGCTACCCAAGCGGCTGTTGCTTCCGATTTATCATCTTCCAACCAACGATATGGGTCTTTGACCTCGACTCCGAAATATGTATCTACCACCTCTTCACGTGCGGTTTGGGGATACTCCTTCACCTTAATTTGTGTCATATTGTTACAGCTAATCGTGCCCAGAGCTGCCCCAGCAGCTACTAAAGCGAAACAAAGTGTTCTCTTCATACGCATAGTTTTCTTTTAAATGTGCAAAGCACAAAGATAATAAAAAGATATAAAAATGTTAGATTTTAAAGAAAAAAATTGTAACTTTGACTCATAAAATTTAGAATATGGAACAACTTAAATCAATAATCGAGCAGGCGTGGGACAACCGTGAACTGCTCTCAAAAAAAACAACTCAAGACGCTATTCGTCAAGTAGTTGAACTAGTAGATAAAGGACAACTTCGCACCGCTGAGCCTATTGATCTTGAAAATAGCAAATGGCAGGTAAACGAGTGGGTTAAAAAAGCTATAATCATGTACTTCCCAATTCAGCCAATGCGCAAGATGCAGGCTGGAGAGTTGGAGTGGTTCGATAAGATGGACCTAAAGCGTGGCTACGATGAGCTTGGTGTTCGTGTTGTACCTCAAGCAGTTGCACGCTATGGAGCATACATCGCAGCGGGAGCTATCCTCATGCCATCGTATGTAAACATTGGCGCTTATGTTGATGCTGGAACTATGGTTGACACTTGGGCAACGGTCGGTTCATGCGCACAAATCGGCAAGCACGTTCACCTCTCTGGAGGCGTTGGAATCGGTGGCGTTTTGGAGCCTGTGCAGGCATCGCCAGTGATTATCGAGGATAACTGCTTCATCGGTTCACGTGCAATCGTTGTTGAGGGAGCACACATCTGCCGTGAGTCGGTACTTGGATCGAACGTTGTGATTACGGGCTCAACACACATTATCGACGTTACGGGCAAGGAGCCTGTGACATATAAGGGCTACGTGCCACCACGCTCAGTTGTGATCCCAGGAAGCTACCGCAAGGAGTTCCCAGCGGGAGAGTACAGCGTGACGTGCGCACTAATTATTGGACAACGTAAGGAGTCAACAGACAAAAAGACATCGCTCAACGATGCTCTGCGTGACTACAGCGTATCGGTATAGAGCATGATCCACTACATCGAGCATACTACCTCAACGAATGACGATGCTCGCCTGCCTCAGTACAAGCACCTAGATGTGATATGTGCCGAGCGTCAGGGCGCTGGACGTGGACAGAGGGGTAACAAGTGGTTGAGTCCTGAGGGGCTCAACCTAACTTTTTCTGTGGTATTGGAGCCCGATTTCATCGAGGCACACGAGCAATTCCTAATAACACAGATCGTATCGCTATCTGTCGCAGATTGCTTCAAGAGCTATGGCATTGACTCGAAGATCAAGTGGACGAACGATATATATATAGGTGATGATAAGGCTGTCGGCATCCTCATCGAGAACTCACTTTCGGGCACAAAAATTCGCCGCTCGGTTGTGGGGATTGGTATCAATGTCAACCAAACTGAGTTTGATCCCGAGCTACCAAATCCTACATCTATGACTCTCGCTTCAAGCAAGACATACGATCGCAATAAGGTGCTAGAGTGTTATATGGAGTGCCTGGCAAAGCGTTACGAAGCCCTGCAACGCGGTCATAGAGAGCGAATCACAGCAGATTATCACTCCCATATCTATAGACTCTCGCAGGAGCACACCTACCGCCTAGCCGATGGCACCTTTGTGCAGGCTACGATCCAAGGTGTACGCCCAACTGGGGAGCTAATCCTCCGCCATGCGGACGGCTCACAGGGCGAGTACCTCTTCAAGCAGGTTGAGTTCGTGATCGAGAAGCGAGGGCGATAGCTCCACCTCCGCCCTAGCCTACAGTAAAAAAAAAGCGACCTATCACACTGATAAGTCGCTTTTCTTTATTTTGTTTTATAGCCTGCGCTATACTGTCCTTTAGATAGCTTCAAGAGCTTACCCTTCAACAGATTGCGGCGCAAAGCTGAGAGGTGATCCACAAAGACTTTGCCTTCGATATGATCGTACTCATGCTGAATAACTCGTGCAGGTAGCCCCGTGAACTCCTCGTCATGCTCCACAAAGTTCTCATCCATGTATCGCATTCTGATAGTCAATGGACGGCGCACATCCTCGTTGATCCCTGGCAGGGATAGGCACCCCTCAGAGAATAGCTCGGTCTCCTCGCTTGACTCATAGATCTCAGCGTTGATGAACACACGCTTATAATCTGCCAACTCAGGATTCTCCTCGCCCCAAGGCGTGCAATCCACAACAAATAGGCGAATATTCTTGCCAATCTGTGGCGCTGCAAGCCCTACGCCCGACGCCTCTGACATCGTAAGAAACATATCTTCGATGAGTTTCGGCAGGTTCGGGTACTCTGCATCTATATTTTTTGATTTGTTTCGCAAGACTTGCGATCCAAAAATTACTACTGGGTATATCATAATCAAAAACTATTAATAGCGGTAGTGCTCAGGCTTGTAAGGCCCCTCGACCTTCACTCCGATATACTCCGCCTGATCCTTCGAAAGTGTCGTAAGCTCCACACCAAGGTTGCCAAGGTGTAGGCGTGCAACCTCCTCGTCAAGCTCCTTTGGAAGTAGGTAAACACCCACCGCTAGGCTCTTCTGCCACAGTTCGATCTGCGCCAAGCACTGGTTTGTGAATGAGTTAGACATCACGAACGATGGGTGCCCCGTAGCGCAACCAAGGTTCACTAGACGGCCCTCTGCCAAGATGAAGATCTGGTGTCCATCCTCGAATGTGTACTTATCAACCTGTGGTTTGATCGTTGTCTTCACAGCAGACGAAGCGTCGAGTTGCGCCATCTGGATCTCGTTATCGAAGTGTCCAATGTTGCAAACAATCGCTTGATCTTTCATCTTGAGCATGTGCTCATATGTGATAATATCCTTATTTCCAGTACATGTAACGTAGATGTTACCCTCCTCTAGGGCACTCTCCACGCTCTTAACCTCGAACCCTTCCATCGCAGCTTGAAGCGCACAGATCGGGTCGATTTCAGTTACGATAACACGTGCTCCGTAAGATCTCATAGAGTGCGCACACCCCTTACCCACATCGCCATAGCCACAAACAACGACAACTTTACCTGCGATCATAACGTCTGTCGCACGCTTGATTCCATCAGCCAACGACTCACGGCAACCATACAAGTTATCGAACTTAGACTTCGTACACGAGTCATTCACGTTGATAGCTGGCACCAACAACTCACCAGCCTCAAGCATCTGGTATAGGCGGTGAACTCCCGTTGTAGTCTCCTCACTCACACCCTTCCACTCGCTCACTGTGCGTGTCCACTTGCCGTGATCCTCAGCTAGAAGCTTTTTGAGTGTATCCAAAATTACCTCCTCCTCATAAGAAGATGGAGCATAATCTAGTGTCGAAGCATCCTTCTCTGCCTTGAAACCTTTGTGAATCAAGAGCGTAGCATCGCCTCCATCGTCAACGATTAGCTGTGGACCTTTGCCCCCTGGGAACGAAAGCGCCATAGCCGTACACCACCAGTACTCAGGCAGTGACTCGCCCTTCCACGCAAAGACAGGAACACCGCTCTGAGCGATCGCTGCCGCAGCATGATCCTGAGTCGAGAAGATGTTGCACGAGCACCATCTAACGTCTGCACCAAGCTCTACGAGCGTTTCGATTAGCACCGCCGTTTGGATCGTCATGTGAAGTGACCCCATCACACGAACACCCTTTAGGGGCTTCTCCTCACCATATTTTGTGCGCAATGCCATCAAACCTGGCATCTCACGCTCTGCTACTTCAATCTCTTTTCGCCCCCAATCAGCAAGCGAAATGTCAGCCACTTTATATGGCATCGCTGTATCCAAATACATAATTATATACTTTTAAAAATCTATTTTATATTAAATTTAAGTTTTGCCGCTTGCACATCTCTAGCGATCTGCTCCTTCAGCTCATCGAGCGAGCCAAACTCCCTCTCGTCACGGACTCTCTCCAAAAGAGTAACTACTATGTGCCTATCGTAGAGATCATCGCCCTTGTAGCTCAAAAGAAAGCTCTCAACACGGCGCTCAACACCTCCAACAGTAGGGCTATACCCCACATTCGAGATCGCATCGTAGCTCTGATCGCCAACACTGACTCTCGACAGGTAGACACCATTGAGCACCTCTTCGCTCTGTTCTATATTAATATTAAGGGTTGGAAAACCTAGCGTTCGGCCAACTCTCTTGCCCTTAGTAACGCACCCCTCTATCTGAAAAATCATATCTTATCGGTGAGTTTCTTAACCAATGAGTACTGCGAGAAAAACTCCTTTGCAAACACTCTGAGGATCGTATACGATGGGATCGCAAGGAGCATTCCCACAACCCCTGAGAGGTATCCCGCGATTAGGATAACAATAAATATCTCTAGCGGGTGAGCCTTCACCATATTGGAGTAGAGCGTTGGCTGGATCACAAAATCATCGAACGCCTTGACCGCCGAGACAACAACTGCAATTAGAATCATCGTGTTTGCCGCCGTCATACCATCGATTGGCGCTATCAAACCTATAGAGATCGAGATCATCAGACCAATAGCTGGCCCTGCGTATGGAATGACGTTGAGCACTCCGACCGTGAATCCTATAAAGATCGCATCGGCATAGCTCATGCCAAAAAGCATCAAGATTATCGAGTTGATAACCATTATCAAGAAGCTCTCTGCGATGATACCTCTGAAATATCGCCTCAAGAGAATCGTCACCGAATCCAAAGCGTGCTCCACATTATCGGCATACTTTTCAGGGAAAAGCGACTTGACCATCGAGTAGAACAGGCTCTGCTCCTTCATAAAGAAGTAGGTGATGAAAGATATCGAGAAAATAGCGATACCCGTTGAGATCAAGAAGTCAATAGTCGAAGTGAATATTGAGTTTATCGCCCCGAAGTTTGCAAACTCTCTGATGGCAGCGATTGCTGTATCCGAGAGTGAGAGGTTCGACTCCGACTGGTTATAAAAACCACTCACATACTCCTGCAGCTTAGATAGTGGTTGCTCGAGTGTTGCCAAAATCTGATCGACATTTAGCGTTGTAATCTGCCAAATCTTGTGCGAGATCAAAGGCACAAAAAGCAGGAAGAATGCTACACATACCACCCAAATAGCGAGTAGCGCCACAAAAGATGCGAGCCACCTAGGTGGTGACCAACCTCTAAATTTTTTGTTTGAAATCGACTCAACAAGCGGTTTGCCAATAACTGCAAATACTGCCGAAACGATGATATATGTGACAATAGTATTGAAGTACCACACCAAGAAAAGTATGGCAGCGACGGCCGCTAACCCGACCACAAACCTCAACACTCCTTGTGGCGTAATATTCATGAGTTCTACTTTTTAAGTCGCACGATAGGTGTTTGTGATCCCACAACCTTATCGCCAATATTTACAAGCACTTCGCTGTTTTTTGGGACGAAAATATCAATTCTCGAACCAAACTTAATGAAACCAGAGTGAGAGTTTTGCTGCACCGCTACGCCCTCTTTCATATACGATACGATGCGTCTTGCAACAAGTCCAGCAATTTGGCGGAAGAGAATCCTGCGACCATCATTCATCTTTACGACTGTGGTTGTACGCTCATTCTCTGTCGACGATTTTGGGTGCCACGCAACCAAAAACTTACCTGGGTGATATTTGAAATAGTCGCACACGCCCGATACGGGAACCCAGTTTATGTGCACATTCGTTACTGACATAAAGATAGATATCTGCATAACCTCCTCACGCAAAGCCTCGTCCTCAAAGACGGTCTCTGTGACCACCACCTTACCGTCGCACGGCGAGAAGATCAACTCATCATCCTGCAACAATGGGCGTTTAGGTTCTCTAAAGAACGCTATTACAAAACCCCACAGCACGAGCAGTGGCGCTGCCGTAAGTGCCACAACCAAAGCTCTGTTGGCACAGTTACACGAAAGGTAGTAGACCGCCAAGCAGATCGATGCAAAAAGCACGCCTGAGCAAAGTATTATCTTGTATCCTTCTCTATTTATCTTCATTTTATGTATATTTTCAAACTTTTCTATTTACATATAAGAGTGTATAGCACACTAAAAATATAGTACACAGGGGCTGCAAAAAGCAGTGCATCAAATCTATCGAGTACGCCTCCGTGACCAGGGATCAAGCTCCCCGAATCCTTCACTTCAGCCCATCTCTTAAACATCGACTGCACCAAATCGCCTACGACTGCACCTATTGCTATTACGACACCGCACACTAAAACATAGATCAAATCTGCGTTCAAATCGAATAGATGACTCAGCAAAAACGAGACTCCAGCCGCACCCAAAAGACCTCCAACAAAGCCCTCCCATGACTTCTTAGGCGAGATTCTAGGGAACATCTTGTGCTTACCCAGCGTAATTCCAAATAGGTATGCAAAGACATCATTTGCCCAAATTGTCAGGATCAACATCAGCGCCACTTCGTAGTTATAGCGATCCACAAACAGAGTATCGCTACTATAACCTGAGAACGACATATCGACAAAAATCGCTATAGGAAAGACTATATACAATCCACCCAACAGAGTCATTGCACAATCAATCACTGCGCTCTTCGACTGAGAGAATAGCGCCTTAGTAATGACAACGAGAATTGCCGAGATGCAGACCACATGGTTAATAGCCCACCAAAAGTGGTAATGCTCTACGCTCTCAGCTCTATGTCCAAAGAACTTCGCTGCGATGTAGAATATCGCTAATCCAATACCTATATATTTATAGGGTTTGAACCCCTTGTTCTCCACCAAACGGTAGAACTCCCAAAGACACCCTGCTGCTATCACCAAAGCTAGTGCAATAAAGCTCCAAGCACTAAAGTAGATGCCACCAAGCACAACTGCCGATAGAACTACCCCGCTGAGGCTTCTTGTCAATATATCTGTTACTTTTGAACTAGCCATCTCTCCTTTAGTCGTTTTGTTCTACCACTTCGTCTGCTTGAGCTGGAATTGCTGGTGGCACAACCTCCACATCACAACTCTTTGCTGCCTCCATCTCACGCTCTAGATCCTTCTTTCGCTTACCAAAAATGCGCTCAACATCCTCAGTGAATACAACCTCACGCTCCAAAAGTAGGTTTGCGAGCTGGTGGAATCCATCTTTATGCTGTGTTAGAACACCCTCCGCCATAGCGTATGCCTGCTCCACGAGAGCCTTCACCTCATCATCGATGAGCTGAGCTGTCTGCTCTGAGTATGGCTTTGTGAATGACATATCTCGTTGACCCGAAGAGTCGTAGAAACTAAGCGTTCCAACCTCTTTGCTCATACCATAGTACGCCACCATTGCGTATGCCATCTTTGTCACACGCTCCAGGTCGTTAAGCGCACCCGTTGAGCTATGACCAAATGTCAAGGTCTCAGCCACTCTACCGCCGAGTAGCGACGCTAGCTCGTCAAGCATCTGATCGCGCGTTGTGATCTGACGCTCCTCTGGCAGGTACCACGCCGCCCCTAGAGCCTTACCCCTTGGGATGATCGTAACCTTGATGAGTGGATTTGCATTTTCGAGCAACCAACTCACAGTTGCGTGACCCGCCTCGTGAAAGGCAATAACTCGTTTTTCGTGAGTTGTGATTATCTTATTCTTGCGCTCAAGTCCACCGATAATTCGGTCGATTGCCGCAAGGAAATCCTCTTTCGAGATAAATTTCTTGTTGTGACGTGCAGCGATAAGTGCCGCCTCGTTACAAACGTTAGCGATGTCCGCTCCCGAGAAACCAGGTGTCTGACGCGCTAGGAATGCACGATCCAACTCTGGATCTAGCTTTAGTGCACGCAAATGCACCTCGAAAACCTCTTCACGCTCTTTGAGGTCAGGTAGTCCCACCTCAATCTGACGATCGAAGCGCCCAGCACGAAGCAGAGCTTTATCCAAAATGTCGGCACGGTTTGTCGCCGCTAGGACGATAACTCCAGCATTAGTTTGGAAACCATCCATCTCGGTAAGCATCTGATTGAGTGTATTTTCACGCTCATCGTTACCCGAAAATCCAGCATTGCGACCCCTTGCACGACCGATCGCATCGATCTCATCGATGAAGACAATACACGGCGCCTTCTGCTTTGCTTGAGCAAATAGGTCACGAACTCGTGAAGCACCAACTCCCACAAACATCTCAACAAAGTCTGATCCCGAAATCGAGAGGAATGGCACATCCGCCTCACCAGCTACTGCCTTTGCGAGGAGAGTTTTACCTGTTCCTGGAGGGCCTACCAAAAGTGCTCCCTTAGGGATTTTGGCACCCAACTCCTTATATTTATCCGCCTTTTTCAGGAAGTCGACGATCTCCATGATCTCGATCTTAGCCTCTTCGAGACCTGCAACATCCTTAAAGGTGATCTTCTTTGCGCTCTCCTTATCGAAGACTTGAGCACGAGCCTTACCGACATTCATAATGCCGCCGCCACCGCCGCCATTACCTCGTGACATTCCACGCATGATAAGGATCCATACACCTATAAGAATAATATATGGCAGAAATCCAAGTAGGATATCCACCAATCCACCACTCTCATTTGTGTACTCGACAGGAACGCTTGTCTCTAGTGTACCTCGGCTGATTGCTATGCTCTCAGCATCTTTAAGGTCCTCGCGAAACGAAGCGACATCACCGATCGTGTAGGTGAGCTGCACGCCCTTCTGAGGCATGTGCTTATACTCACTCTGTGACTCATCATTGCGATAGCTCTCAATAGCTGATTCTGTGAGGTAGACATTAGCCTGATCTTTGTTTACAACCTCGATCTTCGTAACCTCGCCGCTCTCAACCATCTGTTGAACGCTCTCCCAATTACTGCTAATTGGGCTCTGCTCTGTATCGTTGAAAAGCCACCATCCTACTATGAAGACAATGACTACCCCGTATAACCACATAATAGTCGGTTTTGGAAAACCGCCATTTATCTTTGTTTTTTTTGACATACAAATTATTTCAAATTACTCCTCTGTCTCGTATCGTGTTGCTGGTGCATCTGCCCACAACTCCTCAAGTCGATAGAAGTCTCTTAGCTCTGTCTGGAAGATATGTACCACAACGTCCACATAGTCGACCGCCACCCAGAACGAATTGAGTTTTCCCTCAATACGCCAAGGACGCTCGCCGAGTAGCTCGTGCACCTTATCTTCAATTCCGTCAGCAATAGCTGAGACCTGTGTTGTCGAGTCTGCATTGCACACTACGAAATGAGAGCATACCGCCCCGTCGAACCCCGTTAGATCCAACGATACAATATTCTTACCTTTTTTATCTTCAATCGCCGAAACGATCGTTTCAATCATTTTTTCCATATACCTTATCCTAAACCTCGCAAAGGTAGCAAAAAAAGCAATAACTCCCTAACTTTAATACCAAATATTTATAGAGAGTACAATTTTTACTAAGCTCTGCCCATATACATTACTTCGGCACACTCCACAATAGTGTCGGATAGCGCCTTGATTATCACACTCTTAACATACGTTCTCCTCACGGCGATTGCCACCTTTCTCGAAGTAGCACCCTTTGCCAAGGTTTTGAGCTGCCCCATGCGCCCTTGAGGTATATATTCGATTGCCATCTCTGGGACAATCGTAATACTCTTTGTACTATCAACAATTCGCATCAGCGTATCGATCGACCCCGACTCGAAGGTGTACATCGATGGTGTGTCACGCTTTGCCTGACAGAGCTCAATGATCTGATCACGCATACAGTTTCCTGGGCTAAGGATCACCAGCTCTCTCATATCTATATCCTCGATTCTCACGTTTGAACGCTCGATCAGAGAGTTATGAGGCGATACGTAGGCGTAGAATCTATCATTGAAGAGCTCCTGCTCGAAGATACCCTCGCCACACGTTCCACCAGCTACCAGCGCAGCATCGATTCGATCTCGCTTCAGAGCATCTACCACATCGGCAGTCACCATCTCCGAGATCTCAAGCTCCACCTTTGGGTAACGTTTCACAAAATCGGGGATGAACTTATGGAGAAGATATGGCGCAATGGTTGGAATCACACCCAAGCGCAACTTACCTGCCGTCTCACCCTTTAGCTCCTCAACAGACTCCTTGATGCGATTATAGGCGTGGAGAGCCTCTCTGGCACGCTCCAAGACCAACTCCCCCGCTTCGGTGGGGATTACAGGCTTTTTAGTCCTATCAAGAAGCACTACACCCAGCTCCTCTTCGAGGGACTTAACCTGCATACTCAGAGATGGTTGAGTCACAAAACAGTGCTCCGCAGCCTGCGAAAAACTACCGTGATTGGCAACTGCCAAAAAATACTCTAGCTGAATTATCGTCATAAACTATTAAAACTTAAAAAATTAGCGTCACATCTAACCATTATCACGGAAAAACACTATACATTGTATTTATCCACACAAACAAAGATATAAAAAAAAATTATAGTATCAAAACTTTTTGTTGTCATCTCGCTCTTTTTTCATACATTTGCAAATATTTTAAAATGGATTATATAGACTATGGAAACAGTCGTTAGCGGAATACGCCCAACAGGAAAACTACACTTAGGCAACTATTTTGGTGCACTTAAGAACTTTATAAAGATGCAGCATGATGCAAATTGCTTCTTCTTCATTGCTGACTATCACGCACTTACAACACACCCCGACCCGAAAATTCTACACGAAAACATCAGGGGTGTACTAGCCGAATACCTAGCCGCAGGACTTGATCCTGAGGTGGCTACACTATATGTTCAGAGCGACGTTCCACAGGTCACTGAGCTATCGACACTACTCTCGATGCACGCCTACCTTGGCGAGCTAGAGCGCACAGTATCGTTCAAAGACAAGGCGCGCAAGCAGCCGAACAACGTAAACGCAGGTCTTCTGTGCTACCCTGTTCTTATGGCTGCCGACATCCTTCTTCACCGTGCCGCTAAGGTGCCAGTGGGTAAGGATCAGGAGCAGCACCTTGAGCTAACTCGTGTATTTGCACGCCGTTTCAACTCGATGTACAACGTGGACTTCTTCCCTGAGAGCCAAGCATACAACTTCGGATCGCAGACCGTTAAGATCCCTGGGCTAGATGGTTCGGGCAAGATGGGCAAGAGCGAAGGCAACTGCATCTACATCTCAGACAGCGACGAGGTTATCCGCAAAAAGGTGATGAAGGCAAAGACCGATTCGGGCCCAACGGAGCCAAACTCACCAGTGACGGAGCCAGTACAGAATATCTTCACTATCATGGAGTCGGTATCTGAGGCATCGACAATCGAGTTCTTCAAGGAGAAGTACGCTTCGTGCGAGATCCGCTATGGCGACCTCAAAAAGCAACTTGCAGAGGATGTCATCAAGACCGTAACACCGATCAGAGAGCGCATCGAGGAGATCTACAACAACACACAATACCTTCACGAGGTGACACAAGCAGGAGCTGAGCGTGCCGCTAAGAGCGCCGAGGAGACTGTGCGTCAGGTGCGTGAAATTATGGGTATCTACCACTTCTAAAGATCAACACTTTGTACATCGTTGGACAGAGAGCCGAGCGACTCTACATTCGCTTTTTGAACCTCACCAAGCGACTAAGCACACGTCAACTACTGATGGTCTTAGCCGCCGTGATTGGGATTATCGCAGGAGTAGCAACCTATTTCTTCGAACTGCTATTGCACTTTGTGAAGGAGGGGCTAACTCGATGGGTTCCTGTCGATCAGGCAAACATCCTCTACTTCGTATTCCCTGTCATAGGTATCATACTAGCAACACTATTCGTGAAGCACATCGTGCGAGACAACATCTCGGAGGGTGTGACTCGAGTGCTGTATGCCATGTCGTCGAGAGGTTCTCGAATTGCGAGCCACAACATGTGGTCGTCGATCGTCGGGGGTGCCACAACGATTGGATTTGGTGGATCGGTAGGTCCCGAGGCTCCAATCGTACTTACGGGTGCCGCCATAGGCTCCAACGTGGGGCAGTTCGCACGCCTAAACTACCGCTACACCACCCTACTGCTATGTTGCGGTGCTGGTGCGGCTGTCGCAGCGATTTTCAAAGCTCCAATCACGGGGATGGTCTTCGTACTAGAGATTCTGATGCTGGAGATCACCGCCATGTCGGTAATTCCGCTACTCATCGCATCGATCTCAGCCACCACAATGGCTTTCCTACTGCGTGGATTTGACCCCATATTAGCGGTTCAACTCTCGCCAGCAGATGCCTTTGTCATAAAGCAGATACCACTATTTATACTTCTGGGACTAGCCTGCGCCTTGATGTCATTCTACTTCACATCGGTCAACGGCAAGATCGCCAAGTTCTTCGAGGGGATAAAATCCCAACACAAGAGATGGGCAATAGCGGGTGTTATAATAGGTGTACTTATATTTATATTCCCACCGCTCTACGGAGAGGGATACGAGGGGCTCACAGCGCTCATGCACGGCAAGGCGAGCGAGCTGTTCGACAACTCGCTGTTCTATGAGTTCCGAGAGATACGCTGGGTCGTGATCCTATTCATCGTTGCCACGATGTTCTTCAAGGTCATAGCCATGGCCTCGACTAACGCCGCAGGTGGTGTGGGAGGAACCTTCGCTCCATCGCTATTTGTGGGGGCATTTACGGGGGCTACAATCGCCCTTACGTGCAACCTACTCTTTGGCTGGAACCTATCAATCGTGTCGTTTACGCTCGTTGGAATGGCTGGAGTGATGGCTGGGGTGATGAAAGCACCTCTTACATCGATCTTCCTGATTGCGGAGCTATCGAACGGCTACACACTCTTCATTCCACTGATGATTACTGCGTGTATCTCGTTTGCGGTGAATCACTACCTAGATCCCGACTCGATCTACACGAAGCACCTTCGTCAAAGGGGTGAGCTACTCACACACGATAAGGATCAGTCTGTCTTCGTATTCCTGAAACTCCACGAGCTAATGGAGACCGACTTCCACCCTATCAAAGCGGATATGACCCTGCGCCAAATCATCGAGAAGATCTCTACGGCAAGGCGCAACATCTTCCCTGTTCTCGACGATAGCGACCGCCTACTGGGTATCGTTCAGCTCGACGATCTGCGTGGCGATATGTTTAGTCCCGACAAATACGACAACCCTGTCTCTAACTATATGATTCCACCGCCCGACATCATCCAAAAGAACGAGATGATGCAGAGTATCCTCCAAAAATTCGAGGATCAGCACACATGGATGTTACCCGTTATTGACAAGCAGGGGCACTACTTGGGCTTTATTTCCAAATCTAGGATACTAAATGCCTACAGAGAGCAACTCGTTAAAATTCAACAATAAATAGATCTGGATTGTAATTTTCTTGCAAAAAAATCGCAAAAAAGTTCTAAAAAAATTTGCAGATTATAAAATTGTCCTTATATTTGCAACCGCTTACGAGCAATAGTGCTGAGCTATGGTGTAATGGTAACACAGCAGATTTTGGTTCTGTTATTCTAGGTTCGAGTCCTGGTAGCTCAACTACAAAAAGACGTTTGATTAATATCGAACGTCTTTTTTGTTTTTACCCCAAATCCTAGTGTTGCAAATTTAGGAAAACGCAAGTTTTCCGCACCGCCACGTTGTGGCTGCCCGCTCGGCATGAGAGCAGTTGCATCAAACTCTCTTCACCCTCACTCTTAAATAGGAGATTTTTTTTGCGTAGTGAAAAATCTTCTCTAGGGCGAATTGGCTCATAGAGCCAAAAAATCATTTTAAAATACAGCGTGTAGTTCTTTTGGCATCACCCCAAAAGAACCAAAAGCTCTACTCGCGTATCTCGCTTAACACTACGTGGGAGCTAAACTGCCTTGAGCTCGACTGCTCCCTTCGGTCATAAAGCCGAGCCCTTAACGGCAGTTCTTCACACTCCACTTCGCTACTCGACACAGGGGAGGTCTGCAAACACGACCACCGAATAGGTCAATATTGACAATATATCCACAAAACAATAGCTCTCCGCACGCCCACAAACCCACAAACTTCACGCACGAAACGCACTTTTTCGCACATATTGTTCATAAATAGATAAACTTTGCGTACATTTGTGGGTTAAAACGTTGACAAATATTAAAAATCAAGATAAAATGACACAAGAGGAACTCTTTAAGAAACTG
>CAYJIY010000023.1:0-33229 GCA_964370415.1 uncultured Alistipes sp.
CGCTGACTAACAAAATATTACGAGGATTTCATCAGTCCTTTTTTACCATTATATCCTTTTTTATGTGTCTACATCTCTAGACATTGCTCTATGTAGTCGAGGATCTCTTGGCGACCTGCGCCGCTAGAGCTCGACGAGAAGAGCATCGGTGGTAGCTCCTCCCACTGCTCTAGTAGTCGCTTTTTGTAGGCTGTGATGCTGCGATCTAGCTGTGCTTTAGAGAGTTTATCGGTCTTGGTGAAGATGATTCCAAACGGAATACCATTCTCGCCAAGCATTTCCAAAAAGTGAAGATCGATCTTTTGTGGCTCAAGGCGTGAGTCGATGAGCACAAACAGGAAGTGCATCTTGTCGCACCCCTGAACATAGTCGGTGATGATGCGTGCAAATTCGCCCCTCTTGCTCTTCGAGGTGCGTGCATATCCATAACCTGGCAGGTCGACCAGATACCACTCATTGTTGATCTTGAAGTGGTTAATCAGGCGAGTCTTACCTGGTGTGCCCGAGACCTTAGCGAGCCCAGCGTGGCGTGTGAGCATGTTGATAAGCGATGACTTACCCACATTACTGCGCCCGATGAAGGCTATATCTTTGAGTTCGTCCTTAGGAACTTGAGAGATCTTCTCAGAGCTGCACTTAAAGACGGCGCTTTTTATCTGCATATTTCTTATGTTTTACTCTTGGCAAAGGTAGTGATTTTTTTTGAAGCGCAAAAATCGCAACTGATTGCCACCAAAAACTTAGGGCGCGACCTAGAAATAAGCCGCGCCCTAATCTTAGTATCTTATCGAATTACTCCTGAGAGTTGCTCTTCTCAAGTAGTTGCTTAACTTCGTTGTAGACGCACTGTCCATTGTAGCCAAACTTATCGTCCAGCACTGTGAATGGAGCCGAGTATCCGAAGTGATCCAATCCGTGAATGTATCCATTCTCGCCAACGAGACCCTGCATAGTCACCGATAGACCCGATGTCATAGCGTAGCGCACAACACCCTTTGGAAGGATAGTCTCTTGGTACGACTTAGGCTGGTCACGGAACAGTCCCTCGCTAGGGATGCTCACAATACGAACTGCAATACCATCTTCGGCTAGGAGCTTAGCGCCATCAACAAGGGTTGCAACCTCAGATCCCGATGCGATCATCACAACCGAAGGCTTAGCGCTATCCATCACCACATAGGCACCCTTCTCTAGCTGAGCAGCCTCCTCACGGCGGCTAGTGCCAAGTGCTGGGATGTTCTTCACATTCTGTCTAGAGAAGATCAGACCCACAGGGCGGTGCTCCTCCAAAGCGTGCTTCCATGCAAAGATCGCCTCTTCGCTGTCGGCAGGGCGTAGAACAACCATCGAACGCTCGTTGTGGTGGTTCTTCAGGTGCTCGAGTAGGCGAATTTGTGCCTCCTGCTCGATTGGCTGGTGCGTTGGTCCATCCTCACCCACACGGAATGAGTCGTGAGACCATATATATATTACGTGCAAGCGCATCAGCGCCGAAAGGCGGATCGCTGGCTTCATATAGTCTGAGAATACGAAGAATGTTCCACATGCTGGGATAACACCTCCGTGAAGAGCCATACCATTGGCAACACACGCCATAGTGAGCTCCGAGACTCCTGCCTGGAAGAATTGACCCGAGAAGTCACCCTTCGTGAATGCTGTTGTCTTATTTAGGAAACCGTCAGTCTTGTCCGAGTTTGATAGGTCGGCAGACGCAACGATCATGTTCTCAACCTTGTCGGCATAGATTCCAAGCATCGTTGCCGAAGCGCCACGAGTTGGAATGTCGCTCTTCATCTCAACCGACTTGTAGTCGATATCAGGAAGCGTGTTGCTAAGGAAACGATCTAGCTTAAGCGATAGATCTTTGTTCGTAGCTCTCCAATCAGCCTCGATCTTTGACTGCTCAGCCATCCACTCCAAAAGTTGACCTTTGCGCTCTGCGAATATCTCTGTGCACTCCTCGAAGATTTGGAATGGGTTCTCAGGGTCGCCACCAAGGTTTGCAATAGTTGCGTTGATGCACGCTCCCGCTGCTGTAAGTGGTTGGCCGTGAGTCGACACCTTGTCCTCGAAGCTAGAGCCATCGGCTGCCATCGCGCCTTTACCCATTAGGGTCTTACCAATGATAATTGTTGGGCGCTCGCACTCAGCGTTAGCGTCCTTAAGCGATTGGCGGATCTGCTCAATATCGTGACCATCGATCGTGATTACGTTCCAGTTCCAAGCACGGTACTTCATCTCGATATCCTCGCTGTCGATCTCGTCAACCTTAGTTGAGAGCTGAACGTTGTTCGAGTCGTAGTACATGATGATGTTGCTCAGTCCCAAGTGTCCTGCTATACGGCCAACACCCTGAGAGATCTCCTCCTGCACGGCACCGTCCGAGATGTAGACATAGGTCTTGTGTGCTTGCCACTCGCCAAAGCGTGCAACCATGAATCGCTCAGCTATTGCTGCACCTAGAGCCATAGCGTGTCCCTGTCCTAGTGGACCCGATGTGTTCTCGATACCACGAAGAACGTCAACCTCTGGGTGACCAGGAGTGACGCTGCCCCACTGGCGCAAAGACTTTAGATCGTCGATAGAGTAGTGCCCCTGAAGCGCAAGCGTAGCGTAGAGCATCGGAGACATGTGTCCTGGATCGAGGAAGAAACGATCACGAAATGGGTATGCCATATTCGATGGATCGAAGCGCATAAACTCTGAGTATAAAACTGCCATGAAATCGGCACCTCCCATAGCACCACCAGGGTGGCCTGATTTTGCTTTTTCAACCATAGCGGCCGATAGGATTCGGATGTTGTCAGCTACACGAGTAAGTTTGGCGTTTGTGAACATATTGTTTGGTTTCTTAATTTAATATTATTCTGCCACAAAGATAATAAAGATTGTCAATAAAATGTAACCCTAATGAAAAATCTTGAAACTTTGTGTAATCTATATAAAAAATGACCTCGGCAACTCACTTTAAGTCGAGTTGTCGAGGTCGAAAAAATATCTTTAGCTTACTTTTTTTAGTTCGAGAATTGGGGTCTTTTCAAACATCTGTTTGGCGTAATCGAGCCCAATTACTAACTCCTTCTGCTCAGAAGACGGGATGTCGAACATGTGATCCATCATGATAGCCTCACATATCGAGCGCAAACCTCTGGCACCAAGTTTATACTTGACAGCCTGCTCCACGATGTAGTCCAAAGCCTCGTTGTCGAACGTTAGCTTCACACCATCCATCTCAAAGAGACGTTTATACTGGCGGATGATAGCGTTCTTTGGCTCCGTTAGTATCGAGCGCAGAGCCACAGCGTCGAGGTGCTGCATGTAGGTAAGAACTGGGAGTCGACCAACAAGCTCAGGGATCAAACCAAACGACTTGATATCCTGAGGCGTGATGTACTGCATCAGATTGTTGCGGTCGATGTTGCTATGTGCTTGGTTGCCATAGCCCACAGTGCGAGTATTTAGGCGTTGTGCAATCTTCTTCTCAATCCCGTCAAAAGCACCGCCACATATAAATAGTATGTTGCGAGTGTTCACCTGGATGAACTTCTGATCTGGGTGCTTACGACCTCCTTGTGGTGGAACATTGACAACGGTGCCCTCCAGAATCTTTAGAAGAGCCTGCTGCACACCCTCACCCGACACATCACGTGTGATGCTTGGGTTGTCGCCCTTGCGAGCGATCTTGTCGATCTCGTCGATGAAGACGATACCTCTCTCTGCCTGTGCAACGTCGTAGTCGGCAACCTGAAGAAGGCGTGAGAGGATACTCTCAACATCCTCACCCACATATCCCGCCTCGGTGAGAACCGTAGCGTCAACTATCGTGAATGGAACTTTCAGCAGGCGTGCTATTGTGCGTGCCATCAGAGTCTTACCCGTACCCGTAGGACCTACCAAAACGATGTTCGACTTATCGATCTCGATATCCTCCTCCTTAGGAAGGGTGAGCAGTCGCTTGTAGTGGTTGTAGACCGCAACCGACATGTATCGCTTAGCGGCATCCTGACCAATGACATACTCATCGAGTAGCTCCTTGATCTGCACAGGTTTGAGTAGCTCGTCGAACTTTAGCTGTTCGGCAGCCTTATTTTTCTTCTTTGAAGAGAAGCTCTCAGCAACGATTCTGTGCCCATTCTCGATGCACTCATCGCAGATGTTCGATCCATCCTCACCGCTGAAGAGAACCTCAACCTCGGTGCGCATCTTTCCGCAGAACGAGCACCTCTCTATAGTTTTATTTCCTTTTGCCATTTGTGTGAATCTTAGCGTTTTGTGAGCACTGAGTCGATTAGGCCATACGCCTGAGCCTCCTTGGCAGAGAGCCAGTAGTCACGATCGGCATCCTTCTCGATCTTCTTGATCGATGTGCCTGAGTGGTCGGCAAGGATCTGGTATAGCTCCTGCTTGGTCTTCTTGATCTCACGAGCTGTGATCTCAATATCTGAAGCCTGACCCTGAGCACCACCCAAAGGTTGGTGGATCATCACACGTGAGTGGGGTAGCGCCGAGCGAAGCCCCTTCTCGCCTGCTGTGAGAAGAACCGCACCCATCGATGCCGCAAGACCCGTACAGATTGTCCCAACTCGTGGCTTGACAAGCTGCATCGTGTCGTAGATACCCAATCCTGCGAGCACCGAACCCCCAGGAGAGTTGATGTAGATCTGAATATCTTTGTCAGGATCAGCCGTCTCAAGAAATAGAAGTTGAGCCTGAATGATATTTGCTGCATCGTCATAGATAGGTACTCCAAGGAAGATGATGCGATCCATCATCAGGCGTGAGAATACATCCATGGCTGCGACATTGTGAACTCTCTCCTCGATGATCGTTGGAGAGATATATGAACTCAAGATCGACTGAAAATTGTGGAGTTTCAGTGAACTGATACCTTGATGCCCTCTGGCATACTTTTCAAATTCAGACATAGTTTTATTTAATATAGGTAGAAGATCCCCTTTCGAAAGTGCCCCAGGGGCGGCTCTCCTAACTGATTTTATATTATGAACCCTGCAAACATCAAGCCCGCAGGGTTCAAATATAGTACTTTATTTAGAATTATACTAAATCTTAAGCCTCTTTTGCTAGAGCTGCAAACTCCTCTGAAGATACGCTCTTAGTCTCGATCTTAACTTTCGACTTCACGATCTCAACGATCTTCTGCTCGTAGATCTTCTCGAAGATGCGCTGACCTTGCTCTCTGTCCGCTAGGATCTGCTGTGCGTAGTTCGTTAGCATCTCCTCTGGTGCAGATGGCATACCGTACTGTGCGAATTGAGCTTGTGCAAATACTTTCGCCTCTGCTTCAGCCTCCTCCTTAGTTACGGCTAGGTTCTCCTGCTTGATGAAGTACTTCTGGATGTAGTTCCAAGTGTACATATCTAGGAATGCAGCGAAATCCTTCTCGATCTCCTCCATTGTGAACTTACCCTCGTTGATAGTGTACAACCAACGCTTAAGGAACGCCTCAGGCATTGTGATACCAGCCTTCTCAACTAGGAACTTGCGCGCCTGAATTGTGAATAGGTAGTCCGACTCACGGCTGATCTCAGATGTGATCTGACCCGTTAGGAAGTCGTTAAGCTCCTGCTCAGTAGACACCTCACCTGATGGGAATGCCATCTTGAAGAACTCCTCGTTAAGTTCTGGCTCAGCGAACTGGCGGATCTGAGTGATCTCAAGTGAGAACTCAGGCTTGATAGCAGAGAGCTCCTCCTCCTTCACTTGAAGGATAGCTGCGCGCTGCTTCTCAGTCTTGTATAGTTCGTTGATGTTGATCTCAGTTTTGTAACCTACTGTCTTGCCGATGAATGGAGCACGCTCCTCTTCGCTCATAGAGATAAGACCTACGTAAGCCTCAGTGATCTGCATATCGCCATTGTCAAGAGTCACAGATAGAGCCTCGTCAGCAGTAACTGTCTCAACGTCTACTAGACGACCAAAACGACGAAGGTAGTTCGAGCGGTACTCAGAGCTCATTGTCTCGTCGATAGCGATAGCGTTGTATGTAAGTGTGTCTTTGTCTGATAGTTCGATGTTAATAGCTGGTGCCTCGCCGAACTCGAATACGAAGTCGAACTCTGTGTTGTTCTCGAAGTCGAACTCGCCCTGCTCCTCAGATGGGATAACGTCGCCTAGGAAGTCGATGCCCTCGTCCTCTAGGAATTTGAATGCTGCGTTAGATGCTGCACGGTATGAGTGCTCAGCAACAGCGCCCTTACCAAACATCTTCTTAACTACGCCCATAGGAACCATTCCTGGACGGAATCCTGGGATGTTAGCCTTGCGCTTGTAGTCACGTAGAGCTTTCTCTACTGCCTCAGCGTAATCTGCCTCTACGATATTAACTTTCAAAAGCGAGATTCCCTCGCCACGTTGTTCTCTTACGATGTTCATAATGAATTGATTATATTGTTTTTTACTATTTTCTAAACAGTTTCGGAGTGCAAAGGTAACAAATAATTCAAAAATAGACAACTTTTTCGTCTTTTCTGAGTGTGAATTTTACGATTATAGCTTGTTGATTAGCTCAATCCATTTGGGTTTTACCACATCGTGGCTGTATAGCTTTGCATTATCATAGGCTTTTTGTGCCATGGCGTTGAGCCTCTCTTGGTTGGATAGGAGCCCCTTGAGTTCGCTTTCGTAGCGTTCGAGATCGCCTGGAGGGACCAGTATTCCACCCTCGCCAACGGCGGTTTGAACCCCATCGGAGCAGTTAAACGCAATAGGTACTGCGCTGTGGCTTTGCGCCTCGATGAGCACCAGCCCCCAGCTCTCAAATGCCGATGTTAGGCATAGGATGGATGCCGTGCTGAGGAGTTTGCCCACTTCGTTTTGATGCCCCACGAACTTTATGTTCTGAAGGTGATTTTGCTCTGCGTATCGCTCTAGATTTGCTCTCTCTGCGCCATCGCCAACGATTGTGAGACTCCACTGCGGGAACTCTTGCCACGTGTTTCGCCAGATGTGAAGTAGGCGATCGACCCTCTTGTCGGCATAGCTTAGGCGACCAACATAGACAATCTCACGGCGCTTGTTGTCGATGTTGAACCGCTCCTCTATCTCTGTGGCGTTGTTGATTACCTCGATTTTATTGTTGCTGGCATCGAGTTTTAGTATCTCGATGTTGCGCTGTTTGAACGCCTCGCATAGCACGATAAAGGCATCGGCATAGTTGTAGGCTTGGGCGTAGAGCTTTGTCCACTTGCGCTCAACGGTCTTGAAGATGTGGAGTGCGGGGTATTTGAGCAGGTAGTACTTGATCTTGTAGAGGTGCGATGCTTGCATCTTTCTACGTGCGTTGCTCTCTTTTTGGGTGACTTCACAGAGGGGTGCTCCGTGCTGTATGTATATGACCTTTACGCCAGTTTTTTGCTTTATCTCAGCAATGCGGAAAATGTTGCCCGACGGCACTATCAGTATCTCGATGCCTAGCTCTATTATCTTGTCCGTAATCTTTTGGATGCAGGAGTTGGAGTCGATCTTGCGCTCGTTGAGAATCTCGACCACATTGATCTGTGGCGGTATGTTGCCGTGTTGTCGAAGAGTGATGATGTGTGCCTGATGTCCCTCCTCTATTATATATTTCGCTATGTTGAGAGCTATTGTCTCGGCGCCTCCATAGGGCATGTCCCTGTGGATGAAAGCTATATTTTTGCCCATTGTGTTGGTTTGTCGGTGAGTCGATGCTGTGCGACTCCTAAAATTATGCTACAAAGATATGTAAAAGTCTCTGGAATGTCAATTTTTTGATGCGTGAATCTCAGTTGAGGTGATCTGTTTGAAAAATTGTATCTGCCTATGTGAGAAAACCTTATTTTAAATTTTGATTGTAAATTTAAAATTATATCTTTGTGGAGATAATTCCTATTATTAACCTAAATAATGTTGAATATGTTTAAAAGACTCCCAGTTCTATGTATGTCGGCACTATTTCTATACTCTAGTGCTTGCTCCTCGAGCAACGACCTCGATCTGTTTAAGTCACCATTGGCAATCTCTCTGAAGTGGACTGTCGGTGAATCACGTGTAGATCAGATCAAAGATCCAAACCTTAGAAAAGCTGCACAGCTTATGCTCGATGACGAGTACTCGACGCAGTACCGCTATGTAGAGATTGAGCCAATGCTCAGCCCCGTTGCGCTAGGCAAAAAGTTGGTGATTGGTAACGGCTATAGCGCCTATGAGGGCGTGACGGGTGTTGTCCTCCCTGAGGGTGAGCAGACGATCATTGTCGATGGTCTTGCACAGGGCGAGACGGTGGATATCCTAGTTCCAAATTGGTTGCGTATGCCACCAAACGAGAACGACCCGACTAAAGATCCTAACGGCTGGGGGCTTCATAAGAAGGTCTACACACTAAAAAATGGTGTGAATAGCATCAATATTGAGAAGGAGGGCCTAGCCTATGTGAGCTACTACTTCGATAAACCTGAGGAGCACCAGCCAATCAAGCTTCACTTTGTAAATGGTATTGAGAATGGCTACTTCGATTTGGCGGTGAACGATGATGAGGATTGGATGAACCTGCTCAATGGTGCTAAATATCCTATCATGGATGCCGTGGGTGAGAGAATCCAGATCGCATATCCAGTGAAGGATCTGTTGAAGCACGCCTCAAATCGTGGTGTGGATCTTGTCGCTCGCTATGACTCGTTGGTGATGGTTCAGCACGAGATCATGGGACTCGAAAAGTACGACAAGGTGCCTGATAATAAGATCTTGGCTCGTGTTAACTACAACTACTATATGTTCCGTGATGGTGACGGTGTGGCGTATATGGGTGGTCCAAGGGGTCACGCTATGCACATGGTTGCTAATCCTGACGTTGTGATCTCTGGCGATCCATGCTGGGGCTTTAGCCACGAGGTGGGGCACGTGCACCAGCTTCGCCCATACCTAAACTGGGGTGGACTCGGTGAGGTGAGCAACAACATCTTCTCGCTCTACGCTACTACGTACTGGAAGAATAAGAGCCGTGTGAGCGAGCAGAAAAACTACGACTTGGCACGCAAGAGCATCATCGATGGCGAGATCTCTTACCTCCAAGATGATGACGTGTTCAATCGCTTGATTCCGTTCTGGCAACTTCAACTCTACTTCTCGCAGTATGGCAATCCTGATTTCTATCCAGATCTCTTCGAGGCGTTCCGTCAGCAGGCTGCAGAGGCTCAGAAGGGTGGCGATGATGGCTGGGGTGCTAGAGGTGGCAATCCAGCGGAGTATCAGCTGAACTTCGTGAAGAAGGTGTGTGAGGTTAGCGGCGTAGATCTTGTTGACTTCTTCGATAAGTGGGGCTTCTTCTATGTTGGCGATTTTGAGATCAACGACTATGGAAAATACAAATATCACATGACTCAGAAGATGGTAGATGATTGTCTTGCAGAGATTGCAGCAATGGAGCTAGAGCAGCCTAAGATCGACCTAACTACCCTTAGAGATTAAATTGTGGACAAGGCGCTCATTTTTTTATGAGACTAGCCATTGTTATTTTTAATTTTTTTATATATATTTGTAATTGTATAAAATTTTCAACCAAAACTTAAGAACTAACTAATTTAAGAGATGAAAGAGGCAGTAAAGCAAAAATTTGAGGAGCTGTATGGCTCTGAGCCAGTAATGTATGCATCACCAGGTCGTATTAACCTAATTGGGGAGCACACAGATTATAACGGTGGATTTGTATTCCCAGGAGCAGTAGATAAAGGTATGGTTGCGGCCATCAAGCCTAATGGAACAGATAAAGTGCGCGCTTTTGCGATTGACTTGAACGAGTCGGCTGAGTTTGGACTCAACGAGGAGGATAAGCCAGAGCAGAGCTGGGCGAGATATATCTTTGGTGTATGTCGTGAGGTTCAGAAGCGTGGCGGAGTGATCGGAGGTTTCGACACTACATTCTCGGGTAATGTGCCTCTAGGTGCAGGTATGTCGTCGTCGGCAGCGCTGGAGAGTACATACGCTTTTGCTTTGAATGACCTGTGGACTCTAGGTATCGATAAATTTGAGCTTGCAAAGATCGGTCAAGCTACTGAGCACAACTATTGCGGTGTGAAGTGCGGTATCATGGATCAGTTTGCATCGGTATTTGGTAAGGCTGGACACCTAATCCGCCTTGATTGCCGCTCGTTGGAGTATGAGTACTTCCCATTCAACCCACAGGGATACAAGCTATTCTTGATCGATTCGGTTGTGAAGCATGAGTTGGTGGACTCTCCTTACAACAAGCGCCGTGAGTCTTGCGAGAGAGTTGCAGCTAAGCTTGGCATGGAGACCCTGCGTGGTGCTACAATGGAGCAGCTCGATGCAGTAAAGGGCGAGATCTCTGAGGAGGATTACATGCGTGCTCGCTACGTTATTGGCGAGGAGCGTCGTGTTCTTGACGTTTGTGAGGCGCTCGAAAAGGGCGACTATGAGACAGTAGGTGCTCGCATGTTCGAGACTCACTGGGGCATGTCTAAGGATTATGAGGTGAGCTGTGTTGAGCTTGACTTCTTGGCTGCATTGGCTCAGGAGTGCGGTGTCTCGGGTGCTCGTATCATGGGTGGTGGCTTCGGAGGTTGCACAATCAACCTTGTGAAGGAGGAGCTCTACGACTCATTCGTTGCAACGGCTAAAGCTAAGTTCTGTGAGCAGTATGGTCACGAGCCAAAGGTTTATGACGTAGTTATTGGTGACGGATCACGCCGTTTGGAGTAATCTTTTAAATATTATATAATGGGTTGATCCTTAGTGGGTCAACCCATCTATATCGAGGAGCGAGAGTGAGAGTAGAGTGAGAAAGTAGATAAAAAACGGAAAAAATATTTGGATGTTTAATTTTTTTATTCTATCTTTGCAATCGCAAATGCGGAAATAGCTCAGTTGGTAGAGCACAACCTTGCCAAGGTTGGGGTCGCGAGTTCGAGTCTCGTTTTCCGCTCTAAAGGTCTTCGATTTCGGAGACCTTTTTTTTGTTTTATTATCTCACGTAAAAAACTAAATGTGAAGTTATGAGGTTGAAACTAATATTTGCGGTGCTGTTCTCATCTGTGATGAGTGTCGCAAGCTGGGCGGCTCAGGTCGATACAGTGATGGTCTATAGCGATGCTATGGCGCGCGATGTGGAGTGTGTTGTCATAACTCCCGATGGCGCACAAAAGACGGATCACTTGCCTGTGGTCTATCTACTACACGGCTACGGTGGTAGCCATAAGACATGGACAAATCTCTTCGACATAGAGAATCTGGCGGACCGCTACAATGTTATGGTCGTTACGCCCAATGGTCTCAAGACGTGGTATTGGGATAGCCCCATGAATCCTGAGGTGAGATATGAGACTTTCCTCTCTAAGGAGCTCATCAATTACGTAGACTCTCACTATCCAACACTGTCTGATCGTTCGGGGCGTGCAATTTCGGGCTTTAGCATGGGAGGTCACGGTGCTCTCTTTACGGCTATCAGACATCAAGATGTCTTTGGCGTAGTGGGTAGCATGAGCGGAGGAGTTGATATTCGCCCATTCCCTGGAAATTGGGATATGGCAGCTCAACTTGGCTCTTTAGAGGAGCACCCGAAGAACTGGGATGACTATACGGTGATTAATCAGCTACACCTACTTGAGAATGGCTCTTTGGAGATGATTATCGATTGTGGTGTCGATGATTTCTTCTACGATGTGAACATCGCCTTGCACGATAAACTCACCGAGAGGGGGATCACGCATCGCTTCACAACAGACAAAGGGGCGCACAACTTGGAGTATTGGAGACCGCAACTGGAGCATCACCTCCTCTTCTTTACCGACTATTTTAAGAGGCAGAACTAATTTTTTTTTGAAATAATAGCGCAAGATGTAAAGTCTTGCGCTTTTTTTGTTGTGTCTCTGATATTATTGTTAAATATTGTGCATAGTAGTGTATATTTTTGTAAAGATTTCTAACTTTGTGCCAAAGTAATATATTGAAAAATGAGACGAATATTAAAATATGTAGCAATTACGCTGGGTGCGCTCCTCGCTGTATTGATGCTTGTGATAGCCATAGCGCTAAACACAGTATTCACGGCTGAGAAGGTGACACCGATGGTGCGTGATATTGCTAAGGGTGCGATTAGTGGCGATGTTGAGCTTCAGCGTGTCGATCTGACATTCTTTTCGACCTTCCCGCGTTTTGCAGTGGTTGTTGACTCACTCTCGATATCGGTGGATAGTATAACGCCAGTTGTTGTGGCACCTCGTGCTGAGATCGCCTTTGCGCCTTTGCGCTATCTTATCGATAAGCAGGTGAAGATAAATAAGGTGCTGTTGGATGCCCCTCAGATTAATGTTGTGACGCTTGCCGATAGCACCTCGACACTCGATGTTTTTGCCTCGGAGGTTGACACTATGCAGGTAGATACAGTGCAGGTTGACTATTCGGATATGATCTCATCGATCAGTGTTGAGAAGATTCAGGTCGTAAAGGGTGATATTAACTATAGCGATGCACTAACGGGTAGCCATGCGCAGATCAAGGAGCTTGATTTTGAGCTTGGAGGTGGTGTCTCGACAAAGCAAGCCGAGCTGAATTTGGTGCTCAACACCCCGAATGTGAACTTTAAGATGCAGGGGCGCCACATCCTTCGTGATGCTCCCGTGAGGGTGGTGACGAGCTTTAAGGTTGATACCGACTCTATGTCACTGGTGATCGACTCTGCGAGGTTGCGTCTGCGCACCATGAGACTGGGGATGAGGGGAACGGTACATCGTGATACTGTGAATAAGCGACTGTTGCCAAACCTGAGATTCGGGTTCCAAGTGCCATCCGTAGCGGCTATCATCGAGCAGATCCCACCTACGCTAATACCTGCCGATCAGAGCTTCGAATCGGAGGGTAAGGTGGTGATGCGAGGTAGTATTGGTGGAGTTTTGAGCCAAGATAGTCTGCCGACAATCGATGCCGTGTTTAAGATTGAGGGGGCTAGCTTTAAGTTCGACAGCATGAAGTATGGTGTCGATTCGATGAGTCTATACTCGACAATGCATATCGATCTGAATAATGGAAAGGAGTCGACAATCGATGTCACGAACTTCGACCTATACAGCCAAGCGGGCATAAACCTAAGCTCGAGTGTTAATGTTAGCGACCCGATGGGTGAGTGTGTAGTTAGTGCTAAGCTCAAGAGTGATGCAGATCTGGATCGTATAATGGAGATCTTCCCGTTTGTTGAAGGGGTGATTGTCAGGGGGCGCAACAATAGCGATATTGCAATTATGCTGAGCCGTCAGATGATCGAACAAGGCGACTATGGGCGTATGCGTATCGATGGCATCTCTCGTTTTGAGGATTTGTTGGTTGCGATAGACGGTGATCTATTTAAGATGACGGCAGACTCTCTGTCGCAAGATGAGCAGAGGGTTGTGCCAAAACCAAAGCAGCCTAGGCAGAGACCCGATTCGATAAAAGGGGATAGAGTGCCAAAGAGCTACCTATATATGAAGATGAACAGCGGTCAGCTTCTCTTTGCGCACGATGACTCAGGGCGTTTGACAAAGGCACAGATCAACTTCTCGGGTATTGGATTTAAGGATCGTGGAGGTCTATCGATGATGCTCTCGAATGTAGACTTTAGTGCCGAGGCATCGCAGGCGAAGAAGCAGGGCGAGATAGCGGCGTTGAGTGCAAACCTCAACTTGGGGGATGTGATCTTTGCGCTAGAGGATAGTGTGTCGCTAAATCTCGCTAGAACCGATGCTACTATCTCAGTAAAACCTTTTGCTGGGGATAGAACCAAGCCGACATATAGATTTGATCTAGCGACCGATTCGCTAGACTTTGAGGTGCTGACAACCCTTACTGAAGGCGAGCTATTGCGTGCCGATATGGTCTTTATTACAACTCCCGACTCCACGGTGCATGGCGGACATAGCCTTGAGAGCAGGGTGAGCTTTAGTGGAATGAAGGCGTTCTCGAAGCTGTTCCCTCTGGAGGTGCAGATGAAGAGTAGCACGCTGAATTTTAATCGCAATGTGCTAACGCTCAACAACGCTGAGATGAATGTGGGGCAGAGTAACCTGCGCTTGACAGGTACGGCTGAGAACATGATTGGCTATATGTTGGGCATGGGCAACAAGGAGCTGCCAGTGAATTTTGCGCTCACGGCACATTCGCAACACCTGAACGTGAATCAGCTACTTGCAGCGTCTTCGGGCTTTATGGTTGCCGACACAACGACCCTTGAGAGTATTGTCGACACAACGAGCCTCTCGTTATATGTTCCCGATTCGAGACTTACGGCAGGGATTGATCTTATTGCGGATGAGGTCGTCTTTGCGGAGTCGAAGATCGACGATATAGATGGGCGAATTAGGATCAGAAACGGAGGTGTGGAGCTTAGCCGCCTGCAGTTCTATGTCGCAGAGTCGCCGATGAGCCTCTCGGCACTGTATAGACCAAAGTCCGATTCGCTTGCCTATGCGAAGTTCGATATTGTGACACGAGGAACCGAGATCAGCGAGCTCACGAAGTTCATGCCGATGCTTGACTCCATCATGCCTGAGATGCGACGCATGGAGGGGGTCATAGATTTCGATATGGTTTCGGTCTTTGCGATGAATGGGCGTGATGGTATTGTTTTGCCGTCGATGCAGGGAATTGCGACAATATCGGGGCAGGAGTTGGTACTGATGGATAGCGAGAACTTTGCCGAAATATCGAAGATGCTGAAGTTCAAAAATAGAGATCGTAATATCATCGATTCGCTGCATGTAAATGTTATTATTGAGCCTGATGGTGAGGTTTTGGTGCCACCATTCGAGGTTGAGATGGATCGCTATCGTGCAATTATTGGTGGAAGGCAGAGTATTGATTATGAGAATTATAATGTGGATTATGAGTATAATATATCTGTTATAAAGTCGCCACTGCCAATAAAGGCGGGTGTGGACATAACGGGTAATCAAGACGACTTCAAGTTTAAGATAACAAAGGCAAAGTTAAAGAAAAGTGATTTTGGCGCTATTCAGAGCAATGTCGACTCGATAATGGTAGCTTTGATTGTAAGTGATCCCGAGAAGTTAATAGAATAAATATTTAAAAATACAATATAAAGAGTTCTGTGAATTTGTTAATTTGCAGAACTTTTTGTATTTTTGGGGTGAAAACGAAACTACAACGAAACTAATTATGAAAAATCTAGCAATGGCGGGACTCTGTCTCTCGCTTTTTTCTTGTGCATCGATGGCTAATGCACCGGAGCCAGTCTATCCTATCCCGACACCTCAGCAGGTGGAGTGGCAGAAGATGGAGCAGTACGCATTCGTACACTTTGGCTTGAATACCTTTAACGATCTAGAGTGGGGATTCGGTGATACTCCTGCCGAGACATTCAACCCTACGAACCTTGACATTCGTCAGTGGATCGAAACAATCAAAAAAGCGGGACTTAAGGGTGTGATCCTAACAGCAAAGCACCACGATGGCTTCTGTCTGTGGCAGACTAAGTACACTGAATACAGTGTGAAGAACTCACCATGGCGTGATGGTCAGGGTGATGTTGTTCGCGAATTGGTAGACGCATGTCGTGACAATGACCTGAAGATCGGACTCTACCTCTCGCCTTGGGATCGAAACCACGCAGAGTATGGTCGTGCAGAGTACACTGAGTACTTCAGAAACCAAATTGAGGAGCTAATCACGGAGTATTGCGACGGTGTTGAACTGTTCGAGTACTGGTTTGATGGCGCTAACGGTGGTGATGGTTACTACGGTGGTGCAAGAGAGAGTCGTCAGATCGACGCTTCGACATACTATGAGTATGAGGAGAGTGTGAAGATCATTCACGATCGTTTCCCTAACGCCATGATCTTTGGTAGTACGGTGCCTACAATTCGTTGGATAGGTAACGAGAGCGGTTGGGCTGGTCAGACTAACTGGGCTACATATTCTAACGTGAAGGAGGATCACACGAAGCTTCCTTTCGGAAGTAAGAACGGCGATATCTGGTTGCCAGGTGAGGTTGACGTGTCAATCCGTCCAGGATGGTTCTACCATGCTAGAGAGGATCACCAACTACACTCATTGAGCCACCTAGTAGATATATATTATGAGAGTGTTGGTCGCAATGCCAACCTATTGTTGAACTTCCCAGTTGCACTTAGTGGAACTATTCACCCAGTAGATTCGGCGAGAATCGTGGAGTGGTGGCAGACTATCTCTCGTGAGTTGGAGACTAACTTGTTGGAGGATGCGACGGTTGAGGCTAGCAACGAGCGTGGACGTGCGTTCCGTGCTAAGAAGGTTAGCGATGGTGATTGGGATAGCTACTGGGCAACTGAAGATGGAGTTGCTAGCGGCGATATCACATTCACATTTGCTCAGCCTACGGAGATGAACCGCCTACTTCTACAGGAGTACATTCCTCTAGGACAGCGAGTTGATGGTTTCTCGGTTAAGTATATGGATGCAGAGAAGCAGTGGAAGGATATTCCAACAACGGATAGCCTAACAACTGTAGGTTATAAGCGTATTATCCGCTTTGCTAACATCACAACTGATAAGCTAAAGATTAGCTTCGACGAGGCTCGTGGACCACTTACGATCAACAATATCGAGGCGTTCCTAGCTCCTGCACTGCTTGTTGAGCCAACAATTAGCCGTAATGCACAAGGTGTTGTAACGATCAAGGCTGGTGATGCAATGTCTAACGTGTACTACACGACTGACGGATCGGAGCCAACGGTTAACTCACCACGCTATACAGGTTCGTTCGAGATGAATGGTAAGGGTGTTGTGCGTGCTATCACACAAGATATGGCTGATGATACTCGCCTAGGTCCTGTTGCAACAAAGAACTTCGATATCTTGACATCGGGCTTCACAGTGAAGGGCGCTGAGGGTAATAAGAGCATGTTCGATAGCAACATCTACTCTAACTTCAATGTTGATCGTAGCAATAGCGTTACAATCAACCTTGGTCAGAAGTACACGCTTGCAGGATTCACATACCTTCCAAACCAGAACAGATGGGGTGGTGGCGTTATCAGCCAGTATGAGATCTATGCCGATGGAAGCAAAGTTGCGGAGGGTGAGTTCTCGAACATCAAGGCTAACCCAATTCAGCAGTATGTGACGTTTGACAAGCCAGTAGAGGCATCAACACTACGCTTCGTGGTTAAGCAGATCGCTCCAGGTACTGGAAATCAAGCTCAGATCGCTGAGTTTGGTGTTATTACTAAGTAATTAAGAGTAAGTTACACATACCTATTATAATAGAGGGTGTCGCGATTCAATTCGTGACACCCTTTTTTTGTGTAATATATATTATGATTTTTTTCATTTTATTTTTAAAATAATTTAATCTAATGGTTTGTTGTGATGTGCGATCTCTGGCTTTCATATTTTTTGCGAAGAGATATTTTGGGCTTTTAAATTGTAATCAAAATTGTGTTTTTCACTGTTTTGAGACACGGTGTTTTGTGTTTTTGTGGCGTCTATAAATTTGGTATTGTGATATATAATGTCTATATTGCAGGACTTACAGATTGATATTTATGCGTTATGGTAGTTGCTACTTATATATTTGACCTGCTGATTCTGGCTATTATTGAATTAATGGCTTGAAGTGGCGTATATCTATGGTTTGGATAGAAAATGAGATGTTGCCCTTTAGTTATGCTGAAGGGCTTTTTTTTAGTAGATTGTAAATTGTATAATATATATTAATAATTATGTCAGAGAGAGTCTATATTTTTGATACTACGCTCCGTGATGGGGAGCAGGTTCCAGGTTGTCAGCTCAATACGATCGAAAAGATTGAGGTGGCGCAGGCGTTAGAGCAGTTGGGTGTAGATGTGATCGAAGCGGGTTTTCCGATCTCAAGTCCAGGGGATTTCAACTCTGTGGTTGAGATATCGAAAGCCGTTTCATTGCCAACGATATGTGCACTCACACGTGCCGTTCCCAAAGATATAGAGGTTGCAGCCGAGGCGCTCAGATATGCAAAGCATGGTCGTATCCATACTGGTATTGGGGTCTCGCCATCGCACATATATGATAAATTGAAATCAAACCCTGAGGAGATCATCGAGCGTGCTGTGGCAGCGGTGAAGTATGCCAAATCTTTTGTCGAAGATGTGGAGTTCTACGCCGAGGATGCAGGGCGTGCCGAACCTGAGTATTTGGCAAGAGTCGTTGAGGCGGCGATCAAAGCTGGTGCAACGGTGATTAATATTCCCGACACTACGGGCTACTGCATGCCGTTCCAGTATGGCGAGAAGATCAAGTTCTTGATGGAGAACGTCTCGAATATCGATAAGGCAATTCTCTCGACACACTGCCACAACGATTTGGGTATGGCGACAGCTAACTCTCTGAGTGGCGTTCTAAATGGAGCGCGCCAAGTGGAGGTCACTATAAATGGAATTGGTGAGAGAGCAGGTAACACCTCGTTGGAGGAGGTTGTCATGGCGCTGAAGTGCCACACGGGGCTAGGCTACCATACGAATATCAACTCTCAGATGATTATGGAGTCCTCGCGCATGGTCTCAACACTGATGAATATGCCTGTGCAGCCAAACAAGGCTATCGTGGGTCGCAACGCCTTTGCGCACTCGTCGGGAATCCATCAGGATGGGGTGCTTAAATCTAGAGAGAGCTACGAGATCATCGATCCCAAGGATGTGGGTATCGACACTTCGTCTATCGTCCTCACGGCGAGGAGCGGACGTGCGGCACTAAAGCACCACCTTGAGCGCTTGGGTTATGATCTAGAGCAGGAGCGAGTGGACAAACTATACATCGATTTTCTGCGCCTAGCTGACGAGAAGAAGAACATCAGCGATGATGACATCATATCGCTAGTGAGCGGTGAGGCAACTCCCGTTAAGCGAAAAATTGAGCTTAAATACCTTCAGGTATTGGCAGGTACGCTAAAGCCAACTGCAACCGTAGTCCTCGACTTTGGTGGCACGGAGATAACCCTCACCGACTGGGGTAATGGTCCGATGGATGCAGCTATCAAGGCGGTGAAGAAGATCCTCGAAAAGGAGATCATCCTGCAGGAGTTCCTCATCCAGTCGATGAGCAAGGGTAGTAACGATGTGGGGCGTGTACACATGCAGATAGCATCGAATGGTCGCATGGCGCATGGATTCTCAGCGAACACAGATATAGTTGTAGCTTCGGTCGAGGCGTTCATTGATGGGGTAAATAAATTGATATAGAACATGAGTGGAAAGACACTATTTGATAAGGTGTGGGATGCACACATCGTTGAGAGCTTAGATGGGGGGCGTGATATTCTCTATATCGATCGCCACTACATTCACGAGGTGACCTCACCCGTTGCATTCAAGGGGCTGAGAGATCGTGGGTTGAAGGTTTTTCGACCAGAGAGAACAACGGCATCTCCCGACCATAATATCCCAACTAAGGATCAGCACCTGCCGATCAGCGATGCAGAGTCGGCAGCACAGGTGGCATCTTTGGTTGAGAACTGCGCAGCGAATGGCATTGAGCTTTGGGGATTGAACACCCCTCGCCACGGCATAATCCACGTCATAGGCCCTGAGCAGGGGATAACTCAGCCAGGGATGACTATCGTGTGTGGCGATTCGCACACCTCTACTCACGGAGCTTTCGGGGCGGTGGCATTCGGTATCGGCACCTCTGAGGTGGAGATGGTCTTCGCATCGCAGACTATCCTGCAACCCAAACCTAAAACCATGCGAATCACTATCGATGGTGAGCTTGCGGAGGGTGTCTCGGCAAAGGATATGATTCTGTATGTGATCTCGCAGATCTCATCGGCGGGGGGTACGGGCTACTTCATCGAGTTTGCAGGTAGCGCCATTAGAGCTCTGAGCATGGATGGACGCATGACCGTATGTAATATGAGTATCGAGTGCGGAGCCAGAGGGGGGATAATTGCTCCCGATCAGACCACTTTTGACTACATCCTTGGGCGTGATTTTGCGCCAAAAGGAGAGCAGTGGGGCGAGAGTGTTGCCCGATGGATGGAGCTATATAGCGACGAAGACGCTACTTTCGATAAGGAGCACCACTTCAAAGCCGAAGATATATCTGTGATGGTGACCTATGGCACAAACCCAGGAATGGGAATCGCTTTGGGCGATAGAATCCCATCGAGCGAGGATCTAGGAGGTGGAGACAAGGAGTCTTATATCAAGGCGCTGCAATATATGGGCTTTGAGGAGGGCGAATCTCTGCTAGGAAAAAGGGTAGACTACGTCTTTGTCGGAAGTTGCACGAATGGCCGAATCGAGGACTTTAGAGAGTTTGCCGAGGCGGTCAAGGGGCATAAAAAGGCGGATGATGTAATCGTGTGGTTGGTTCCTGGTTCTAAGGAGGTTGAACGTCTTGCCCACGAAGAGGGGCTAGTCGAGATCCTCGAGCAGGCGGGCTTTGAGCTTCGCCAACCAGGGTGTAGTGCCTGCCTGGCGATGAATAGCGACAAGATCCCAGCAGGGAAGTACTCGCTCTCGACCTCGAATCGCAACTTCGAGGGTAGACAGGGACCTGGTGCTCGCACAATGTTGTGTGGTGTGCGTCTAGCAGCTGCGGCGGCGCTTAGTGGTGTAATTTCAGAGGTGTAGAGATATGGCAATAGAAAAATTTGAGAGACTCGTCTGCACGGCAGTGCCCGTTGAGATTGAGAATGTAGATACGGATCAGATCATCCCTGCTCGCTTCCTGAAGGCGGTGGAGCGCAAGGGCTTTGGCGACAACCTATTTCGTGACTGGCGCTACGATGCCGAGGGGCAACCAATCGAGGAGTTTGCGCTGAGTAACCCCATCTATGGTGGTAAAATTCTGGTCGCAGGCAAGAATTTCGGGTGTGGTTCGTCACGTGAGCACGCTGCATGGGCGATCTACGACTATGGTTTCAGGGTCGTGGTGTCGAGTTCGTTTGCTGATATTTTTCAGAATAATGCGCTCAATAATGGTCTGCTGCCAATTGCGGTGAGCGAAGAGTTTGTGGCTCAGATCTTCGCAACCATTGCCAAGGATCCAAGCTCTGAGTTTGTGGTGGATCTTCAGGCTCAAACGCTGATGTGTTGTACCACATCACGCACCGAGAGCTTCGCTATAGATGGCTACAAGAAGGAGTGCCTGCTTAATGGCTATGACGATATAGATTTTTTAGTTAGTAAACGCCCCGAAATCGAGGGCTATGAAGATAGAGTATGAAGTATAATATAGCTTTGCTTTCGGGCGACGGAATTGGTCCCGAAATTATCGCCGAGGCGGTAAAAGTTCTGACACGAGTGGCAGATAAATTCTCTCACAACTTTGAGTTTGTGCCAGCTTTGGTTGGTGCGGCGGCGATCGATGCTGTTGGGGAGCCATACCCCGACTCTACGCACGAGATTTGCCAGAAGAGTGACGCTATTCTCTTTGGAGCGATTGGCGATCCTCGTTTCGATAACGATCCATCGGCGAAGGTGCGCCCCGAGCAGGGACTTCTCAAGATGAGAAAAGAGTTGGGGCTCTACGCTAACCTGCGCCCGTTGGTGATGTTCGATAAGTTGGCAGACCGCTCACCTCTCAAGCAGGAGAGGATCGAGGGGGTGGATTTTATCTGTGTGAGAGAGCTCACGGGGGGAATCTACTTTGGCTCGCCTAGAGGGCGCACCGAGGATGGAAACACCGCTTTTGATAGCTGTACTTACTCTCGTGAGGAGATTCGCCGAGTGTTGGAGGTAGGCTTCGAGCTTGCACGCCAGCGCAGGGGACACCTCACAGTGGTCGATAAGGCAAATGTGCTAGCGACATCTCGTCTGTGGCGTGAAGTGGCAAAGCAGATGCAGAGCGAGAATGAAGATGTGGTGGTGGAGTATATGTTTGTCGATAATGCGGCAATGCAGCTCATTCAGCGCCCTGCGCACTTCGATGTGATGATCACTGAGAATATGTTTGGCGACATTCTCACCGATGAGGCGAGCGTGATTAGCGGCTCGTTGGGGCTCTTGCCATCGGCATCGATTGGCAAGGGAGTTGCTCTCTTTGAGCCGATACACGGATCGTATCCCCAAGCGGCAGGCAAGGGTATAGCCAATCCATTGGCGATGATCCTCTCGGCGGCGATGATGCTCGAGCACTTGGGGCTAAAGCAGGAGGCTCAGGCTGTGAGAGCGGCTGTTGAGAGCTCAATAAACGATGAGGTTGTGACCGAAGATCTCGCTGTGAAGTCGGCTAGGAGCTACTCTACGAGCGAGGTGGGTGATTATATTGTAGCAAATATTTAAGATAAGATATGAAGAGGAGTTTGAGAAGCGCACAGACTACAAGCGGACGAAGAATGGCTGGAGCACGTGCTCTATGGCGTGCAAATGGGATGCTTCCCGAACACTTTGGCCGCCCGATTATCGGGATTGTGAACTCATTCACGCAGTTTGTGCCAGGTCACGTGCACCTACACGAAATTGGGCAGGAGATCAAGGCGATGATCGCCCAAAAAGGCTACTTCGCTGCCGAGTTCAACACCATCGCCATCGATGATGGAATTGCGATGGGGCACGATGGAATGCTCTACTCGCTGCCTTCACGTGAGGTGATTGCCGACAGCGTGGAGTACATGGCAAACGCCCACAAGGTGGATGCACTTATATGTATAAGCAACTGCGATAAGATTACGCCAGGGATGCTGATGGCGGCCGTGAGGCTCAATATTCCGACCATCATCGTGTCGGGAGGTCCTATGGAGGCGGGGCGAAGCTCTGCGGGGCGAGCGCTCGATCTGGTGGATGCTATGGTTATGGCGGCAGATGAGTCGAATAGCGATGAGCTGATCGAAGATGTAGAGCGTAGCGCCTGCCCAACGTGTGGTTCATGCTCGGGGATGTTCACCGCAAACTCGATGAACTGCCTTGTGGAGGCTCTAGGGCTTGGGCTCCCTGCAAACGGTACGCTGTTGGCGACACATGCCGACAGAAAAAAGCTGTTCGAGAGGGCTGCCGAGAGGATCACACAGATGTGTGAGCAGTACTATGGTGATGGCGATGAGGGGGTGCTTCCTCGCTCGATCGTGACACGTGAGTCTGTGCTCAATGCCATGACGCTCGACATCGCTATGGGGGGCTCATCGAATACGGTTTTGCACACCCTAGCTATAGCCCATGAGGCGGAGGTTGACTTCACGATGAGCGATATTGACAAGCTCTCTCGCCAAGTGCCTGTTCTGTGCAAGGTCGCACCAAATGGCAGTTACCACATCGAGGATGTGCACCGAGCAGGGGGGATAATGGCGATTCTGGGAGAGCTCAAAAAGGCTGAGCTTTTGCACCTTGATGCTAAGAGTGTCTGTGGCGGAACTATCGGTGAGCAGATCACAAAATATACAGATTATAGCGACCCAACCATCGAGGAGCTATATCTAGCAGCGCCTGGGGGCGTGCGCAACCTTGTTATGGGCTCTCAATCGAGTCGCTACGCAGAGATGGATCTCGACAGAGAGTCGGGCTGTATCCGCTCCGTTAAGGGGGCGTACTCTCAGGATGGTGGCTTAGCGGTTTTGTTTGGTAACATTGCCGAAAAGGGGTGTATAGTCAAGACCGCTGGGGTAGATCCTAGTGCTCTGAAGTTTGAGGGGCGAGCCGTGGTTTTCGAGTCGCAGGAGGATGCAATGGCTGGGATATTGAGTGGAAAGGTCACTGAGGGTAGTGTAGTGATAATTCGCTACGAGGGACCTAAAGGTGGGCCTGGTATGCAGGAGATGCTCTATCCGACATCGTACCTCAAGACCATGAAGCTGGATCGTAGTTGCGCCCTTTTGACCGACGGACGATTCTCGGGTGGTACATCGGGGCTATCTATTGGGCACGTCTCGCCCGAAGCGGCGGCAGGTGGTCTAATAGCGTTGGTTGAGGATGGCGATGCAATAGAGATTGATATACCGAATAGATCGATCGAGCTAAAGGTCGATCAGACAGAGATACAAAAGCGCAGAGAGTCGCAAAAAGAGTTTGCTCCACAGTGCAGAGATAGGGTGGTGTCGAAGGCGTTGAGAGCCTATGCACACTTCGTATCATCGGCAGATAAGGGAGCGGTGAGAATAATAGAATAAAAACAGAGTGCGTATGAGAACAAAAAGAGCAAATGGAGCCTATGCGGTCATGGAGTCACTTGTAGCTGAGGGTGTCGATACGATTTTTGGCTATCCAGGAGGAGCTATCATGCCCGTGTATGATGCTTTGTATGATTACACAGACAGATTGAAGCACCTGCTAGTACGTCATGAGCAGGGAGCGGTGCATGCGGCTGAGGGTTACGCACGTGCGACAGGAAAAACGGGGGTTTGCTTCGTGACATCGGGCCCTGGGGCAACCAATGCAATCACGGGGATTGCCGATGCCGATATGGACTCTACACCGCTGGTGGTGATATGTGGTCAGGTGCACTCTGCTATGCTTGGAACGGATGCCTTTCAGGAGACGCACTTTACACGAATCACACGCCCGATAACAAAGTGGAGTGTGCTCGTAAAGCGTGCCGAGGATATTACGAAGACCATCGCAATGGCGTTTCACATCGCTAGGAGTGGTCGTCCAGGACCAGTTGTGATCGACATCACGAAGGATGCACAGCTGGGAGCGCTAGAGTCGATCAGCCATGAGAGAGTGACGCAGATGCGCTCGTGTCCTCTAAAGCCGCAGATGCGCCCCGAACAGCTCGCAAAGGCTGCCGAGGCTATCAATGAGAGCCGTCGTCCGATGGTTATCATAGGGCACGGTATTCAGATTAGTGGTGCCGATGCCGAGCTAAAGGCATTTTTGGAGAAGACCAACTTCCCGGTGGCATCGAGCCTATTGGGGTTGTCGACCCTGCCTACACAAAACGAGAATTTTGTCGGTATGCTAGGTATGCACGGCTGTTATGCTCCCAATCTCAACCTCAATAAGTGTGATCTTGTGATTGGAATTGGGGTGCGCTTTGATGATCGCCTAACGAGCAAGGTGGCGACATTTGCTAAGGACGCAAAGATTCTTCATGTAGATATAGATGCTGCCGAGATAGGTAAGATATTAAATACCGACTATGAGGTTGAGGCAGACGCTAAGGATTTCCTCTCTCAGATCATCGACCTAGTTGACAATAGAGCTGATGAGAGCTGGCTCGCTGAGTTCAGGGCTGCCAAAAAAGTGGAGCAAGAGCAGATCGTGGATAAGGAGCTAAATCCGCAAAGCGAATCGCTGAAGATGGCGGAGGTGGTGCACAGCGTGACTTCGGCCTATGGGGGCGAGGCGATAGTGGTGACAGATGTTGGACAGCAGCAGATGTTCGCAGCAAGATACGCTCAAATTAAGCACCCTCGCAGTTTTATCTGCTCAGGAGGGCTCGGAACGATGGGATTTGGCCTGCCTGCAGCGATGGGCGCAAAGGTGGGGCGACCTGATAGGGATGTCTGCCTGTTTGTGGGTGATGGTGGTATTCAGATGAATATCCAAGAGTTCGCAACGATAATGCAGTATGGCATCGATGTTAAGGTCTTTATCATGAATAACTCCTACTTGGGGCTTGTGCGTCAGTGGCAGGAGATGTTCTTTCAGAAGCGATACTCGTCGACACCAATGATCAACCCCGACTTCTCGCACATTGCGCAGGCCTATGGTGTGGCGTATGTGAAGCTAGAGGATCGCACTTCGCTAGAGGAGCAGATCCAGCAGATAAAGGGCCACAAGGGGACCGTAATCGTGGAGGTGATTGTGGAGAAGGAGGATAATGTCTTCCCAATGGTTCCATCGGGAGCGTCGTTGTATAATGTTTTACTAAAATAGAGGAGGGATAAACTATGAACAGATACACAATAGCGATCTACGCTGAGGCGGATGAGTCGGTGATGGATATGATAGTCTCGACACTCAGCTACCGCAACGTGAGAGTTGTGGCGATAGAGTGCGCGCCCTCTTCGGTGGAGAGCGTAGATAGATATTTGGTGGATATTGCGGCGGAGAATCCCAATATCGAGAATGTGATTCGCCAAGTCGAAAAGTGGGCGTTCATACTCCGAGTTGTGGAGTGTGACAAGGGGGCAATAGATGCCGAAATGGAGATGAAAATATTAGAAAATTATATTAACTAAACAGAAAAAAGCAATGGCAAGATTGAATTTTGGCGGTACTGAAGAGACCGTATTGACAAGAGAAGAGTACTCTTTGGAGAGAGCTTTGGAGACACTTAAAGATGAGACAATCGCAGTGCTTGGTTATGGTGTTCAGGGACCAGGTCAAGCTCTAAATCTTCGTGACAACGGCTTTCGTGTGATCGTAGGTCAGCGCAAGGGTAGCAAGACGTGGGACAAAGCAGTGAGCGATGGTTGGGTTGAGGGCGAGACTCTCTTCAGCATCGAGGAGGCGACACAAAGAGGTACAATCGTGTGTAACCTGCTATCAGATGCAGGTCAGATCGCAGCGTGGGACTCTATCAAGCAAAACCTCGCATCAGGCAAGGCGCTATACTTCTCGCACGGATTCGGTATCACATACAGCGATAGAACGGGCATTATCCCTCCAGCCGATGTAGATGTGATCTTGGTTGCGCCTAAGGGCTCAGGAACATCGCTTCGTCGTCTGTTCCTCGACAACACGGGGCTAAACTCTAGCTATGCGGTGTATCAGGATGCAACGGGCAACGCCTATGAGCGAGTAAAGGCGATGGGAATTGGTGTGGGTTCGGGCTATATGTTCGAGACTACATTCCGCAATGAGGTCTACTCCGATCTTACGGGCGAGCGTGGAACTCTCATGGGGGCTATTCAGGGGATCTTTGCAGCGCAGTACGACACACTTCGTGCCAATGGTCACTCACCATCTGAGGCGTTCAACGAGACCGTGGAAGAGCTCACACAGAGCCTTATGCCGTTGGTTGCAGAGAACGGCATGGATTGGATGTACGCCAACTGCTCGACAACAGCACAGCGTGGTGCTTTGGATTGGTGGCAGAAGTTCCGTGACGCTACAAAGCCAGTATTCGAGGAGCTATACTCTGAGGTAGTAGCAGGAAACGAGGCGCAGCGTTCGATCGATTCGAACAGCACACCAGACTATCGCGAGAAGTTGGAGGCGGAGCTCTCTGAGCTTAAAAATTCGGAGATGTGGCAAGCGGGTGAGGTTGTACGTAAACTTAGACCAAATAAGTAATTTTTTATAATGCAAAGTTATTATCCGACGCTTGCCGATATTTATAGTGCTCAACACACTCTTCGTGAGTGTGTTGATAGCACTCCTTTAGTCTATAGTAAACACCTTTCGGAGCGTTACATGGCGAGTATTTACCTCAAGCGAGAGGATCTACAACGTGTGAGATCCTACAAACTTAGGGGAGCATACAACAAAATAGCGTCTTTGAGCCAAGAGCAGAGAGGCTGCGGCGTAACGTGCGCTAGTGCGGGAAACCACGCCCAAGGGGTGGCCTATGCGTGTAGCGAGTTGCGCATAAAAGGCAAGATATTCATGCCCGTGACAACCCCCAAGCAGAAGATTCGTCAAGTGAGATCTTTCGGAGGTGAGTATGTTACGATCGTCATGTGTGGTGATACCTTTGATGAGTGCGCCGCTGCAGCTATTGAGAGCTGTCAAAGAGATGGCTCGCACTTTGTTCACCCGTTCGACGATCCAAAGATCATCGCAGGGCAGGCAACAGTGGCGGTGGAGATACTCCAAGATGCACCCTCAGATATAGACTATATGTTTGTGCCCATTGGTGGTGGTGGTCTTATCTCAGGTGTTGGTGCCTACTTCAAGGAACTGTCTCCTGCAACTCGCATTGTGGGGGTAGAGCCTTTGGGTGCTGCCGCTATGCACAACTCAGTTAAGGTGGGACGCAACGTAACGCTCGATCATATCGATAAGTTCGTAGATGGCGCCGCTGTAAGGCGTGTTGGCGATCTCAACTTTGAGATTACACGCAAGGTCACAGACTACTTTGCGACAGTGCCAGAGGGGAAGATCTGCACCACGATTCTCGATATGTATAACTCCAGCGCCATAGTGGTGGAGCCTGCAGGTGCGCTAAGTATCGCTGTTTTGGACCAGTTTGCGGAGCACATAAAGGGTAAAACGGTTGTCTGTATCGTGAGTGGTGGTAATAACGACATCTCACGAAGTGAGGATATAAAGGAGCGCTCGTTGCTCTACGAGGGGCTAAAGCACTACTTCATTCTCGATTTTCCACAGAGGGCAGGGGCACTGCGCAAGTTTGTGTCGGATGTCTTGGGCGAGAGTGACGATATCACCTACTTTGAGTATAAGAAGAAGACCCACCGTGAGGTTGGGCCAGCGGTCATCGGTATAGAGATAGCACGACGAGAGGACCTCGCATCGCTACTCGAACGCCTCGATAATTTCAAGGCTCGGTATGTCTACCTAAATGACAAACCTGAGCTATTCGAGATGTTGATCTGATAGGAAAATGCGACTAACTTATGTGGTTAGTCGCATTTTTTAGATTATTACGATTTGACGTTTAGTACTCTTTTCGCAAGCTCTCTGGTTGCGAAAAATGCTCTCATTAGTACAAACTGCTTTTTTGATGCTAGGTAAAGTACAATCTTTGCAGTGAGTGGCAGCTCCCGTATTGAGCATATCTCCTTGTCCAACTCAGGAAACATTTGTGCTATTTGTGGAAGCGCCTCTTTGTTTCCAAGGTTTAGACATGAGTACTTGAACGATAGTTTTACTCGGCTGCGCAAGTATTTGTTGTCGTAGCCAACATCGAGGAAAAAATCATCTAATACTTCATGGACTCTTAGCATGTCTAGGTATTTATTGTCGTTTGTCGATGTTATAGATTTGCCATTGTATCTATAAAATATGTACACCCCCTCTATGTGCGAGATTATCTTCGCAAAGTAGGTCAATTTAACCAAGACAATATAGTCTTCGCCATCGTTTACGCCACAGTTAATTTTGATGTTGTTGTCTGTATATAGCGAGCGACGAATCAATTTTGTCCAAAGTGAAGGGAAATTTGCTTGGCGATACGTGTTGTTAAACTCCTCCTCCCTGTTAGCTCCTATCCGATTTAGCATCTCTTTGCCCGTTCTCTGGTCATAGAAGTTACAGCACACAATATCGGCATCATCCTCTTTGGCCTTGGCGTATAGATCCTCCAGCATTGTGGATTTCATCACATAGTCATCGCTGTCGATCTGGATGGTATACTCTCCCTTGGTATTGTCAAATCCCGTTTGGCGAGTGGCGGCAATGCCTCTATTTACCTCGTGGTTTATAACTGTGATGTTTAGCTCTGGGTACTCAGAAATGATGCGCTGAGCGATCTGCATAGAGCTGTCTTTGGTGCAGTCATTCACCAAAATAAACTCTACACCTTTGGTCTTGGTCTGAGTGAATAGCGATCTGAGGCTCTGCTCGATGTACTTCTCTACACCATATACTGGTATTATAACGGATATGTCTATCATAATTTAATAAAAATTCTAATTGTACAAATATAGTGTTTTATTTGTAATCTAAACACAAGAAACTTAATTATTGTCTGGTCTGGTGACAGGTCTGGCCTTTCGTGTCATTTTGATCGTTGTTGGGGCGGGTGAGTTGAGGGAATAGCCACTCTGTTCGCTAACCTCTTCGAATCCATATTTGCTATATAGTGATATGGCGTAATTTCCTTTGAGTACATCTAGGCTAATATCTTTCAGGGTGTGCGCAAGTACTACCTGCTTGAATAGGATAGTGCCGATCTCTAATCTTCTGTACTTTTTATCGATGCACAGAGCTAGAATATAGGGGTGGTCTGTGTAGTCTTTATTTGCAAATGAGTTGAAGTATTTTGTTCTAACATCATTAAAACCGCGTGATTGTAGTTTGTATTTTTTTGCTAAATCTTCGTCAATCTCCTTGTAGTTACTATCCGACAGAACTACCGCAGCTCCAACAACATGCTTTTTGTATGTTGCTACAAATATATTCTCCTTTGAGAATATACAGTTACTAGTATTCATGAGCTTGACGAGTGCCTTTTTAGCCCTTCGCCTAGATCCGAAAGCTGTGGGGTAGATATAGTTGTCGGTTTGGTATATGATCTTTGCTATGAGATCCAAAGAGTCGCTATCTGTGCACTTGCGGACTACTACATTACAATCAATATACTTCTCGAATAGAAGCCATAGGTCGAGGGAGTGTTTCATGTTCATTACCTTTAGATCGTTGCGTGTGCGATGTTGTTTCCAGCGGTCGTAGAGTTTGAAACATCCTCGATAGTAGTCGGCATCCCTAAATAGTTGATCTTCCTGCACCTCCTTGTTGTTCATGGCGATGAAGTATCTATAGGCCATCAGATCATCAATGGTCTCAATGGTCAATACATTTCTAAAGACGATTGCAGCCAGCCCCTCAAGGTAGACTAGGTAGTTGATTAGAGCCTGCCTGTTGCTATCGTCAATAATAGGGCCATCAATCTTTCCTTTAAACTGTTTTTCGAGAAGTTCTTCGATCTTGCACATATTCTCATCCTGCACGAAGGATTGATTGTATTGTAGGATGAACTTTGCCTCCTCGATATCTTTTAGCTTCTGCTCGGTCTCTTTATCCTGCCCAAGTTGAAAAACAACAGCAATGGCGGCGATTACCCCAACGACCACATCACCAAGTCCAGCAACTATGCTAGCTTGCTTTTCGGGCATGCCAAATGAGTGTAGAGCAAGATAAACAACAGCAATCAGTAGTTGGATGGTGAAGAATGCCGCCACGACCATTATTACTGTCGTGATTAGTTTTTTGATTCGCTTGCGCTTTGAGGCTGTAGTGTTGGTTCGTGTCTTGTGATATACCGATATATCGTTGAAGAATCGATCGGCATCTTGTCTTAGATACTTCATTTTGCGATGGATTTATGTTCCTGCGCTAAAATATGTATTATATCTCAAAAAATCAAGAAAAAAAGTAACTTTTACATAGTCACCACAATAGCCCCCGAGCCATAGCGCTTGAAAGATGCCGCTTCGTGGCGAAGTTGGCGGCGGTTAAGCTCCTTGGTGATAGCTGAGCGCAGGATACCGTCGCCCTTGCCGTGGATGAAAACGATTTTGACTCCTCTTTGAGAGGCGTGCTTTTCGAGCGTTGAGCGTAGGGTGTCTAGCTGATACTCTAGGATGTTGCCATTGTTCATACCCGATGTGGTGTCGAGTAGTTTGTCTATGTGAAGATCGACTTCGAGGAGTTGAGGGGTGACTCTGTTACTTGATGCCGATTTTTTGGGTGTGCTCACCTTCTCCCTCATAGCACTTTTTAGTGCTGTGAGATCTAGTGATTCATCCAATGTGCTCTTGCTTCGGGGTGTTAGCTCTATGGCGTATGCCTCGCTGCCCACACCGATAGAGTAGGGGTAGCTCTGTGGCTTTGTGAGCTTAGTGTGGTTTAGATCAACAGTTCGTTCGATGGGTGGTTGAGGAGTGAATGTGCCTGCGCTCTTGAATTGAATCGCTTGCAGGTGTAGACGCTTTAGGTCGAGCAACCTCTGGCGTGAGAGCTCCACAACCAAGTGGCGTTGGCGAGAGGGTACAGTGCAGGCGCATAGCGATTGGTATTGATCCCCCTTTGCTGCCGAGACAACAATGTGGAGCGAGTGTGCGCTATTGTTCACTATGTAGACTCTTTGGGGGCACTCCGCTAGGCGGTTCAGATCGCTTGGAATGAGTGCTAGATACACACCCTCATCACTTGAAGATGCCTTTTGTGGCTCATCGTTGGGCTCGGAGCGTGATATTAGGACACACTGCGAGGCTGCAACAGGGAATACAAATCCATCTTGCTGCTCGACGAGAAGATCCCCATTTTTGCCCTCACCAACTATCACACCGCCACCCACATCGTTGAGAAAGCGTACTCTATCACCAATTTTCATTACATACAGATTTAAAGTGCAAATATACAACAATTTTTTGAATGCAATTGTTGTGTTTTCTGAGGAAAATTTATATATTTGTTATTGGATGTAAAATAATTAAAGTATGGATAATCAGAAATATACAGCGTGTTCGGCACGCTATGAGAAGATGAGCTATGCTCGTTGTGGCACAAGTGGGCTGCTTCTGCCTCGCCTTTCGTTGGGCCTATGGCACAACTTCGGGACTTACGATTCGTTCGAGATGGCGACCCAGATGATACGCTACGCCTTCGATAATGGCATCACGCACTTCGACCTTGCGAATAACTACGGGCCAGAGCCTGGTAGCGCAGAGACAAATTTTGGGCGAATTCTAAGAGCCGACTTTCGGGGCTATCGCGATGAGATGGTTATCTCGTCAAAGGCGGGACACCTGATGTGGCCAGGTCCCTATGGCGATGGCTCGTCACGCAAGAACCTCATGGCGAGCATCGATCAGAGCCTAAAGCGCACTGGTTTGGAGTATTTCGACATCTTCTATTCGCATCGCTACGATGGGTTTACGCCAGTTGAGGAGACTGTGGGCGCTCTTGTCGACATTGTCAAAAGCGGTAAGGCGCTTTATGCTGGAATCTCGAAATATCCGCCCATTCTCGCCGAGAGAGCCTATAAAATGTTGGCGAGTGCTGGTGTGCCGTGCCTAGTGAGTCAGTATCGCTATAGCATGCTCGCACGTGATGTGGAGTCCGAGACCCTAGCCCTAGCTAGTAAGTATGGATCGGGGTTTATCACCTTCTCGTCCCTTGCGCAGGGTGTGCTTAGCGATAAGTACCTGAGTGGTATTCCTGCCGACTCACGTGCTGCACGTCCAACAGGATTCCTCCAAGAGTCGCAAATCACCCCTCAGATGATAGAGATGGTGACTCAGCTCAACGAAATAGCAACAAGGCGTGGGCAGAGCCTAGCACAGATGGCGTTGGCGTGGTGTCTGAGAGACGATAGGGTAACATCGCTGATAATTGGCGCTCGCAACTGCGAGCAGATCGCCGATAACCTCAAGGCGCTGGACAATCTCTTCTTCACCGACGAGGAGCTCTCGGCAATTGACGCAATCCTAGGCGATACTCCGTGTGAGATGGCGCAGTAGGTAAGATCTATAATGAAGTAGTTGGGCGTATGCAAAAAGAAGATACATGTTTGAGGGCAATGTATAGGCGCAAATATGTTGATGATATTGATTTGTGATTGATAGCTAAATTAATGAATACAAAAGAGATTAATAAGGATAAAATTGCTAAACGTGTAGATGAATTATTTGGCAAAGATGGGGTGAGAAATAAAAAAGGAGAATCTATTGTGTACTGCCCCCAAAAAGTTGGACTAATTAAATAATATTTTAAGCGCAAAGAGC
>CAYJIY010000024.1:0-28357 GCA_964370415.1 uncultured Alistipes sp.
CGGTTATAGCCCACTATCTCAGCAACCTGCCACACCATGAGTTCGGGTCTGCTGAGGAATAGCTCCTTAGAGTACTCGATTCTGAGCATTGCGATCCAATCTCTATATGTGAGTTTGTGCTTGCTGTGTATGTATGCCGAGAGGTACGTTCTATTAGTGTTAAAACTCTGTGCTAGCTCCTCGGCGCTGATTCCCACTTGGGTGAAACCCTTCTCTGCAACCCATTTGTCGATTGCCTCCTTGAGGGGGTGATCATCTGAGGTGTCATCAATATGGATAGGCTCCTCTACTTGTGGCTCGTCAACGGCATCTACCATTGTGTAGAGCATATCGTTGATTGTGACCATGTAGTTCTGAAACGAGATGAGGATATAGGTTAGCGCCGCTGCTGCTAGAACTCCATATATGAAGTTGAAGGCAGGAGGCATGAATGAGTGAATACAACCTATTAGACCAATCACAAAGAGGATAAACAGACCATTTCGCATCCAGATTACAAATGGCGTGACGCTATCCGAATAGAAGTCGGCCGCTCGCTGTGTCATCTGTTTGTAGTTCTTCACAAACCCCATAGCGATGAGTACGATGTGCGAGAATAGCACTACGGCTAGCAGTGCCGTGACATATATCTGTACGATTTGGGGCAGTGCGAGATAGTTGAATATTAGAATTGCGTTGAGAACGCCCCACTTTATTAATAGTGTCTTAGCCTTTTTGTAGAGTATCTCTTTGTTTTCAATCAGAAGAAGTTCAAACATATAGCCACTAAGCCCCGCTGCGATGAAGTATGTCGAGATGTTGATGGAGTAGGCTAGAATTAGGTTTGTTGTTCGATACTCAAAGACCCCTAGCGAGCCGATATATGTACCCATAGAGAATACCAGCATAGCAAAGAGTCTCTTTGATGCACGGTAGTTTGTGTATGTATCCCCTTTGGGATTTATCGAAAATATGGCGATGCTTCCTAAAACATAGTAAAGTATAGGGGCAATCTTTAGCCAATCTGAATATATTGCTTCAAACATTGTCTCTGATGATAGTTGGTGCAAAGGTAGACATTTTTACAATAATATGCAAATTACTATTTTACTGAGCGATGCATTGTCTCACTCACCACTTGTAGAGTCTATTGTATGTTGGTTTTGTGGCGCTATAAATTAGGAGTTTGCTTTGCAATATAGGATATTATCACTATATTTGTTACTATGAAACAAAAGCGAATTTTAACATTTGACGATGCTCTCAAACAGAGTGGACCTATAGCCTTCTCCACGATGCTAAAGCCTGCGGGCTCGTCGTGTAATCTTGACTGTCACTACTGCTACTACCTAGATAAGGCTCTGCAATATGGGGGTAAGCAGATCACAATGAGTGACGAGTTATTGGAGCTATACATCAAACAATACATAGAGTCGAACGAAGTTCCTGAGGTGACCTTCGTGTGGCACGGTGGCGAGCCACTGCTGCTTAAACCTGAGTTCTATCTCAAGGCACTGGAGTATCAAAAAAAATATGCAGGTGATAAGAGAATCCTGAATACACTTCAGACCAACGGCACACTTTTGTCGGAGCGTTGGTGTGAGATATTCGCCGCCAATGACTTTTTGATCGGAATTTCGCTCGATGGACCCCAAGATATTCACGACTCTTTTCGCTTGACACGCAACCAACAGCCAACATTTGCGAAGGTGATGCAGGGGGTCGATATGATGACTCGAATGGGTGTTGAGTTCAACACTCTCAGCGTGGTCAATAGCAAGTGCGAGGGGCGTGGACGTGAGATATATCGATTCTTTAAATCGATTGGAAGCCGCTATATGCAGTTCCTGCCAGCCGTGGAGCACGTTGTCGATAGGCCCGAGCATCATCGTCCGCTTATCGTATCGCCCGACCAGGAGGGTGCGCACATGGCACCGTGGTCTGTTTCGGCAGAGGGTTATGGTCGCTTCCTGAACGATATTTTTGATGAATGGGTCCTCAGTGACGTTGGTACATACTACGTTCAGATGTTCGATGCCACGCTCGCCAATATGTGCGGTGTGATGCCTGGTGTCTGCTCGATGGGAGAGACCTGTGGCGATGCCCTAGTTGTAGAGCACAACGGCGATGTCTACTCGTGCGACCACTTTGTCTATCCAGAGTATCGACTAGGCAATATCTCGCAGACGCACCTTAAAGATATATACCTCTCTCGAAAAAGGGTGGATTTCGGCCTAGCTAAACGCAATACCCTAGCGGCGGAGTGTCTTAGGTGCCAATACTATAGACTCTGTCGTGGAGAGTGCCCTAAGCACCGTTTCGATACGGGTGGTGATGGCTATCGCAAGAGTACGCTCTGTGATGGTTTGAAGCTGTACTTCAAACATACGGAGCCCTATATGGAGTTTATGCGTGATCAACTGGCAAAGGGACAGTCACCAGCGTGGGTGATGGCTTTTGCTCGCAAGAAGATGGGATTTATGTAGAGTATTAACCTAAAATATTTCGATAATGAACAATAAATTGTTGTTGCTAACAGGTGTTGCCGCAGGTGCCGTGACTTCGAGTTGTGCTGAGGCACCAAAGGAGCAGAGTGCGCCAAATATTGTGATCATATATGCCGACGATGTGGGTTATGGCGATCTGGAGTGCTATGGCGGAGAGGTTCCGACTCCAAATATTAATAAGCTGGCGAGCGGAGGCGTGCGCTTTACAAATGCACACACCACATCGGCTACGTCGACACCCTCGCGCTTTGGTCTTCTCACGGGGATCTACCCTTGGAGAGTGCAGGGCACGGGTATCGCAGCTGGCGATGCAGGGATGATAATCGCACCTGAGCGCTATACCCTTGCCGATGCTGCAAAGAGCGCTGGCTATAGAACTGGTGCCATAGGCAAGTGGCACTTGGGTTTGGGTGTTACAGCACAGCAGGATTGGAATGGCGAGGTGAGCCCTAATCTCTCAGACATAGGTTTCGACTACTCCTACATAATGGCCGCAACGGGTGATAGAGTCCCTTGTGTCTTTATCGAGAATGGAAGAGTGGATAATTACGATCCATCGGCTCCAATATATGTTAGTTATAGCGAGAATTTCGAGGGTGAACCTACGGGCAGGTCAAACCCTGAAATGCTAAAGGTGCACCCATCTCACGGTCACGATCAATCCATTGTGAATGGCATCTCACGCATCGGATATATGAAGGGTGGGGGCAAGGCTCTCTGGGTTGACGAGGATATTGCAGATCAAATAGCACAGCGTGCTGCGCAGTTCATAGAGCAGAGCGCCGACTCGCCGTTTATGCTCTACTTCGGAACTCACGACATACACGTTCCGAGGGTTCCACACCCACGTTTTGCTGGTAAGAGTGGAATGGGGCCTCGTGGCGATGCAATCCTTCAGTTCGATTTCCAAGTGGGCGAGGTGATGGATGCGCTCCACAGAGCAGGAGTGGCAGATAACACGATCATCATCCTAAGTAGCGATAATGGCCCCGTTGTGGATGATGGCTATGAGGATCAGGCGGTCGAGTTGTTGGGCACTCATCGCCCAGCAGGTGATCTAAGGGGTGGAAAGTATAGCGCCTTCGAGGCTGGTACACGTGTGCCGATGATTGTTAGCTGGCCAGAATCTATGCCAAAGGGAGTTGTCAGCAGCGCTCTATTCAGCCAAATTGATATGCTAGCATCGCTGAGTTCACTAATGGGTGTGGAGTTGCCCGAAAAGAGCGATAGTCGCAACTCTTTGGAGTTCTTATTAGGCGAGAGCACCGAACCAGGGCGCGACTACATCGTCGAGCAGAACATAGGAGGTACACTCTCGTTGCTCACGGACGATGGCTTTAAGTACATCTCTCCAAGCAAAGGGGCGAGATATAACCCATACACAGATATTGAGATGGGTAACGATCCTGAGGGTCAGCTATATAACCTCAATGATGATATAGGCGAGCAAACAAACCTAATTGATAGCTTACCTGATATGGCTGAGCAGCTGCGTCAAACGTTAGCCGCTGAGCGAGCAAAGAGTCTAGAGTAAACATTAAAAACAATTATCAAAATGGTTAGAATAACCCTAATATTTACTCTGCTACTGAGCGCCCTATCATCTACGGCTCAGACAAGAGTTATCGCACACAGAGGATATTGGACACTTCAAGGAAGCGCCCAAAACTCCATTGCAGCTCTGCGAGCAAGTGCCTCAATAGGGGTCTATGGCTCGGAGTTCGATGTGTTGATGACCAGCGATAGTGTACTCGTAGTCAATCACGATAATGAGATAAATGGCGTAGATATTCAGAGCTCTACCTATGAGCAGATAAAGCACCAAAAGATAGCCAACGCCGAGCCAATGCCAACCCTTGAGCACTATCTTCGTGAGGGGCAGAAGCATCCTCACCTCAAGCTAATCTTTGAACTCAAACCCCTCAGTACCCCTCAGCGAGAGGTCGTAGCGGTGGCAAAAGCGATGGAGATTATACGAGAACTGGGGATCGAGAGCCAAGTGGAGTTCATCTCATTTAGCCTGAATGTCTGCAAGGAGTTTAGCCGCCAGAGCTCTTCGCCTGTGAGTTTCTTGGGGGGCTCTCTCTCGCCCGAAGAGCTAAAGCAAGCGGGGCTCGATGGACTTGATTATAATCAAAGTGTCCTGCTTGTGAAAAATCCCCAGTGGATTGAGCAGGCACGCAATATGGGGCTTATCACCAATTCGTGGACGATAAATGATCTAGGTGCAGCTAAGCGCCTGATAGAGCATGGCGTTGATTATATCACCACCGACTATCCTGAGGAGATAAAGCTGCTGATCGAAAGGCAGTAGGCAGTAAAAAAGAGCGTGACTCGCCATTCACGCTCTTGGCAAAGAGGGGACAAACTTTAGATTGTTTGTCCCCTCCTTTTTTTGTAGCTATTTCTCGATAAATCTAATCGCTGTACCACCACTTGTGGCTAAGTTTAGATCAAGTGTGCTTTGGTTTGTGACTGTAAGCTCCGAGATTTCAACAGGTGTTGGATTGCTCTGCCAATCAGCGCCATCACCATCGCTATATATCTGCGCTGTGTAGCTCTTGTCGGGAGTGAGGAAGTCGAGTTTTACGCTCAACTCTCGTGCATTTTCGTCGGTTATAGCACCCAAATACCAATCACTTGAGTTGCGATCCTGACGTGCAAAAACAGCATAATCCCCAATCTTGGCATCAACTACATGGGTCTGCTCCCAATCAACAGGGACATCCTTGATAAATTCGAAAGCTGGCACACCATCGTAGTTCTCGGGTAGGTCCGATGCCATCTGCACAGGGCTGTATATCACAACATATAGCGCCAGCTGTTTGGCAAGAGTGGTCTGCACACGTGCATGAGGGTTGTGCTTATTCTCGAAATTAAATGTGCCAAATGTGAAATCCATAGGCCCCGCTAGACCCCTTATGAATGGCACTTCCGTTGTGTGGTGTGGCGGATTTCCTCCATCTTCGGCCCATGCATTGTGCTCCTGACCTCTCACACCCTCGCTCGATAGAAGGTTTGGCCATGTGCGTGATACTCCAGTTGGCATGACAGGCTCATGCTCGATGATACTTATCTTGTGCTTGGCGGCACTCTCCACCACTTTGCGCATGTGGCGTACACCATACTGCCCATCGTGCTCTTCTTTACCATCGCGTAGAACATTGACATTGCCGGTCTTGACTTGGCTCACACCAGCATCTGCATAGAGCTTGAAGGCTTCCTCCATTTGGCGCTCATAATTCACCGAATTTGCCGCTGTTTCGTGGTGACCAATAAGCTTAACGCCCTTTTGAGCGCCATACTCTGTGATTGCGAACAGATCAAAATCGGGGTATGCCTTCGTGAAGTTGATCTTGTCGCTACTCTTCATCCAGTTTCCATCCCAGCCTTCGTTCCACCCCTCTACAAGGACGCCATTAAAGCCATTTTCAGCTGCAAAATCCATGTAGTGCTTTGTTAGGGCGGTGTTAGCTCCGTGCTTTGGCCCCTGATACCACGTGTGGTTGCCAAGGTGCAGAGTCCACCATATACCTATGTACTTACCAGGAACAATCCACGATGTGTCCTCAATCTTCGATGGCTCGTTGAGGTTGAGCATAAGTCGTGACTCCACCAAATCGCCAACTCTGTCGCCAACGATTATCGTTCGCCACGGCGTAGCCATAGGGCTTTGAGCGTAGACCTTAGCCCCATCAGCCCAAGGAGTTAGCATCACCTCTAGGGTTGAATGATCGGTGGGGATAAGATTCACCTTCGCAAAATCTGTTAGATTCGCTTCGTGAATAGCGTAGAAGCGCCCATCTTTGCCCTCGATTGTGAAGGGAGTTCTAGCGGTGTCAACCTCACTGATGGGTGTGTTGCGAGCTATCGCCTCGTAGTATGGGTCGCTCTTTGGTAGCCACCACGATGGGTGGTCTTGAGCAAATCTAAACTCAGTTAGCTCGTCCATGATGACAAACTCCGATAGAGCCTCCTGCTCAGGGAATTCATATCTGAAGCCCATACCATCATCAAAGAGTCTAAATATAACCTTCATCAGAAGTGCGCTCTCGCCTGATTTTGTAAGCGAGACTGTCATCTCGTTATAGTTGTTGCGCACGATGCGCTCTTCGCCCCATGTTTGCTCCCAAGAGTCGTCGACAGAGGAGTACGAGACATCGCTGATCGTAAAACCTTGCGATAGATCACCGCTTTTCAGCTCAAAACCCATTGTTGAGGGGAGTAGGATTGGCTCCTCGTCCTCGTCTAAAGAGTAGTGAATACCCTTGTCGTCAGCCTCGAAAAGGAGCGTCAACTCCCCATCTGGAGAGCTAACCTCACATCTGTTCTCTGTGCAGCACGATGCGAATAGTACTAATGCTATTGCCGCTGCAAATATTGATTTCATCCTCATATATCTACTTTTTCATTGTGTCAAAATCGCTGCGATACTTTACCGCTATCTGATTGGCTACCTCCACCGCATCTACGCTCTGAGGGTAGACGATCTCAAAAGAGGAGTCTCTCCACCTCTGCTCGAACTCGGCTATATCTTTATCGAAGCTCTTTTGGTCGAACTCCTTGCCACTCTCTGCCGCCGCAGTTACCTGATCGATAAACATCTTCCAGCGCTCCTTATAGTAGGTGCTAACCATCCCCGAAAGTGTGCGACTCGCATAGTCTGTGAGGTGGTAGCTATCGCCCCAAACCGAGATCAGCGTGCGGGCATTGTCCTCGTAGTAGCTCTTCTGCTCTTGGGTCTGCCCCCAACCTCGTGCCGACTCAATCCAGTCTTGCAACGAGAATTCGTTGTGAGCACTAAGAATCATGTCTAGATCGTCCATAATAGCCATCATCTTCGCCCCTTGGATCTGCATCTGCTCAAGGTCTTTGGCTTTGTAGGCTGCCGTGAATCTGTCTCGAACATAGAGGAAGTAGTCACCTAGGAGTTGACGACCAATGTTTACTACGTCAAACTTGTAGGTGTCTCTATCCGATGGAGTTAGCAGAAGCATCTGCCATATCTCCCACAGCTGGGCAGGGTCATAGCCTGTGTTGGGCTTCGTCGTCCAGTACCAGTTGCCCTCCAGCGATGGATGAGCCAGCGCGAGGACTGCATGCCCCGTTGCAGAGTGCTGCACATATATATCCTTGAAGATCCTCTGCCATGCATCACGTGCTGTCTGATCTTTGAAGCCTTGGTGACGATCGGCAAGGTTATCTATCCACTGCTCGTTGCTAAGAGGACTCTCCCACGCTTTGTCTAGTATAAACTCATACATTGGCTGGTTAACTCCAAAACCTTCGAGCGTAGAGCCAATACCCATTAGGTTCTCGCCCCCATTCTCAAAGGCATCCTCAATGCTGTTGGCTATGAACTCATAGTTGCCCGTAATCATTGTGTTTCCTCCAAAGTTGCCGAGATAGCACCACATATATGGCTGACCATAGAATGAGTTGGTCTGCTTCCATATCTCAATGAACTCGCAGTAGTAGTCCAGCAGTATCATCTTGTCCTGAGGTACAGCTCTGAGGAACGCCTCGATATTCTCAGGGGTCCAGTGTCCAGGGTCGGCATAGAATAGCCACCCCATCTGCAACCATACAGCATCGGGGTCTACCTGAGTGAGAGAGGTGTATATGCTGCTCGACATAGCCGCTAGGGTCTCGGGATCCCAACTTGGGGAGTCGATCTCGTTGAAAGGATCGGCGCCATAGATATGATCTGTGCCAAAGAGTCGAGTCTGCTCCTCAAGAAATAGCTTTTGTACTCTCTGGAATAGTGGATCCATAGGCGCGAGGAAGAAGCAGCGATACTCATCGGCAAAACCTCCCCACTTGCTCACTTGTGTGATTTGAGCCTCAGGATATAGCTCCTTGATTCGCTGAGGAACATGCCCCGCAAATGCAGGTAGAACAGGACGCATACCGAACTCTCGCTCACGGCTTACGATCTGTTGTTGTAGTATCACTTGCGCATCGATCCACTCCTGAGGCAGAGGCCCTTCCCAGCTGTCGATGTTCGTCATACGATGCCAAGGCAGGTGGGCAGGTCCTGTGAAGTAGGCGCGGATCTGCTCATCGCTCATGCCCAGCTGCGTCCACACGCTCTGCCATACGGCCTCTTGTCCTGTGATTGCGAGAGGCATTGTCACCCCATTGAGCGCCATCCAGTCGATGAAGTGCTCCCAGTCGCTCCACTCCCACCAGGGCATTGTGTAGCCAAAGGTGCAGTAGTTAAGGAAGAATCGCTCGTTGGTACGTGCGCCGACTCTCACTGGCTCTTCTACTTTTGGTAGTGCAGAGGGCATCTCTATTGGATTGTCTTTAAACCATGAAATAGTTGTTAGACAGTAGTTCTTTAGATAGTAGTTTAATCCAACGGCAAGCGAAAGGGGGGCGTCGCCCTGAATCTTTATCTTACGCCCTTGGCTCTCTATTTGGAAGTGCTCCTCATCGCTTTCAATGATCTCAAATATGAAGTTGTCGGCGTGCTCAGGTATCAATCTCTCGGCGAGAGCCGCAGCCGTAGGGTCGCTCTGCGTGGTGCAAGAGCAGAGCACGAATAGCGACAGTAGTAGTGTGGTGATGTTGTGAAATCTCATAGTATCATGTTGTTAATGTGTTGTTTTACTCTGCTTGGGCTCTCTCCCATATTGTGAATGTCGAAGCAACGCTTCGCTCTATGATTGATGATGATGAGCCCGTGTCACTAGGTATATTGAGCACTCTGCCATCCTTGCCAACAATTGCTGAGGAGCCTCCTCCATCGAAATTCATGGCGTTCACAGCACCCTTTTCGATTAGGAAATCAGCGAGGTCGGGGAGGGTTATTCCCACACTTCCGCCCATCGAACGCCCATCGATCACAGCGATCAGGAGCTTGTTGTCGGATGTTATCCCAACTGCCGTGCGTGGTTGACGTGTGAGTCCCGCAGTTCCTCCTCCGTGGAAAACTTCGGTCCAGTAGTTTTCTTCGGCCACATTTTGACTCTCCTGTACTATGCGAGGACCACCCGCTATCGCCTCCTTAGGTGCCCATGCAGAGCCGCCCTGAGTCTGAGTTGTAGGTGCTGAGGACATGAATACCCCTGTTTTTTCGTTGTTGTCAAGAGCTGATGGAAACTTGTAGATGAGTCTCGCTCCAGGGTCAACAAAGTAGGTCCATTGGATCTCGAAATCGCCATTTGGCATCATTCCAAGGGCTGATCTAACGGGGTAGACCGTCACATTTTGCCCCTGATCGTTAGTGCGATTTACGGTGCTCACACCGCCTGTCTCTAGCCAACTATCCTCAATGACAAGACCCACGGGTGAGGTGCCAGCGAAGTAGCCAGCGTTGAATACAAGCGCAGGTGTGCCTATATTTGTGTTGAAATCGGCGTAGACTTCTGACGGTTTTTGGAGTGGCAGATGCCTAAGTGCTGAGATCTCCAAATTGCTGTTGGCAGAGAAATCTATAGTCGCTAGGACCCCATACGCCTTTTCGCCATCATCGAAGGTGATAGCAATATCCTCGACAGTAACCCCCTTTGGGTAGTCCAGCTCTGGTTCGATAATGGGTGGTTGCACTTGGTTGTTGTCGCTCGAACTACAACTTGATGTTGTGCCAATCCAAAGAAGTGCAACGAGCAGTGTAAGTAGTGATTTGAGTCTCATATCAGTATAATTTTAATTATTTTTCCTATCTGTTTGACCATTCATATTGATTGCCAGCGCTGTCGGTTACACGTATCTCCACCTTTGAATCAGCGCTACTAGGCTTTGCGAGAAAGAGGTGCTCGGTGTTGTGGATGGCGTAGTAGCTCGTTTTCCACCTCTTAGAGTTCTCCTCTATGAGCTTGACGATGCCTGGGTCGTGCCCTTGAAACTGCTGCATTGGACCCTTTGCCTCTCCATCCTCCCACCACTCTATGCGCCAATTTGGCTCATAGCACCAGAGGTTGACTGTTATGTGATCGGGCTTTTGGGGATTTTCGCCCAAGCCGTACACCTCAAATTGTGTCTGTGTGTCGAGACCAACGCCCTTGTAGTGCCAACTTATATCGGAGCCATTGACATCGTAGATCGTATATCCCCAAGGCACGCCATCCATGCTGCGAAGCGTGAGCCAAAATAGACCACTGAGTGGTAGGTGCGTGGTCTCGGTGAGGCGAGGTGTTATCTGATAACTCTCGCCATAGTGTTCGTGAGCCGAACATATATGAGCATTAAATGGCTCTAAAATAGCGTATAGAGCATCCCTATTACAGGTTATTTTATTCACCTGCTCCTGAGCGATCTCGCCTCTGCGCGCATGGGTCGACCACGATGGTATATGCATCACGACCACCACTCTGCTCCCCGCTTTCACATGCTTTAGATCCTGCTCCAGCCAATCCAGCTGCTCCTCCTCAATGTAGCCAATGTAGTGCCAACCACGCCCCGTTGAGTGGCAGTTGTTGAGCACAACATAGTGCACCTCTCCACGATTGAATGAGTAGTAGTCGGGCCCAAATGTCTGCTCAAAAACATGAGTCGAAAGATCACTACTGCGAGTCTCAAAATCAAGATCGTGGTTGCCAACAACGTAGTGCATAGCTACATCGCTTATGGCAAGAGAGTCGGCGACAGCATCGAGTGGCACTCTCCTTATGTCCGAGACCATATCTCCACACACAAATCCATGGATAGGAATATCGCTGCTCTGGGCGAAATCTTTTATATCACGTGCAGCGTTGGCAACGTAGTGAAGATCAGTGCTATCTATGACCTGAGGGTCGGCAATGACAATAAATTGGTGGTGAGTTTGCTGATCTTCGGAGCGTTTGAACTCGAAGTCATACTTTTGTTTGGGTACCTTTCTGGGTACCTTTTCCAGGTTGTAGTAGCTTAGAGGAGCGCCACTCTTTGTGTCGAAACCCGATGGTGTCGAGACAAATACAAATCTCGATCTAGGGTCGTGTGGTAGGTGGTACTTCCCTCGCTTGTCGGTAAGAGTTGTGTTGAATCCATCGCTCACCACAACTCCGCTAAGAGGTCTGCCTGCACACTCTACTCGCCCCTGTGTTTGAGCGAGACAAGGTGTCGCAAGAAGCGTAAATATGTAGATTGCTAATCTCCTCATATCGTGCTACTTCTTAGGGGTTAGGCGTGCAGCCCAACCGCCACCGTTTGCCATCTTAATGGTGAGTTTATCGCCCTTTGTGAGCTCCTTGTTGTCGATTTTGTAATCCTCGGCCCATACATTAGCATTCACACCATCCATAAATATCTCAGCATCGTAGGTGTCGGTGTCGATGAAGTCGAGAGCGATCTCTATATCGCGCGCACTCCAATCATTTAGCCCCGCTATGAACCACTCATCGCCCGAACGGCGTGCTATCACGAGATAGTCTCCCGCCTTAGCTTCGAGTGCCACAGTCTGATCCCAAGTGGTTGGAACCGAGGTGATGAACTTCGTGAATTCGGGCTCACGATAGTAGTTCGATGGCGAGTCGCACAGCATCTGAAGAGGGCTCTCAAAGACAACATAGATCGCCGCTTGGTGAGCTCTTGTTCCTTGGCTCATAGGGTGGCTCCATCGAATAGAGAAGTCCTCCTGCGTGGCGTTAATCGTAGCACCAGGGGTGTAGTCGAGCGGACCTGCAGCCATTCTAGTGAATGGAATCACAAGATCATGCTCAGGCGAGATGTCAGACGAGCATTTGTTGTGCTCCGAGCCGTAGACACCCTCGAAAGTCATAGCGTTGGGGTAGGTGCGTTGCAGGCCTGCAGGTTTGTACGAGCCGTGATAGTCGACAAGAAGTTTGCGCTTGAAACACTCTCTGGCGACCTGCTCATAGAAGTTCACCATACCCTGATCGCAACGCTGCATGAAGTCTATCTTTATACCCTTAACCCCCCACTTTTGGTAGGTGTCAAGAATGTGCTCCATATCCTTTTGCATAGGTGCCCAAAGCGTCCAGAGAACAATATCTACACCTCTCTGTTTGCCATACTCCACGAGCTCCACAATACTCAAATCTGAACGAGGAGCTGCAACGTTGGTCGTAGATTCAGACCACCCCTCATCGAGTAGGATATACTCTATACCATACTTCGATGCGAAATCTATGTAGTACTTGTAGGTCTCGGTATTAACGCCAGCCTCAAAATCCACTCCATAGACGTTGAGTGCACACCACCACTCCCAAGATATGAGACCTGGCTTGATCCACTCTACATCGTCGCTAATTTGTGGCGTTGCGAGTTGCCACGTAAGAGTGTTCTCCAGCAGTGAGCGATCATCGCCCAACATCACAATGCGCCAAGGAAGTGTGCGCTCACCCTTTGTGCGAGCGATGTAGTCCGCCTTACGGATCATATCCTCATCACGGTCACCACGAAGTCTAGTCTCAAGGGCAACCTTTGGGAATTGCGCTGTGAGGTTAGTGCCATCGCCCCCAAAGAGGAATAGGTTAGGGTAGTCCAGCAGGTCAGATTCGGTGATGACAACTCGCTTTTGTGACGGAGTACTCATGCTCGTTGGCAGGAAGCAGTACTCCGCACTATCGATCTTAGATAGCGCCTTTAGTTCAAAATTCGCCTCGCAGTGGCTTATGAACTCTGGGCTCTTCTCGTTTGTCCAGTAGACTTGATTGTCGTTGGCGAAGTGATACTCCGAGATCTCGTTGGTGATGTTAATCATCTTATCCCCAAGTCGTGTCTCGAAACGATACGCCACACCATTATCATAGGCCCTAAAGCTAACTGCCCATCCGCCCTTTAGCGAAAGAGTCATCTCGTTGTAGTGGTCACGAATTTCGCTGAATTTTGTAGGTACAGCAACCTCCAGCAACTCATCTACGCTCCTGCGTGTCGCTTTTCTCACCACTGGCGAGAGCTTATGTCCCTCCACAACCAGACCTATGTGACTCGGTTTCATTATAGATTCATCGCCAAAGCTCACGCTCCATGTGAGCTTGTCGCCACTCTCGACAGTGATTTTTGCCTCTCCATTAGGCGATGATAGCTCGTAGCTCTTTGCTGATATACTACCAATGCTCAGTAGCGCAATTAGGGTTAGTGTTGTAAGTTTTTGTATCATAGTGATAAATAAATTTAGTTCGATGCCGAAGCTTGTTCGCTGAGGATTTTCTCTGCGTTATCTATTCCCTCCTTTATGAGGTCCCATTTCTTATTTCGATCAACATGGCTCATGTCGAAAACCATGACTCCATCGCTCTGAAGTAGGCAGAGTTCGACTGCACTTTTTATGTCGAAAGATGCGTTGGAACAATCTATCGTACCATACATCAGGCAATCTCCATTTATGAGTTTTTTACCCTTAATTATGTTGTACTCCACTGAGTTAGGGTCGTTCGCTCCATACACAGTTGGCATATATGCTCCCAGCTGGAAGTTGTGGAGTTGATCGGCAAAGCCTAGATTATAGAACTCAGGAGTTGCCCACCAAAGATTGCCACTGCTGATTGTGGTGCTCGTCGTGCTCGAACTCGACCAGTTCTGCCCCTTGTCGGGAAGTGGCCACCACGAAGCAGCCCAGTACGAGAACTCAATCTCAGGGTCGAGGCGCTTTATGAGTGACGATATATCCCTCACATAGCCCGTAATCACGGATGTTCGCCACTCCAGCCACTTGTTGTAGTGAGGGCCAGGCTTGAAGTTTGTCTTATCGTTTATGTTGTATGCGAAAATATCGAGCGGAAAGTTATCGACACTAACACCTGCATAGTGCTCAAATGCTGTTTTCGATGCCTGTGAAAAGTCGCTGTTGATGTTGTTATAGCGGCAATAATCCAAGATATATCCGTCAAAGTCGTACTTCGTGATTAGCTCCTCGACCATCGCAAGAACATACTCTTTGACCTCAGGATATATTGGATTCAAAAAGGCAAAAACGCCCCAATCGTTGCTGAATTTTATATCCTGCATCTTGTATATTGTGGGGTCGTATGTCGCATCACCCTGGTCCGTTGGTAGGTACTCAATGCAGGTTTTACCCTCCCACTGTGGATCGTCATAGGCGGGTCCTCGTCCCGATGTTGGATTGCCCATTGTCATGATGGTTGTCGAAACCGTGATCTTGAGCTCCAGCCTTCGGCACTCCTCTATGAAGTACTGCAAGTAGTCGAAGCCTCTGTCACCGATCTCCACACCCCCTAAATTTGAGATGTGGGGTAAGAAGTCACTATCGTAGAGCACGTGCCCCTGCACTGGCTTTACATCGACAACCACCTCATTGAAGCCCATCTGCTTGCTCAGTTCGAGATAGTCCGTGATATTTCTCTTATAGCGTAGGCGTGTGACATTTGCCGAGGCATCTATCCACAGTATCTTGGGCTTGGTGACTAGCACCACCTCTGGCTCTGGCTCAGGAATCGGAGGCTCCACCACCTCTGGCTCTGTGCTCGAACACCCTAGTAGCAAGGATCCACATATAGCTATTGATGTGAAGATCAATCTGCTGATTACACTCTTTATCATACTCTAAATATTTGTTTCTTGGCTTTCAGCTCTATCAATTCCCGCTTTGATCTCATCCCATAGATCGAAGCGTATAACTTGCACTATATCAAAAACCATGAGACCCTGAGTTCTGTCAAGACACAGGTACACCGCATCTGCAAACTCCTCGTGGTGATTCATCGCATAGAGCGATCCGTAGACCTTACAATCGCCCATCACATCTCTATTAGAGCGCATTAGCCCATATTCGATAGATTCGAGATCGTCCATGCCCCACACTTTATTTAGGTAGGTGCCTGTAATAAATACATCAAGCTGATCAGCAAAAGCTGATTTGTAGTAGGTCTCACTCGCCCAGTCGTCTGTGTATTGATCGTAGAAGCGTGATCGAGGGCTCGCCCAGTTTTGACCTTGGGTGTAGATGGCGTGCAGCCACGAAGCAGCCCAATACTCTAGTTCGACACCTGGTTGCAACTCATTGCACATAAGGCGAACGTCGGCTATGAAATCACGAATACATCTCGAACGAAACTCCCACCACTGCTTATAGTATCTGCCTGGAACTCGCATGCCGTTTTCATCATAGGTGAATACATCGGCAGGCCAGTTTTCGATCGTTGCGCCCACAAACTCCTCGAAGTAGCCCTTCGTTCGGAGCGAGAAGTCGCTCTCTAAGTCTTGGAAACGACAGTAGTCTAGCACAAAGGCATCAAATTTATAGTTGGTGAGGATCTCGGCAATGTAACTCTTGGCGAATTGGCGACTCTCTGGTAGAATAGGGTTTAGGAAGGCTCCAACTTTTGTTGGGTCATCCATGATGTTTAGCTCCCCTTGGTCGGGAGTGTGTTGTATGGAGGCTAAATCGGCTAGCTCCTCGCTCTCGTATATCGGACCGATACGCTGTGCGGGGCTTCCCGATGGAAATATCGATGCTGAGACAGAGACCCCCATGCCTCTACTCTCGGCTTGATCGATGAAGAATTGAAGATAGTCCCAATCTCGCTCAACCCTGAAACCGTCAACCTCTTTTAGCTCAGGCAGAATCTCGCTTTTGTATGCCACGTATCCATCCACGCCCCTGACGTCGACAACGATGTGGTTGAATCCCGTCTCAAGAGCCTTGTCAAGATAGAACTTAATGGTGTCTTGATTTGAGAATCGTTCAAAGTTGGCATCTAGGCAGAACCAGAGATATTTAGGCTTTTCGTTGTCGTTGGATTTGTTGCTAGCGCACGAGAACAAAATTGCTACAGATAGCAGTGTCGATGTGAGTATAGATCTAATCTTCATAATTTGAGTTGGTGTATTAATAGTTGAATTGTCCGCCATCGCACCACATTATTCGATGGCGGACAATCTTTAGAGGGGTTATTAAATTAGTTCACGAGTGATCTCGTACTTAACTAACATTGCGTTGTCGACAAGGAATAGAACTTCGCCCACACCTGTCTCTTTGTTGTAGAGGTATGCCGAGCTAACTACAGGTACAGCTTGATCTATCGACTGCGTTCTGAGTATGTAGTCGTGATTCTCAGCGTCGGCAGGCTGGATTGTGATGCGTGCCGCAGGCCAGCTAGTTGATGAAACAATCACATAAGGTACTCCATCGAACATGAAACCACGAACGTGTCCTCCCGTGAGGTTACCATACTGAAGCGTTCCAGCGTGTGCACGCTCCGCAACTAGTCCATCGTCCCAAAGTGTTCCGTAGAGTGGAGTGTCAATGCCTTGGATACCTTGGCGAGTGTAGATAAGCGCTCCACCATCGTTTGTCGCCTCGTTCTGATTCTGGCTATCCCAGATGAAGAATACACCGTTAGGGTCGCCCGATGCTGCAGATACCATCTGTCCCCAGTTGCCATCGTTCGCAGCGTTAGGAACAACAAATGGATGCCATGTTAGATTAGGCCAGTCACCGCCAGTTACTACAAAGCAGTGGTGAGTCTGATCTGCTGCTGCACGTCCGCCAGTGATGACAGTGAGTATCGCATCGCCATTCACATCGCCCGCGATAGACATGTAGCGAGTCACATTACCCGTTGTGTTGGCATATAGCTTCGTTGGTGCGTTTTGCCATCCATCTTTCCAAGCCCAGATTGTACCCATAGATGAGTTATCATCGTCGGTTGGTGAGTAAACATCGAGTAGTGAACCAACTAGAACACCATTCTCATCATTCGAAAGACATATGATAGTTCCCTCCTGAGAGCCCGTTTTGTTGAGCGTACCGAGTTTTTGACCATCCATGTCGTAGACACTTCCGTCGAATGTTACGAAATTGCTACCGCTGAATGCTACTGCACCACCAAAAATTGTTGGGCGAGTCGTGATGCCAAGGTCTGCATAACTCTTCTTCCACACCTCAGCAGCGCTAACCGATGTCTCGGCCTGAGTGATCTCTACAGTCCACTCGTTGGTCTCTTTGCCATCCTTCGATGTCACAGTAAATTTCACCCCACCTGCTTGTGTGAAGTCATAAGTGCCACTAGGGTCAGGAGTCACGACCGCATCCTTCGATACCTCAACCGTGATAGAGGCTGCCTTCAACCACTCAAGATCGTCGTAGATATATAGAACATCGGCGACCTTCTGAGCCTTAATCAGAGTACTTTCGATCGATTTGCTGCCTGCAGTCACTGTTAGTGCCGTTAGTTCAGCTTCGTAAACTTCAGGGATAACCACCTCTCCAGGGTCGTCACTCGAGCAAGAGATCGTTGCGAGAGCGGCAAGAACCACTACTGCGCATTTGAATAGATTTTTTCTAATTTCCATAGTCTTAAATGTATTAAAAGGTTTTTTCTTTTCGCTATCTTTCGTAATCTACAATCAGTTTGTAGCCTTTACTTTGACCCGTCATAGTGGCGGTTACCGATATATCGTACCAGTCGCTCAGATCCTTGATCCCTGAGAGCGAAGGCGTGATCTGCACATCGTAGTTTACGGTTGCTCTAACCTTCACTGCCGTGGCGTCAAACTTTTGGCGGTCAGCCCTCGGTACAGTGAAGATGATCTCGCCTGTCTCGTTGTTGATCTCACCAACAACCGAAGCTGAGATTGAGTTGCCATTCTCGTCGGGACCTGGTGTGATAATTATCGAGTGAATAGTATTATCGTCATGCAAGTAGAGTGGCTCGGGTTGGGCGCATGCACCCATCACTAGGAGCGAGACGAGCGATATGGTTATATGTTTAAGGTATTTCATAATTTCGCAATTTTTTTAGTGAATTAATCCATCGGCATGACTACCAACCAGGGTTGTTCTCGCCAATTAGTATGTTACTCGTGCGTTCTGTTAGCGGAATAGAGAATAGGTTGAATCGCTCCTCGTATATCCTAGTTTTATCTGCATCGACATTGATCTGCGAGTAGTTGAAACTATCACCACTCTTTAGGATCTTAACACCATGAAGACTCTTGCCATTTATCACATCCACCGCACGATCCCAGCGGCGAAGATCCCAAAAACGTTGACCCTCACCTCCAAGCTCCACGATCCTCTCCTGCTCGATCAGAGCCATAAACTCAGAGAGAGTCGATGCCTGTTTCTCAGGCAATCCTACACGAGCTCTCACGCTGTTTAAAGTAGCGAGCGCCTCGCTCATATTCGAGCTCCAGTTCTGCTGTGCAAGTGCCTCTGCCTTGTTGAGCAGAACCTCCGCATATCGAATCACGATAGAGTAGTGCGAACTGCCCTTTGTCTCCCACGAGGATTCATCCTCGGTAATATACTTGCGGAAGTAGTATCCCGTCACGGTCGAACCTGCTGCCCCCGACTCTTGGAAGTCTCTGCGCCCATCAACCCCCGTATCGAAGGTCTCTATTGTGCGATCCTCCCATTGAGCGCCATTATATAGAATCGAGGCGTAGAGTCTTGGATCTCTGTTAGAGTATGGATCGTTGCCATGCGTTGTCCAGCTAAACGGGGTTCCGTCTGCCATCTCGAAGCGATCGACATACTCGCTAGTTGGACACATCGCCCCGAATATGTTGATATTGTTGTGGTATGGTGAATCTCCAATTGGACGGAAGAACACATCGGCACGGTGAGTCAGGTCCTGTGGCAAGAACTCCACCGAGAGAAGAAGCTCTGGGTTGTTGATGTTGTTGAATAGATCGTCATAGCTCGCAGATAGTGACCCCCCATACTCGGCGCATTTATTCGCAGCATCAATCGCCACATCCCATCTCTGGGCGAATAGTGCAACACGTGATAGCATTGCGTATGCAGCCGCTTTGGTTACACGTCCACGCTGTCCCACCCAGCTCTCTGGCGTATTTTGGGCTGCAAACTCTAGGTCGCTGATCGCTTGATCCCAGGTCTCTTGCTCCGTAGCTCGTGGTTTGTTAGCCTCAGTCGGACCATCGACAGATGTACGAATTACGGCTCCTCCATAGACTCTCGCAAGGCGATAGTAGATGTATCCACGCATGAAGTGAATCTCACCCTTGCGGTTATTCATCGATTCGACGTTGAAATTATCGGCATAGGTCTCAGCGTCTCTCAGGAACTCGTTGTAGCGCTTGATCTTATCGTAACTGTAGAACCAGCACTCGAACACCCCAGCGTCTATCTCGCTGAAGGATGACATCTGTGTCATGGTCTTGTTGTAGGGGTGGTTGTATTGATCCCACGATGAGCTCTTGAATAGATCGGAGTAGGCATCTCTGAAGCTGCCAAGGTTGTAATTATATATCTCGGAGTCGTCTCTAAGACATGTGTATAGCCCAATTACATACTGATCTACAGCCTCTTCACTTGCCCAGATAGCGGTTGCGGAGTATCGATCTGTCGGTTCGACATCTAAAACGCTCTGGCATGATGTTGCGCTGATGGTAAAAAGAGCTATCGTTGCTGCTATTTTTGTAAATATCTTCATGGTGCAGTTGAGTTTATAGTGTAAGTTTTAGTCCGATACTAAATGTCCTCTGTTGAGGATAGTATCCGTTATTGATGCCAGGGTTCTCTGGGTCGACATACTTGAAGTGGCTAAGTGTGAGGAGGTTTGTTCCTGCGATATAGACACTAGCTGCCTTGATCTTGATTCTGCTCAACAGATCGCTCGGAAGGGCGTAGCTAAGCTGTACGTTCTTCACTCGAAGGTATGAACCATCTACGATCCAGTAGTCTGACGACCAGGCGTTGTTGGCGTTGGTTGTAGCTCTGAGTCGTGGATATTCGGCGTCGGTGTTGTCAGGAGTCCAAGAGTTCTCAACGAGATATAGCGCCGTGTTTCCTCCGCCATAGAATGGGCGAGTGTACATCGAACTGTCGGTGTTGCCGTTGGCGTAGACACCATTGAGTTGATAGTTAGCCATAGCCACACCTTGCAGTAGAGTCGAGAGCGAGAAGTTGCGCCACGCCAGATCGATATTGAGCGAGAAGTTCATCTCAGGGGTGCGTGAGCGCCCGATCTGCACATAGTCGTGAGTCTGATCGATCTTGCCATCGCCATTTTGATCTACATACATGATCTCTCCAATGGCTGTGTAGCCCGATGGAGCGGTAGGGTAGTCGTTGACCTGCTCTTGGGTCTGGAATAGACCATTCGACTCAAAACCGTAGATGAGTCCCATTGGTTGCCCAATAACAGATCTGTATGTTGGGTAGCTGTCAGATATCTCCCTTGCTAGAACCTTGTTGCGTGACCATGCAAGATTTCCCGTGAGCCCATAGGTGAATTCACTGCCTATCTTATTTCTGTGTGTTAGGGTTACCTCAAATCCTCGGTTGTCAACACTTCCTGAGTTGTGGATCGATGGGTTGTTTCCCCCCAGTGATGGTGGGTAGCTTGCACCGCTGCTAATCGACTCCAAAATGTCTACTGTGTGTTTGTAGAAGAGATCCGCCTCCATCTCAAGTAGGCCGTCAAACGCCTTTAGATCCACCCCCACATTGTATGTTCGAGTCTTTGACCATGTGAGATCCTCATAGACATAGCCGCTCGTGTAATATACCGCCATAGGTTGCCCCTCGATAACGTAGGCGTAGCCAGGTGCTGTGGAGTTAAAAGATTGTAGGTGGAGGAATGGAGAGACATCATCCGAGCCAAGGATACCGAACGAAGCACGCAGTTTTAGGAAATCGACCTTCTCTTTGATTCTTGAGAAGAATGACTCCTCAGATATGATCCAACCCGCTGCCACAGAGGGGAAATAGCCCCATCTGTTCTCTGGTGCGAACTTATACGAACCATCGGCACGGAAGGTGAACTCCAGCAAGTAGCGCTTGTCGAAGGCGTAGTTGAAACGCCCTGCGTAGCTCGCCATGCCCGTAGAGTAGTGCGATCCAGTCACATATGGCGAGAGATTCTCCAAACCAAGCGAAATATCGATAGGATTGTCGACATAGTATCCCGTTTTGTAGCCTGTCATCGTATCGCTATAGCTCTTGTAGCTCTCGTATAGAAGCAGGGCAGCGATGCTGTGTCGTCCAAAATCACGCTCATAGTTGATCTGTGGGCGCAGTGTAAGTTGCCAGCCTAGTGAGTTGGATTTGTTGAAATTATTGGTCGGAATACCCTGAGAGTAGCTCTCGGTGAGTCCTCCTGTCGATGAGTTGATTCCGTTGATGTCAAACTGATAGAGATCGAACTTGCTTGAGTAGACATGATCGAGTGTAGAGTTGAAGTTATACGCCATGAACATCGAAGCCTTCAGCCCCTTGAGTGGTGATGCCTCGCTGAAGGAATACTCTAGCTTAGAGGTCGCATCGACCATGTATCTGCGCTGATTCTGATAGCCCGAATCTTCGAGCGCAGCAGTAGGTGTGAATGTGTAGGTGCCGTTCGTGTAGCCCAAAGGCAGACCATCGTACTCAGTGGCAAGGAGTGGTAGGGCGTAGAACGCTTGGGTGATAGGCGAGAACTCCGACTGCTGAGTGATGTTGAGCCCAGGCCAGTTGCGTTCGGTTGTTGCCCCTCCAATGTTCATCGAGAAGCGTAAGTTGTCGGATATCTTTGCATCGAAATTACCACGAATATTGTAGCGCTTAAAATCTGTATTTTTGAGGATACCCTCCTGATCCATCATACCGATACTTGCAAAGTAGTTGATCTTCTCGCTACCTCCCGATGCCGATACATTGTGCTGATTAGTAACTCCGAAATCATTGTAGATCTCAGATAACCAATCCGTATCGCCGAGTATGCCCATTGATTGCATCTTGCTGAGATTTGCCTCAGTCCAGTATGGGAGTTGACCATCGAGTTCGCGTGCGTAGTTGTGCCAATAGATATACTCATCGGCATCTAGCATCTCAGGCATTGCAGTGTTGGTTGTCAGGGTGTAAGAGCCTTCGTAGTTGATACTTGCAGCGCCTCTCTCGCCCGATTTTGTAGTGACCATAATTACTCCATTAGCACCCCTCACACCATAAATGGCCGCTGTGGCTGCATCTTTGAGAATCGTAACACTCTTAACATCCGATGGATTTAGATAGGTGATAGGTCGCTCGACTCCATCGACAATGATGAGTGGGCTTGCGTCGTTGAATGTCGAAGCACCACGAATGAGCATGTTCAAATTGTCGCCACCAGGAGTACCTGTGCTCTGTATGGCAGTCATACCAGCAAGGCGACCCGATAGCATGCTAGAGAGGTTCGTCGATGGTGCTTTTAGAAGTTCGTCAGATGTGACATTCGAGATCGAACCAACGATGAACTGCTTGCGCTGTTCGCCATATCCCACGACAACAACCTCGTCAAGGGCAGCAACATCGGGAGTCATCTCTACATTGATGAGAGTGCGCTTGCCAATTGCCACTTGCTCGGTCTTATAGCCGATGTAGGAGATCACTAGTGTCTTGCTGCCTGCGGGTGCATTGATCTCGAAGTGCCCCTCAATATCGGTTACAACGGCAATGAGTGGGTGCTCTTCGATCAGAACAGAGGCTCCAACCTGTGGTCCTGCCTCGTTGGTCACGGTTCCTGAAATCTTGATTGTGCTCTGGGCGCTAAGTGGTGTGTTGACACCAAACAATAGAACAAACATAAGCGCAAATATGAGGAGTTTGGATTTGCGCAGAGCCAGTAGATGGGTGTAGAGTTTATTCATACAATTTAGGTTATAAATTATAACAGTTAATAATATTATATATGTATGGAGTAAACTGTTGCTATAAAATACAGCGTTACTTCGTTTGTTTAAAACGTATGTCTAATAGCTCTTTTTAGGATGAGAATATGCAGGGTTGAGCTATCTTGTGCAAGCCTAATTGTAAAGGAATAGATGGTTGCGATGATCTACCTGCTCTAAACAAATATAGAAAAAAATATTTCATAACCAAAAAAAACAGGGAATTTATTTGCACTTTAGTAACATAGTTTATATATTAGATGACGCTTAAAGTGCCTTGTAGTGAGGTTGCAGCGACTATTGACTCGATAATGTCTTCACCAAATCGAGAGATAAATCAACTATTTAATAAAGTTAACTTATGAAAAGAGGATTGTTATTGATGTTGGCAGTTATGTTGGCATTGTCAGCGCAGGGAGAGATCACGCTGCCCAAAATTGTTGGAGACAATATGGTGCTTCAGCGCAATGCAAACGTGAATATTTGGGGCTGGGCAGAACCCAATGCACGAATTACAATAGAAAATACGTGGTCGGATCATAAATATGAGACCAAAGCCAACGCTCAGGGTGAGTGGCAACTGATGATGGCAACCCCCGATAGAGGCGATAAGCAGAGTATTTCAATACAAGAGAATAGAGACACCCCGACAATTGTAGCCGATATTATGATCGGTGAGGTGTGGATATGCTCAGGGCAAAGTAACATGAGCATGCCAATAAATGGCTTTCCTCGCCAGCCAATTGCGCAAGCTGTTGATATACTGCTCGACTCTAATAAATTCCCCGATATTCGCATCTTCACGGTTGCAAATAGCTCTAAAGCTGAGCCTGTGGAGGATGTCGAATCCGCTGGCTGGCAAAGACCCTCAATCGAGAATGTAGCAAGTACGAGTGCCGTGGCATATCTCTTTGCAAGGAGGTTAAACGGCGCATTGGATGTGCCCATTGGCATAGTTGTAACGGCGTGGGGTGGCTCCAGAATCGAAGCGTGGTTAAGCCAAGAGCAGATCGATAGCATTGTGGGGATCGATCACGAGGCGACAAAAAATGGGGTGCATGAGAATTCGAAACGTGGAGCGTTATATAATGGAATGATCCACCCAATCGAGAGGTACACAGCAAAGGGATTTATCTGGTATCAAGGCGAATCTAATCTGTTCAATCCTGAGGATTATGACGATTTAATGGTGGCGATGGTCGACTTCTGGCGTGAAAAGTGGCAGAATCCCGGCATGCCATTCTATTTTGTGCAGATCGCACCATATAAGTATGAGGGTTACCCCTCAGAAGCGCTAGGTTTGCTTGTAGAGGCACAGGTCAACGCCCTGAGAGCGATACCAAATTCGGGTATGGCATCAACAACGGATCTTGGCAATTCGGAGTGTATCCACCCTGAGAAGAAGGTCGAAGTGGCGGATCGTTTAGCGTTTATGGCTCTGAGAAATGATTATGGAGTAAAGGGGCTGCCGCACGATGCCCCAATATATAAATCGATGGAGATAAAGGGCTCTGAGGTGACTCTTTCGTTTGATAATTTGGGTTATGCTTGCAATGCGTTCCGTGAGTTTAAAGATGATGGACGAATCACGGTAACGGGTTTCGAGATCGCAGGTGAGGATCGCCACTTCCATCCCGCTCAGGTGAGATTCGATGGCTACTGGAATATCGTAGTCTCAAGCGATATGGTAGCCGAGCCAGTAGCCGTGCGATACGCCTTCAGCAATGTCCCCAACGCAAATGCTGAGACCTGCTTTGAGCAACCACTAGTGCCATTTAGGACAGATCGTTGGTAGGTTGTTTGATCTACACAAGAGCGAGGCTAATAAGTCATTTTTGGCACTTCTCTTGCCTCTTGAATCCTCATTTACCCAAAATGAATTGCGATTTAAGGGCATGTACGAATCGACGCTCGAAGCAATAGTAACGTGAACTAGTGCTCGCACCGCCTTGCAAAGAGGAGAGAAACGAAGTTAAGCCCCCATAACTGCGCCCTTAGTTAAGATAGGATTTGTTAGTTGCCCTATGGTATTCAAATAAGGTCACTTGTAGCTATGAGTGTAGTGATGTGTAGTGGCCCATCTAATTTAGCAACTTTCGGGTTGCTAAATCTGCTTATTAATAGCTATCTTTGCATATTATTAATCGTTTATGGAGAGCAATATAAATTATATCAGAATAGAGAAGGCGATTAAGTACCTCTCGCAGAACTACAAAGAGCAGCCATCTTTAGAGGAGATTGCTCAGTGGGTGGGTATGAGTAAATTTCACTTTCAGCGAACTTTCTCCCAGTGGGCAGGAGTAACACCCAAGCAGTTTGTTGAATACCTCACGGTCGAGGCGCTAAAAGAGGAGCTCATAAAGACCAACAATCTCATCACAGCGAGCGAAAATGTTGGACTCTCGGCTCAATCTAGGGCATATGATCTTATGGTGAAAATCGAAGCTATGACCCCTGGTGAATACAAAAAGCAGGGCAAGGATTTGGAGATCAGCTACGGCTCAGCCCCGACACCCTTTGGCGAGGCATTTATTGCCGTTACAAAGCGTGGAATCTGCTCGTTTGAGTTTGTGGACGATGACTTTGAAGAGGTGCTATGCTCTGTAAGAGAGAGGTGGGTGGAGGCCGTGTTTGTGCGCAATGATGCAGCTGTTGAGGAGCTTGCAGCTCGTATTTTTAGCGACGAAAAGAGCGAGATAGAGCTACTGTTAAAGGGTACGCCATTTCAAATTAAGGTGTGGCGAGCTCTGCTCTCTATTCCAAGTGGAAGTGTGACGAGCTACTCACAATTGGCGCAGATAGTAGAGATGTCGAGTGCTGTGAGAGCCGTAGCCTCAGCCGTAGCGAAGAACCCCGTAGGGCTTATAATCCCGTGTCACAGAGTGATAAGACGTGAGGGCGTTGTGGGCGAATACCACTGGCGAGCAGAGCGCAAGAGATCGATCATAGGTTGGGAAATAGCTAAAAGATAATGGAGAGACTTTTTTTTAGATATTCGGAGGTGGAGAAAGAGTACCTCGCAAGCAAAGATAAGCGATTGGCGGAGGTTATCGCTAAGGTCGGACATATCAATCGAGAGGTGAATCCCGATCTGTTTGGCTCGCTCATCCACTCAATCATCGGACAACAAATATCAACCAAGGCGCACGCCACAATTTGGCGCAGAATGGTGGAGGGGCTGGGCGAAATCACCCCAAAGAGTATATGTGCCCAAACGCCTGAGCACCTACAAAGCTACGGTTTGAGCTTTCGGAAAGTGGAGTATATGCAGAGCGTATCGCAAAAAATCGAGAGCGGAGAGTTTAGCATCTCGGCACTCTACGATATGAGCGATGAGCAGGTCTGCTGCGAGCTTTCCAAGCTGAACGGCATAGGCGTTTGGACTGCCGAGATGATGATGACCTTCTCGATGCAGCGCCCCAATATCATGAGCTACGGCGATTTGGCTATCCTGCGTGGTATGAGAATGGTCTTCCGCCATCGCAAAATCACAAAGGAACTCTTCGCCAAGTATCACCGCCGATTTTCACCCTATGCTACCGTCGCAAGCCTCTACTTTTGGGCTGTGGCGGGTGGCGCAATACCAGAACTTACAGATCCAGCACCAAAACCAAAAAAGAGAAAATAATGACAGCAACAGATTCGCAAGTGATAGTTATCTTCGAGGTGAAACCCACCAAAGAGGGCAAGGCTGAATATCTTAAAATAGCAGCAGAGCTTCGCGAGGAGCTAAGTAAGGCCGAGGGTTTTATCTCTGGCGAGCGATATGAATCTCTCTCAGAGGAGGGCAAACTCTTGAGCATAAATGTTTGGGAGAGCGAGCAGGCGCTTGCAAAATGGCGCAATAATCAGCAGCACCGCCAAGGGCAAAAGCGTGGGCACGAGTCGCTCTTTGAAAAGTATAATATCAAAGTGGCAAAGGTTATTCGTGACTACTCATTGACGGATAGAGAGCAGGCACCAGCAGACTCTAACGAATTTCTAAAGTAGTGAAACTCTATAGACTCATAGGGAGCAACTGCAAGGAGTACACGAGCGAGATAAAGGGCACATTGGGCGGTCATAGAGCAAGCAGAATCTATGGTCGCCTTGACTGTGCCACAGCATTACGCTACCTAGCTAAGGGGCAGTACGCAAAGTATCGAGTATTTTTTGCCGATGAAAAAACAGCCATAGAAGCAGGTTATCGCCCCTGTGCACGTTGTATGCCCGATGAGTATAGAGCGTGGAGAGATAACAATCAGCGCTGTCACGAATCTTTGCCGAGCGATCAATTATTGCACAAAAAAGATAAACAGTCAGATTAAATTCGTAAGTTTGTGGAGGTAAACTTTAGGCTGGCGATCTGCCGTGGTTAAAAGTATGATAATAGAAGAGATCCGTAATTATGAAAAAATTATTTGTATTAGCATTGCTCACACTATACCCTACATTTCAACTCTGCTATGCGCAGGAGTGCCGTAATTGTGGCAAGCCTAAAGCTGAGAACCAAGGGAGTGTAGTTCGTTCAATCCTGAATGCGTACTGTATCCAAACAGACCCCACAGAGGAGTTTAGATGCTCAAACATAGAGTTTCTGAATGAAAAAGGCAAGCCCATAGATGTAATCCCACTCAGTGGGGTGATATACCTAAGAGTGCAAACCGCAGGTGCTGCAAAGGGCGATTTTGTATGCTTCGAGTATAATTTTTTTAGCGACCGTCAGACAAACGTTGTCGCAAAAGTAGGTCGCAAGGGCGAAGTTAACATTAAAATTGACTACTCTCTCCAACAGATGAGTAGCTCTGTTGAAGATGTGCACATCCCTCCAAAATTCAAACACCGCAGCTTCGATAGTCTTGAGCAGTGGGTGGATCACAAACTCAAACGCCGCAAAAATAGCGAATTTGCCGAACTCGATGACACGATTCAATTTGAGTACTACATCACAAAAGATGGCAAGGTCGAGAGAGTATGGCTCGTTAGCATCCCGCCAAATGATTTGGATCTCGTTCTCGATGCCTACGACCTGCTTATGAACTCTCCAGGGTGGGAACCAGCACTGAACGAAAATGGTGAACCAGTAAGCGTTTGGTGTAGAACTAGTTTTAAATATAATGACTAAATTGAAGGCGAGAAAATAATCTGGCAAAATAGTGCCACTACTGTCATAATCACATTAAAAAATGCAACACCAAGAGTTGCTAGGGCACAGAAAAAGTATCTCCTCATGCAGTTCCTCACAGAGTCTATCATCCTCTCACTCATTGATGGAGTGATAGGTATTGTGCTGGGCATAGTGATAAGCTACGGTGCTGGGGCGGTGCTTGACTGGAGCATCACAGTTAGCCCACTGACAATCCTCGTTACGTTCTCAATATGCTTCT